>JAIVJJ010000254.1 GCA_020200095.1 Acidobacteriota bacterium | reverse complement strand
TAATGAAACCATTCGTCTGAAGCGCGAGATTGGCGGCATTCGGACTGCCGTAAAATTTAGGGACGGGAAAATTTACACGCCTATTGCTTTTACCGGCTCATACAACCCGCCTTTGATTGGCTGCATTGATTTTCAAGGTTGGGCGGAAACGAACGTTAATCTTGAATATGATAAGCAAAATCAAAAACTGCTCGGCAGAATTCAGGTATTAAACGTTCAACTCAGCGGAGCAGGCGGCATCGGAAGCAGTTTGTTGTCGAAACTTGTGCAAAGCGCCATTGATAAAAAAATAAATCCGATTGAAATTTTGCCTGCCGACAAACTTTCTCTTCTTATTCCCCTACAAAGTTCCGGCGGGTTCTTAAAAATGAAAGCGGTGGGAATTCGCAACGAAATCAGTAACAATGTGTTAAATGTTCACATTGCATACGAATTTTTAAAGGCGAATTAACTTACATTCAGATTGAATCTTTATTCTTTCAATTATCTCTTCCTAACATTTATACAAGGGCTGCAGTGTATTGATTGTGCCGATTTTTATTCCTTTTGTCTGTTTGATTTGCTAAAACACAGAAATTAATATAAAAAACTCCGATGAAGAATTGTGTTTCGTCATCGGAGTATGTTTGTTGTAAACAATTACCAGTTTGTTTCTGCGCTTACTTTACAAATAAAACTTTATCGAATAATTATTCCAACATTAAATGACTGTTACATTTTAGAAATTAACAGCTAAACCCGCCAATGGACCGTCCCCCGGATCACCAGCCTTTTGACCACTTACAGTACCATTGTTATTTGAGCTTGTTAAGTAATAAAAGGTGGCATTACTTCGGCGAAATACAGCTATGTCAAATTTACCGTCTCCGTCATAATCGCCACGTACGGGTATATCCGCATTGCCAGCAAAGGCAGGATCGGGAATGCCAAAAGGTCGCGCCGTTGTAGTATTAGTCGCTGAGTCGTTAATAAACCAAGTAGCCGGAGAGGTGGTTTGACGAACCGCAACAAAATCGGCTCTGCCATCACCAGTATAATCACCGGGCGCAAGAGTATTATCGGCATCATAATCACCAAATCGGCGAGTCAAAACGCCGGCGCCGGTAATGGAATCACCAATAAAATAAGTTATGAGACTAGAAGAATCAACAGTTGCAAAAACCAATTCGTCTCTGCCATCTCCGGTAAAGTCTGCTCCCGGGAAAATGAAAAATGTAACCGCACCGGCACGTGTTCCAAAAGGAACAGCCCTTTCAGTGCCTGCTGCGCTGCTGCTCTTAATAAACCAGGTTAAATTTCCGGTAGTGCTGTCTACACGCACAACGGTGTAATCAGCTTTGCCGTCGCCGTCATAATCACCGCCCTGAAACACTAGTCTATCGTTAGCTGCTCCCCAACGAACGGTTTGGCTAATCATAACTCCGCCTGTTCCAGTCGGAAATTCAGCAACATAAAATATTCCCGGCGTACCCGGACGCCAAACCGTTACGTCGGTCTTTCGATCTCCGTTGTAATCGGCAGGGACAACGAAATCGCCTGAAAAGCCGTAGTCAAAAGCACGGATGAATGCTTGATTCGGAACAGTAGATGCCGGATTGCCAGTTACTTTCCATCTGATAGGTGTACCAACAGTGCCAATCACAACAGTAGCCCAATCGCTTCTGCCATCGCCGGTAAAGTCCATCGGAACTCGCCTCGGCGTTGGGGTTGGTGTTTGTGCATTCGTTGTTGTTATGTTTGCGCCGCACCAAAGAACCGTGACTAAGACGGCGAAAATCATAAACAGCGAACGCAGATTTTCTGTATAATTTTTCAAAAACATTTTTCCTCCTCCAAGGATTATGAATAATAAGACAAAACAATTCAGTCAAACAATTATGTTTTTCGTAAAGATTGAAAAAATTGTTGTTGACAGAAGTCCAATTTGAAGATAGTCGAATTAGAATCAAAAGTAACCTTTTTCGCGTATTGATGTCAAAGAAGTTTTTGCGTTTGGCTTTGTTTCCTAAATACCAAAAATGTCTTCAATAAAAAACCTTCGATAATAAATTTATTTATTATCGAAGGCTCTCTTTGTTGCTTTAAAGAATTCGGTTATTTCTGTGTACTTTACACTTGAAACTTTACCAAAAAATTACTCCAACATTAAATGACCGTTACGTTTTAGAAATTAACAGCTAAACCAGCCAAGGCGAAGTCCCCCGGATCGCCAGCTCTTTGACCGTCGACAATAGTATTGTTACTTGAACTTCTTAAGTAGAAAAAGTTGGCACTACTTCGGCGGAAAACAGCTATGTCAAATTTACCGTCTCCGTCATAATCGCCGCGAATGGGTGTATCATTACCGCCTTGGAAGCCAGGATCAGAAATACCAAAAGGACGCGCCGTCGTTGTATTGGTTACTGAGTCATTAATAAACCAGGTAGCCGGAGAAGTTGATTGACGAACCGCAACAAAATCGGCTCTGCCGTCACCAGTATAATCACCGGGCGCGAGGCTAAAATCAAGATTGAAATCACCAAATCGCTTTACCATTACACCGGCACCGGTAACTGCGTCGCCGACAAAGTAGGTTACAATACCAGTATCCTCAAAAGCCGTTACAAAAACCAATTCGTCTCTGCCGTCTCCGGTAAAGTCTGCTCCCGGGAAAATCTGAGCGGTATCTGCATCACCAATAGTTCCAAAAGGAACAGTTCTTTCAGCGCCTGTCGCACTGCTCTTTATAAACCAGGTTAAATTTCCGTTAGTTTGGTTTATACGTATAATGGTGTAATCAGCTTTGCCGTCACCGTCATAATCGCCACCCTGACGTGCAAGATCGCCGGTTCCTCCTCCCCACTGAACTGCCCGATTAAGCGTAACTCCGCCTGTTCCGATCGGAAATTCAGCAACATAAAATATTCCTTGCGATGGGCGCCAAACTGTTACGTCCGTCTTTCGGTCTCCAATGTAATCGGCGGGAACAATTGTATCACCTGCAACAGTTTGACTGCCTGATAAACCGTAGTCAAAAGCACGGATGAATGCTTGATTCGGAACAGTAGATGCCGGATTGCCAGTTACTTTCCATCTGAGTGGCAAACCGGCAGTTGACGGAATCGCAATTGTTGCCCAATCGCTTCTGCCATCGCCTGTAAAGTCCATCGGAACTCGCCTCGGCGTTGGTGTCGGTGTTTGTGCATTCGTTGTTGTTATGTTTGCGCCGCACCAAAAGACCATTGCCGCTATTGCGAACAAGGTGAAAATCGTAAATCGTGAACGCAGATTTTCTGTATAATTTTTCAAAAACATTTTTTCCTCCTCCAAGGATTATGAATAATAAGACAAAACAATTCAGTCAAACAATTATGTTTTTCGTAAAGATTGAAAAAATTGTTGTTGACAGAAGTCCAATTTGAAGATAGTCAAATTAGAATCAAAAGTAACCTTTTTCGCGTATTGATGTCAACAAGTTTTCGCATTTGATTGAGAAAACTCCGATGAATCAAAAAAGATGTTTATTCATCTTTTCTTTAAGATCTATTTGATGCTTTTCTCCGATAAAAGATTTTGTAAAAACACTCATCGCGTAGATAAAATTGAGTTTTGATGAACTGGGAAATCTCAAAATTGCTTTATAGCTTGAAAGAAATATGCTTTCTTTACTATTCTCTATTTAATGAAACTGCCTTTGATTGCAATTATCGGTCGCCCGAATGTCGGGAAATCTACACTTTTTAATCGAATAACGGGAGCGCGGAAATCTATCGTTGGCGATGAGCCGGGAATTACGCGCGATAGAATTTACGGCGAAGCCGAGTGGAGAGCGAAAAACTTCACAGTTGTTGATACGGGCGGTATTGTGCCTGATGACGAAGCGATAATTCCGGCAAATATCTTTAAACAAGCCGGTCACGCCATTTCCGAAGCACAGGCGATAATTTGGCTTGTTGACGCCCGCGCCGGAGTTACGCCGCTTGACGAAGAAATTTCCGTTTATTTACGGAATATCGGAAAGCCCGTATTTGTTGCCGCAAATAAAGCCGAAACGCGCAAAATAGAAGAAGAAGCCGGAGAATTTTATCAATTCGGTTTTGAACTCGTTCCTATTTCAGCCGAAAACAGCAATGGCGTCGGAGACCTTTTGGATGCGGTTTATGAGGTCTTAGAATTTCCCGAAGAGGAAGCTGAAGAAAAAGAAAGAGAAATCAGACTTGCCATAATCGGACGACCGAATGTCGGAAAATCTTCGCTTTTGAACAAAATTTTGGGTGAAGAAAGAGTTATCGTTTCGCCCATTGCCGGAACGACGCGCGATGCGGTTGACACGAATTTAATCGTTGACGGACAAGAATTTTTGTTAATTGACACAGCCGGAATTCGCCGCAAGGGAAAAACAACCGAAATGGCGGAAAAACTTTCAGTGATAATGGCGCGAAAGGCTCTGGAACGCGCTGACGTAGCGATTATGGTGATTGATGCGACCGAAGGTTTTGCTAGTTCGGACGCAACCATAGCCGGTTATGCGGTTGATTCGGGTTGCAGCATAATTCTTGCCGTTAATAAATGGGACGCGGTTGAAGAAAAAGAAACGAACACCGCAATCGAGTTTGAACACGAACTGCGCGACAAGATGAAATTTCTCGACTGGGCGCCGGTCATAACAATCTCGGCTTTAAAAGGTCAAAGAGTCAATAAAATTCTGCCGCTGGTAGTAAAAGCGAACGAGGCGCGAAACTTGCGCATTCCGACATCAAAACTCAATACATTCTTTGAACAAAACGTAATGCAGCCAAGAACCGGCGGCGGAACTGCGCCGGGCAAAGGTGGAAATGTTCGCCTTCACGTCCAGTATCTTACGCAGACGGGAATTCGTCCGCCGATATTTGTTGTTTTTACTTCAGGCGGCGGAAAGGGCGGGCTTCATTTTTCTTATTTAAGGTATATTGAAAATCGCCTGCGCGAAGCGTTTGATTTTTTCGCAACGCCGATTCGTTTGAAGGAAAGACATAAAAGCAAGAAAAGTGGTAAACGGTAAGTGGTGAGTGGTAAGTTTTTATGAAAGAAAGCATATCAGTTTGCTTTGTGAGTAGTGAAACTTTACCAATTTGTTGTTGCCGATAAAAATGAGTATGTTTTATCTAAGCAGATTTTGCGTTCCGGCACATCAATCGGCGCAAATGTTGAAGAAGCTAATCAGGCACAATCAAAAGCCGATTTTATACACAAACTTTCAATCGCTCAGAAAGAGTCATTTGAGACGGATTATTGGCTAAGACTTTTGCGAGACAGCAATTATTTAACCGAAAAGCAAGCCGATTCGATATTGAATGACTGCCAAGAATTGCAAAAACTTATTACAAGTTCAATTAAAACGGCGAAAACGAGTTTAAATAAATGAACTTACCACTTACCACTCACTTATGGAAACGCTTTTACTTTTAATTAGAATAATTCTCGCCGCTGTTTTCGCGCTCGCCGGAATTGGAAAATTTCTCGACTTGAAAGGCTCGGAAAAAGCAGTCAAGGATTTTGGCGTGCCGGACAATTTAGCGAAACCTTTTTCCGTCGCTTTGCCGGTTGTCGAAATTATTATTGCAATTTTGCTTTTACCTGTTGCGACGGCTTGGCTTGGCGCAATCAGCGCATTTTTATTGCTTTTAACTCTTATCGGCGGAATGATTTGTCAGATGGCGCAGGGGAACGCGCCCGATTGCCACTGTTTCGGACAGATTCATAGCGAGCCGGTCAGCGCAAAAAGTTTGGGTCGCAACGCTGCGTTTGCTTTGCTTGCATTTGTTCTGGTTTTGCAGGGAAGTCAAAATCAAGGCTTAAGTATTTTTGATTCGTCAAACAACGCATCGGAAGGAAATGTTATGTCGCTTATTTTAGGATTGACCACCGTCGGACTGCTCGCAGCGGTTGTATTTTATTTGAAAAAAATTTCCGAGCAGCAGATGCTGATTATGCGTCAAATGGAGGTTTTGCAATTAAATGCTTCGGAAGGCGGAAAGGAAATCGAGCGCGAAGATTTAACAAATCCGCATGATGGGTTACCAATCGGCGGGTCAGTGCCTGACTTTATTCTGCCCGATATAAACGGTAGAAATGTCACTTTTGAAAATCTATTAATGCAAGCCAAGCCGATTTTGTTTTTCTTCGTAAGTCCCGCTTGTATTCCGTGTACCACACTTTTGCCGGAGATTGAGGCGTGGCAAAACGAATTAAAGGAAAAGATAAATTTTGTTTTTATCAGTAAGGGACAGGCAAAGGAAAATTTGGAAAAATTCGCGGGCGAAAATCTTAAACAGATTCTCTTGCAAAAGGACAAGGAAGTATCCGAACTTTTCGGCGCGCAATGGACTCCGATCGCTTTGCTTGTAAATACGAATGGAACGATTGCCAGTCGTTTAGCTGTTGGCGACAAGGCAATTCGTGAATTGATTGAAAAAACGAAAAGCGAGATTGATAAAACCGATTTTCTTTTAATTTCAAACGGAAACGGAGACGAATCGCGCATAACAAAACTTGGAGCGAGTTTACCCGACTTTTCGCTGACCGATATTTACGATAAGAATGTTAGTTCGGAAGATTTGCGAGGAAAGAAAACGCTGGTCGCTTTTTGGAGCTTAAAGTGCGCTTTTTGTGAGCAAATGCTTGATGATTTGCGCACTTGGGACAAAACAAAAGGTGCGGACGAGCCGAATCTTTTACTTGTTTCGGAAGGCAAAGTCGAAGAAAATCGCAAATTGGATTTGCAATCACCAGTGGTTTTGGACGAAGAACGCAAAATTTCCAACGAACTTGGAATGAGCGGCACACCTTCTGCAATTTTAGTCAATGAGGACGGAAAAATAATCTCTGAAACCGCGATTGGGGCAAAACAAATCTGGAGTTTAATCGGCAAGAAAAATTAAAAAAGATTTTTTAACCCAGATGCAGAGAGACTTAAAGATGCACTTATCATTTGTTTCTGCGTCCAGGCATTGAAATTATCAAAGAATTCGGCGGGTTGCATAAATTTTCGACTTGGAGTCGCTCACTTTTGACCGATTCGGGCGGCTTTCAGGTTTTTTCTTTAACCGATTTAAGAAAACTTACAGAAGAAGGCGTCGAGTTTCGCTCGCACATTGACGGAAGCAAAAAATTTCTCTCGCCCGAAGTTTCGATGGAGACTCAAGCTGCTTTCGGCTCGGAAATTGTGATGGTTTTTGATGAATGTCCGCCTGGTGACGCAGGATTTGAGCAAACGAGAAAAAGTTTGGAATTAACGGCGCGTTGGGCGGAACGTTCTAAAAATCGTTTCAATGAATTGCAATTGCAGTGCGCGGATACCGGAATTTTAGAAGCTGAAAATTTAAGTGGTCGGCAAGCGTTGTTCGGAATAATTCAAGGCGCGGGACATTTGGAATTAAGAAAAGAGAGTCTTGAAAAAACCGTCGAGATTGATTTTGACGGTTACGCGATTGGTGGCTTAAGCGTCGGTGAAGAAAAAGGTGTGATGTATGAAGTTTTGGAATTCCTCTCGCCGCAGATGCCGGAAAATGCGCCGCGTTATCTAATGGGCGTCGGAACGCCCGAAGATTTAGTCGAAGCGGTTTATCGCGGCGTTGATCTGTTTGATTGCGTTTTGCCGACAAGAAACGGGCGCACGGGAGGCGTTTTTACTTCGCGCGGAAAATTAAATATTCGCAACGCCAAATTTGCTTTTGATAAAGAGCCTTTGGATTCAGAATGCGCGTGCTCGGTTTGTAAAAGATACTCCAAGGCATATCTGAGGCATATGTATCAAGCCAAGGAAATGTTGGCGGCAGTTTTAATTTCTCATCATAATCTCGCGTTCTTCCTTGACACAATGAAAAAGGTTAGGCAAGCTATCAAACTTAGTAATTTCGGTGAATTCAGACGCGATTTTCTCGGTAAATTGCGTGAAGAAGAAAAAGAATAGCAAAGGAATCAGAAACTGACGCTAAGAAAAACAGAACTTAAGACTTTCTCCTTTAAAACTCTGTATTTTCTTTGGCTTAATTTAGCAGACGTTTGAAAAACTATCTGTAAACGTATATTATTATTTCTTTCTCTTCGGCAACAAATTAATGAATATATTCGCAATGTTTTTTCAAGGTGATGGTGGCAGCAGTCTCATTTGGGGGCTTCTGCCCTTCGTCTTTATATTTGGCATTTTTTATTTTCTTGTAATTATGCCGCAAAAACGCCAGCAAAAGGAATTGCAGCAATTAATTGCCGAATTAAAAATCAACGATGAAGTCGTTACTAATGGCGGAGTTATCGGCAAAATAAAGGAAGTAAGGGATACGAGCTTTATTATCCAAAGTGGGGAAAAATCATTTCTTGAAGTTGCGAAAAGTGCGGTGGTCGGCAAAAAACTTGAGAATGAAAAATAGTTGGCGGTCGGCAGTAAAAACTGATTACTGACCACTGAAAATTAACAATGAAAAATAGTAGTTTATTGATTAGAACGGTAATAATTTTGGCGATTACGTTGATTGGAATCTATCTTGTTTTCGGACCTCGCAGAACGGTAAACGCGAGCGATTTTACCTGGTCGGGAATCAAGCAGAATTTAGCCGAAAACATTAATCTCGGTTTAGACCTAGAGGGCGGCACGCAACTAGTTATGCGCGTTAAGACAGATGATTATCTGAAGACCTTGACCGAAAATAATAAAGAAGCTGCGCTTACGGCTGCTAAAGACGCGCAATTGCCGGTTGGCGACGGAGCTTCTGTTGCCGAAAACAACAATTATCAAGTTTCTATTAACGTAACTGACCCTTCAAAAATACAGGAAGTTATTGACGCCGTTAAGAAAAAAGTTGATTTCAGCGGCTGGACGGAAAGCACGAACGAAAACACGATTACGTGGTCTTTGCCGGTTCAGGCGCAAAATGTTTTGAAAGACCAAGCTGTTACGCAAGCGGAAAAAATTATAGAAAGTCGCATCAACAGTTTCGGTGTCAAGGAACCGACCCTCCAACGACACGGCGCAAAAGATTCAGGACAGATACTTCTCCAAATGCCGGGTGTCGAAGACCCGGAGCGCGTGAAAAAACTTATCGGCGCGGAATCGCGTTTGACATTGATGAAAATTGTCAGTCCGCCGAATCCTTCGGACGTGCAAACTTTTCCGACGGAAGAAGCGGCAACCCAATCTCTCGGCGGAACAGTTCCTTCAAATCGTAAAGTTCTTCCTTTAACCGAGCGCGATTCAGCCACCAGCGCTGACCAGAATGCGCAAGACAAACAACCGACTCAATGGGTTGTAGTGGAAAATCCGGCAGTGGTTGATGGAAGCGAATTGCGCGATGCCGCAGCAGTTTCGCGCACTGGAAATGAGAGTGATTACCAAATTTCGTTTTCATTCAAACCGGGCGGAGCGCAGAAATTCGGTGAGTGGACCGGTAAAAACATCGGAAATTATATGGCGGTTGTCTTAAATGACGAGGTAAAGTCAGCCGCTTATATTAAATCGCAAATTTTCGATTCGGGCGAAATTTCCGGTAGATTTACCAAAGCAACGGCGGACGATTTAGCATTAACCTTAAAATCCGGCGCGCTTCCGGCGGAAATCGAATATCAGGAAGAACGTACGGTCGGTCCGAGTCTTGGAGCGGATTCAATTCGGGCGGGTGTTGCTGCGTCAATCGGCGGTTTGGTCTTTATTGTTCTTTTTATGCTTATTTACTATCGCGGGTCAGGAATAAATGCCGTTCTCGCTTTGCTTCTAAATTTGCTTTTGACGCTCGCTGCTTTGATTGTGTTTGATTCGACTTTGACTTTGCCGGGTATTGCCGGATTGATTCTCGGTATCGGTATGGCGGTTGACTCGAATGTGCTTATTTTTGAACGCATACGCGAAGAAATGCGCGACGGAAAAGCAGTTGCAAATGCGATAGATTTAGGTTTTGAGCGTGCGTTTATTACTATTATTGATACGCACATCACAACTATTATTTCATCGGTTATCCTTTATCTTTACGGGTCGGGTCCGATTCGCGGATTTGCCGTAACCTTGATTCTGGGACTTTTGATAAATCTGTTTTCGGCAATTTTCGTCTCGCGCACTATTTTTATGTGGTTGCTGGAACGCAATCCGAATATGAAGAGATTAAGTATCTGATTTAGTGGTGAGTGGTGAGTGGTGAGTGATTAGTTAAATATTTTCACTCACCGCTCTCATCTCACCACTCATCGTTAATAAAATGTTTGAATTTTTTAGTAATATCAATGTTGATTGGATGGGCATTCGCAAGCCTTTGATTGCCCTTTCGATTCTTGTCCTTTTAGCCGGTTTGATATCGGCTGTCGGCAGGCAATTAACTCCAGGCGGAACAAATGCCTTCAATCTTGGCGTAGATTTTCAGGGCGGAACTTTTATCACCGCTAAATTCAAGGGTCAAAAGCCTTCGGAAGACGAAATACGTTCGGCTTTAAGAAATGTCGGCGCCAACGATGCGGTGATTCAATCTTCAATTGATAAAACAGATGAAGTTTTGATAAAAGTTCCGTTGATTGAAGGCACTGAGGAAGAAACTTCAATTCAACCTCAGGCAGGGAATACCGTTTCACAATCAGAAAATCAGGATGCAAACGAACAAAGGCAAACTGTAGACGAAAAAAACCAAGTCAATAAAGGACGTGCTTTAGTAAAACAAGCGCTCGATACTTTTGGAAAGGAAGCCGAAGGAACGAAAAGTTTAGACGAAGACGAAGCAGCTGCTTATAAAATCGTCGGAACCGATTCGGTTGGACCGGTTGCCGGCGAACAACTTCGTAATCAAGCTGTTATCGCAACGCTTCTGGGACTTCTGGGTATTTTGCTCTTCATTGCTTTCCGTTACGATTGGACTTACGCGGCAGGCGCGGTTATCGCCGTTTTTCACGATGTTCTGATTACCTTGGCATTCTTTTCCGTTTTTCAATGGGAAATCAGTTTAACCGTTCTTGCCGCGCTTTTAACTTTGGTCGGCTTTTCGGTAAATGACTCGATTGTTATTTTCGACCGAATCCGCGAAAACTTGGCTTTGAATCGCAATGTTTCGCTTTATAATTTAACCAATAATTCAATTAACCAAACAATGTCACGGACAATTATCACGGGCGGACTCGTGTTTTTGTCGGTTTTGGCGCTTGTTTTATTCGGCGGTGAGGTTTTGCGCGGATTTTCGCTAGCGCTTTTTGTTGGTGTAATCACCGGAACTTATTCTACAATCGCTATTGCCAGCCCGATTGCGATTTGGTGGCAAGACAAAATCGGTACGGCAAAGGTTAAGAAAGTAGAAGCGATTAAAACTGAAAGACTCGCATCGGCTTCCCGGCGTTCGGTTTCAAGAAGACCAATAGCGAGATGATTTTTTATCGAGACATACAAAAGATTTAATTGTTAAATTTGAGTTAAATTTTTGCAGAAAAGAGTTTCTAAAATAAAAGTCAAAAAATGATCTAAACAGAGAAAATTATTCTTGACTTTCTTTGAGCAAGGCTTTAGACTTCAAAACGTTGCTGGTCAATTAAATATTTTGTATCTGCTTTTTTTCCGTTTCGTGAAATAGCGGCGGTTGAATTTGTGGAACTTTTGTATGCAAGACCGGCAAAAGTCCATATACCCTGCACTAACGTTAAAAAAGTTCAAACGAAAAATTACTGATTGATTATCAGGTAAATATCGTTAAATTAATATCACGATTACAACTTGATGCTTAATTGGCATCATCCTAAGCAATAAATAAGATTTCGTAACCCTTGACCATAACGGCACCGGAGAAAGGGAGGAAAATAAAATGTTAGATCAATTAGTTGAGTCCAGAAATACTAGAGGTGAGAATACCAGACGAAGCGGTTTCTTTTTAACCACTTTTATTTTAATGGTTTCTATTTTACTTGGCGGTTGGGTATATAGTCTTTTTGCGAAAGATTATGGATTAGGTTCTGGAGATTTAGAGCTTTCAGAATTGGTAGCGCCCGTTCCGGTTCCTGAAGAAGAGCCGCCGCCGCCGCCGGAAAAAGAGCCTGAGCCTGAGAAAGTGCAAAAAGCTGCGCCGAATGCGGATGTTCGTCCGGAGATTATTCAAAGAATGGATCAAACGCCCATTAAACCGCCTGATGAGGTTAGAACTGTACAAAACACGGTTAAACCTCCCCGCGAAGGTATCAGAACTGTTATAGGCAGAGATAGCCTAGATGCTAAAAACGCAGCTCCTGCCGATTATAGAGGACCGGTAAGCACAAACAACCAAGGAATTTCGGGTCCGGGTGGTGTCCCGAACAGTGGCAGTGATAGAGGTGGAGCGCCGCCGCCGCCGCCGCCGCCGCCCGCGCCGAAGCCAACACCGACCCCGCCTCCGGCAGTTCCTAAAACAATTTCCGGCGGTGTAGTTAACGGTAAAGCGACAAGTTTGCCTAAACCGCCTTATCCGCCTGCGGCAAGAGCCGTACGTGCCAGCGGCGCGGTTAATGTTCAGGTAAAGATTGATGAAAACGGCAACGTAGTATCTGCTAGTGCTGTCAGCGGTCATCCGCTTCTCCGAGCAGCAGCTACAGCGGCTGCCCGTAGTGCGAAATTTGCGCCTACTAAACTTTCAGGACAACCAGTTTCAGTAACCGGTGTTATTGTTTACAACTTTGTTCCATAATGGAATAAAATAATTATGGGAATGCGGATTTATTCTGCTTCCCATAATCGAAATTATCTGCAATTATAAAACTTTTTTGATTTCTGGAGGAAAAATAATGACTCTTTTAGTTAGCTTTCTAAGCTTTTTCTTAATGTTGACAGGTGAAGGAAAAATTTCCTTCGGCTTTTACGATATCGCAAGAAGTTTAACGATTCCCGGTTGGATTGTTATCCTGATTTTGTTGCTGCAGTCAATCTATATGATTGCCGTCGGTATTGAGCGTTATCTGACTTATAACAAAGCTAAGCAGCAATCACGTCAATATGCGCCAAAAGTAGCACAAGCATTAAAGAACAGTAACATTGACGAAGCAATTAACATAAGCGACAAGCACAAAGATTCGCATCTTGCGATGGTTGTATCGTCCGGTTTAAAGGAATTTGCTGCTCATCAGGAGAACACCGATATTTCAGGTGAAGAGATGGAGGCTTCAAAGCGCGCTTTGCAACGTGCGATTGCCGTTAAAACTGCCGAATTGAAACGTGGTCTAGCCGGTCTTGCAACGGTCGGTTCGACTGCTCCGTTCGTCGGTTTGTTCGGAACGGTTGTTGGTATCATCGGTGCCTTCGTTGCGTTGGCACAAGCCGAAAATGCTGGTATCGGTGCAGTCGGTGCAGCGATTGCCGAAGCTTTGGTAGCAACGGCTTTCGGTATTGCGGTGGCAGTTCCAGCGGTTTGGTTGTTTAACTATTTTACCAATAAAGTTACGAGTTTTGGTGTTGAAATGGAAAATTCGGCTTCTGAATTAGTTGACTATTTCATAAAACAACGCACCAGACAATTGAACAGCTAATAAAAACCTTACAGAATTTTAAGAAGGGAGAAAGTTTGTTATGGCGATGCAAATCGGTGGAACCGAAGAGTATAACTCGGAAATTAACGTTACTCCGATGGTGGATGTAATGCTGGTGTTGTTGATTATCTTTATGATTGTTACACCCCTTTTGCAGCAAGGCGTTTCGGTCAATCTTCCGCGAGATATGGTGAGCCCGGATGAAGATGCGGATATTGCGAAAGATACATCGGTGGTTATTGCAATTCCCGACAACAACAATTTCTATATCGGAAAGGAACAATATCCTTTAACCGAGTTGGGAGAGAAGATTAAGAGATTGATGGAAAACAAAACTCCCGATAAGCGTATTGTCTACATTAAAAGCGGAGTTGAGGTTGATTACGGTAAAGTAGTCGAAGCTATCGATACTATTCGCAAACAAGATATAGATAAAATCGGATTAGTAGCCGATAAGAAAAAAGGTGTTGAACCTAAAACATAATCAGTTTGGAATCTGAAAACAGATTCATAATTAGGGAGTAAATATCATGGGAATGTCAGCAGGCAGCTCATCATCAGGAGGAGCTACGCCGAATATTAATGTAACACCGTTAATTGACGTTTTACTGGTGCTTTTGATTATTTTTATGGTCATTACGCCGTTAAAACCAAGCCGCTTTGAAGCGAAAGTTCCGGCGGAACCAAAACCGGATGAAAATCAAGTAATTGCGAAACCAAATCCGTTAACATTGGTTGTGGCAGTTAATAAAAGTGATATGAAAGTTACTTTAAATAACGAGGTCGTCGGCGATGTTTCGGATGCGAGCGGTTTAACCAATCAACTTTCGCAAATCTTTAAGGAAAGGGAAGCAAACGGTGTTTTTCGCGAAGGTACGAACGAAATAGAAAAAACAGTTTTTATTAAATCGCCTCGTTCGGTTAGATATGGTGATGTCGTCAGAGTTATCGATGCCGTAAAATCGGCAGGAGCACAGCCAATCGGATTGCAGATTGACGATTTAGCAGAATAAATTCAGCTTAAGTTAACAACAGAAACTAAAGTTCAATTCTTTGGTTTCTGTTGTTTTAAGCGATAAAATGGAGTCTAAAAATGAGTTTCTCTCGCGCAGGGATTTTTGTCTTAATACTATTAACAGTTTTCATCGGAGCAAATTGCTCATACTACAACCGGGTCATTGCTAGAAAAAACCTAGTTGACGGCGGAAAAGCTTATAAAGATAGAAATTTTCAAGAAGCGGAACAACTTTTCCGAGATGCCGTCGCTCGTGACCCTGAAGGTACAACGGTTGAGGGAAAAACCGCGCAGCTATTTTTAGCTCGAACCTTACATTCAGTATATATCGGAAATCGTCAAAACCCCGATAAAGCAGAAGAAGCGATAAATGAATATAAAGAAGTTTTAGCCGAAGATATAAAAGATAGCAGTTCTTTTAGCGCTGTAGCCAATCTTTTAGAGAATCTCAACAGGCAGGATGAGTGGCTCCAATGGGTTACAGCCCGTGCGAATAATGAACAGGTTCCGCCGGAGCAGAGAGCCGAAGCTATAACAAAACTTGCGGCGAAAAAATACTCATGTGCCAATGATATTTCCGATGTCGAGCCGGTAAAGAAAACGGTTACTAAAGAAGGAAAATCGGAATATGTATTTACTAAACCGCAAGACCCGAATACTTTTGAAGAATTTAAAAAATGTGTAGCCGAAGGTAATGAATTAACTGATAGAGCCGCTAAACTTGATCCGAATAGTGATGCCGTATGGTCATATAGAGCAAATATGTTGGTTCAACAGATGCGCCTTGCCGAAATGGAAGGCAGACCTGCTCCAGAACAAGAAGCAATAAAAGCCGATGCCGAGAAAGCTAAAGAAAGATTTACTGAGTTAGCCAGAATAAAGAGAGAGAAAGAAGAAGCGGAAGAACAACGTAAAAAGGCAGAAGCAGAGGCGGCAGCAGCTAAAAAATAGATTTTTACACAATAGCTTTTAGTAAAGGTGATACTCAATTACAATAAGATTGAGTGTCGCCTTTTTTCAGTCATTAGTATATTAGTTATCAATTAAGTTCAGAAAGAATTGGTAAGTGACAATTTATGACTGATAACTGTTTATGATTCGCATCGAAGATGTTATAGAAAAAGTAGAAAATAATCGTCCCGAATCGGATATTGATTTAATTCGGCGGGCATATCTATTTTCTGCTTTGCATCATCGCGGACAAAAACGCGCTTCGGGTGAACCGTATCTTGTACATCCCTTAGCTGTTGCAGACATTTTAGCCGAGATGCGGCTTGATGAAACGAGCGTTTCTACAGGACTTCTTCACGACGTAGTAGAAGACACGCTGGTTGATCTCGATACAATAAAAACTTATTTCGGAGAAGAAATTACGCGGCTAGTTGACGGATTAACCAAGATTGCATACATCAGTGACCTGTCGAAAGAAAAACAACAAGCCGAAAACGTCCGCAAAATGGTTTTGGCGATGATAACTGACGTTCGCGTGGTTCTTATCAAACTTGCCGACCGATTGCATAATATGCGGACAATGCAATTTCTTAAACCGGAAAAACGCGCTCGCATCTCCCAGGAAACTCTTGATATTTACGCGCCGATTGCGCATCGTTTGGGGATGGGTAAACTTCGCAGCGAACTCGAAGATTTATCATTTCAAAATCTTTACGCTGATGAATACAAAAAACTCTCGAAGGAAGTCGAAGCACGCCGCCCTGAACTTGAAGCAACACTTGAAAAAATTACAAATTCAATCAAAGGAAAATTGACTGAAAATGACGTGCCGTTTGTCCTTATCGAAGGGCGTGTTAAGCGTCTGTTTTCGCTTTGGAAAAAACTGAAAAAACGTAAATTAACGATTGATCAAGTTTATGATTTAATCGCCGCTCGTATTATTACCACAAATGAAAAAAAGAATTGTTACGTCGCATTAAGCGTCATTCACGATATTTGGACACCCGTACCGGAACGTTTTAAGGATTGGATTGCAATTCCGCGTGATAATTTGTATCAATCGCTGCATACGTCGGTTATCGGCGATAGCGGTCAATCATTTGAAGTACAAATCCGAACCCAGGAAATGCACCAGATAGCGGAAGAGGGCGTTGCGGCACACTGGAAATACAAGGAAAGTAAACTCGGAAAGCGAGAAGAAGATGAAAGTCTTGACGAACTGCGTAAAACGGTTGAAAAACTTCTTCTTCCATTAGTAGAAAGCACCCAAGAAACGGAAGATTCGGAAGATTTTATTGAATCGCTAAAGCTCGACCTTTATCCGAAAGACGTTTATGCGTTTACACCAATGGGCAGGATTATACAGCTTCCGCGCGGAGCAACCCCGATTGATTTTGCCTACGCCGTTCACTCCGAAGTCGGTGACACCTGCACCGGCGCGAAAATAAAAGGTCGTATTGTGCCGCTTAAGACCGAACTGCAAAACGGCGATGTAGTCGAAATTTTAACCACCCCAAATTCGACTCCTTCACGCGATTGGCTGAGCCATGTTGCGACATCGCGCGCGCGAAACCGCATCCGTCATTGGATAGCCGAACAACAACGCGCCGAATCAATAGAAATCGGACGCAAACTTTTGGAAAAAGAAGCCGATAAATTCCATATTTCGCCGAAAAAACTGCTCAACAACGAAGGTGAAATGAAACGCATCGCTAACGAATACGGTTTAGGCAGAGCCGAGGATTTATTGGCTTCCATCGGATACGGTAAAACACTACCACGCAATGTGTTAGCAAAGTTTCTGGGTGCGAAAAAATTCGCCGAACTCGACCCGGAAAAGAAAAAAGAAACCAAATTTCAGACTGGTGTTAAAGCAGTTAAAAAATTTATCGGTCTCGGTGAAGACGCCATTATAGTTAAAGGAGTTGATAATTTACTGACAACCCGCGCCCGGTGCTGTAATCCGTTAACGGGCGAAGATATTGTCGGTTATATTTCATTGGGAAAAGGTATTGTCGTTCACAACAAAAATTGCAAAAATGTCAAACAACTAATGGTCAATAAAGACCGCATTGTTGAGGTTGAATGGGCAAAAAATGAAGCGAAACACATTCAATCAGTGTGCCTTTTGGCAACAACCGAAAATCGAACGGGAATGCTTGCCGGAATTACAAATGCAATTGCCGAAATTAAAACAGGGATTCGCAACGCTAATGCCAGTGTTTCCAAAGATGACCGAGGCTTAATCGAAGTAACAATTGAAGTTTTCGACAAAAAACATCTTGATAGGGTAATTACTTCGGTTGAAAAAGTTCCAGGCGTGATTGCTGTTGAAAGAGTGAATACATAGAGGATACAAAAATTCAAAAACTAAATTTAAAAGCTTATATCCTGAAAATATAGTCCGAACTTTCCTTTTCTCGTTTCATCTGATAGAATTCGCCTTTTGCTTTAATAATTAAAAACCAAAGGCGAAGCTAACTGTGAAAGAAATTATTTCAACTGAAAAAGCGCCGGGCGCAATCGGACCATATTCACAAGCGGTAAAAACAGGAAATATGGTTTTTTGTTCGGGGCAAATTCCGATTGATCCGCAAACAGGCAATTTTGTCTCCGAAGATATTGGTGAACAAACCAGACAAGTTTTGAAAAACTTGAGCGCGGTGTTAGAAGCAGCCGGAACAAGTTTGAACAATGTCGTTAAAACATCCGTATTCTTAGCTGATATGAGTGATTTTGCGGCGATGAACGAAGTTTATGCCGAGTTTTTCAATGAAAATAAACCCGCTAGAGCAACCGTTCAAGCAGCGAGATTGCCAAAAGATGCGCGAGTAGAAATTGAATGTATCGCGGTCAATTAACATTTATCATTAAACATTCAACAAAGCTATTTTTCTGTAAATGTTAAATGAAAAAGCCAAACGCGCCATATAAACCGGACGTTTGGCAACCAATGTTTTAAGTCATAACTCAAAAGAGTTACGCCGCTTTGATAATTTTGCCGGATTTAATACAACGGGTACAAACTTTTTGGCGGTCGTTTCCGCCGTTGGGAAGTCGAACGCGAATTGATTGCAGATTGGGATTAAAGCGACGGCGAGTTTTGTTATTAGCGTGTGAAACATTATTTCCAAATTGCGGACCTTTTCCGCAGACATCGCAACGTTTTGCCATAATTAAAAAGCCTCCAAAAATAATAACGAGGTATAAGAAAAAGAGTTTGCAACAAACTCAAAAACTAAATTTATAACAAATTAGTTAAAGTTTATCAAGCAATGATTAAGATTGTTAATTTTCAAGGAGCTAAAGCCACAGTGCGAAAAATTAATTTTACTATTTTATTAACAATATTTCTGTCAATTGCCGCCTTCATTATAACGGGCTGTTCGAGCTTAAATACAGGCGGTGCGACCACAACAGGTGGAGCAGATCCAAATGAATCGGCGGCGACCGTCAATGGAAAAACCATTAAATTAGAAGAGGTCGAGCGACTTATCAAACAACAAGGTAAAGGTCAGGAAGCCAAACTTTCGCCTTTAGAACTTGCAGCGGCGCGTTTACAAGTTTTGGATGGTTTGATTCAACAGGAAGTTTTATTTCAGAAAGCTGAAAAAGAAGGAACCGTGCCAAGCGATGATGAAGTGACGGCGGAATTTAATAAACAAAAAACCGCCAGCGGAAAATCTGCCGACCAAATTGAGAAAGAAATGAAGGAAAGTGGGCAGACTGATGCGTCCGCACGTGAAGGTATTAAAAAAGGACTTGGCATTCAAAGGTTGATTGATAAAATCACGGGAAAAATTGAACCTCCCAAAGACAACGAGATTGAATCATTTTTCAAAAGTAATCCTGAGTCTTTTAGAAACAAACGCGGAGCGCAACTTGCAGCGATTGTGATTGACCCGAGCAATACAGGCGAAGGCGACATGACCAAAAACGAAGTTGAAGCACAACAAAAAGCAAAAGAAGTCGGTCAGAGAGTGCTTCAAGGCGCGGACTTTGCGACCGTTGCGCGGGAAAATAGTGAAGAACCGAATACTAAAGTCAGCGGCGGCGATTGGCGTTTTTTTACCGAAGAGGAAATGAAACAAACCTTTGGCGCGGGCGTCGCTGATTTTGTGATGAACAAAATGCAAAACGGACAAGTTATTCCGCAGGCAATTCCTTTAGAAGGCAAAATTCTTATTCTCAAATTGCAGCGCAAACAGGAAAGAGACGAAGAACAAACTCTGGAAAGTCCGGGTGTTCGCCAGCAGATTACTGATTATCTCATCAATCAGCGCAAAGAACTTTTGAAACAATCTTACGCGGCGACAGTAATGAATGATGCCAAGATTGAAAACTTACTGGCGAAGAAAGTAGTGGAAAATCCGAATGAATTAAGCGGTGCGCGTCCGGCGAGCGCAGATACTCCGAGTGCAAACGTCAATGCGAATGTAAGTAATGCAAATACAAACGCCAACTCGAATGCATCCGGTAATACCGCGGCGAGTGCAAATACCGCAGCTAACATGGCAACGGGAAATAAATCTTCTGTAAACGTTAATATAAATTCAAGATAGTTTATAGATTTATTAAATGACATTATGACGAGTAGCGATTTTCGTTACTCGTTATTTTTTGTAATAATTTTATTAAAATGTTATTCCGATTATCAGGCATTTATAAATCTTACGGTGGAAACACTATTTTACGCGGCATTTCGTTTCAGGCAAATCCGAATGAAAAAATCGGGTTGGTCGGCAGAAACGGCGCCGGTAAAACAACCGTTTTTCGCCTCATTACTGGAGAAGAAACACCGGACTCAGGCGAGGTTTATAAAATAAACAATTTGAAAATCGGGCTCTTACAGCAGCACGTAAATTTTACCGAAAACGAAACCGTTCATACCGCCGCACTTTCCGCGTTCAAAAAACTTCACGACATCGAAGCGGAAATGCGCGTACTCGAAGCGGAAATGACGGAAAACGCTTCGGATGAAGTTTTGGAAAAATACGCTGAGCTACAAAGTGAATTTGAACGTGAAGATGGCTTCACCTACACAGCAAAAGCCGAAGCGATTTTACTCGGACTCGGATTTACTAAAGAGACTTGGAATCTGGAAACAGAAAAACTTTCCGGCGGACAAAAAAATCGTCTCGGTATGGCGCGGCTTCTACTTTCAAATCCCGACGTTTTGCTGCTTGACGAACCAACAAATCATTTGGATGTCAACGCGGTTGAATGGCTCGAAAATTTTCTGCAAAGTTACGAAACATCTTACGTTGTCATCAGCCATGATCGTTATTTCCTTGATAAAATTTGCCGCAAAATTGTTGAAATTGAGAATGGAAAAGCTGTAACTTACACAGGAAATTATTCTGACTTTTTAATCG
>JAIVJJ010000369.1 GCA_020200095.1 Acidobacteriota bacterium | reverse complement strand
GGATAATAGCTTTTTCCAGTCTTGGGTTTTTAATACACAACTGGCATCCGGCAAAAATTTTTATGGGTGATGTCGGAAGCGCTTTTCTAGGATACACTTTCGCGGTTATTCCACTTTTTGCCAGCAAAGAAAATTCTGTTTATGCAACACAACTGCCAATTATTTCAGTTCTACTGGTTTGGTTTTTTATTTTCGACACCATTTTAACATTTGTTAGGCGTTTTATTAATCAAGAAAGAGTTTGGCAGGCGCATCGAAGTCACATTTATCAAAGATTAGTTATTACCGGTTATTCACATATAAAAATAACCATTTTGTACGGCATACTTTCACTAATGAACGTTATTATGATAACTGTAAGTTTGAAAGCAAATCAATTTTGGGTAATTTTATTATCGCTTATTGTAATTTCTTCGACGGGACTTCTAATTTTTTCAGTTGTACAAGAAAAACGAAAACTCTTAAATTAAATCAAGTTTTTATGAACGATGTGAAAATAAAAAAGCCTTGCAAGGAAAAGGTAAAATATGAAATTCAGATAGAAGTGTATGGTGTCAAGATTTGTATTAAATCAAATAGAAAATCGTTTTTTGAAGAAATAAAAAAGCAGCTTTATAAAACTATCCCAGTTAAATTCGAAACAGTCGCCGATCAAATTTCCGAATACATTTTTTATCTCAATGCAGTTGAAAATAATTTATATGAATTTTGTGTAAATGACGAAAATTTAGGAAAAGCAACAAAAGCGACAATTTTAGAAGTCTTTGACAGCAAGTTGCGAATTACGATTGCGGAGTTCGCAGTATCAAAGGTGTTTTTGCACGCCGGCGTGGTTGAATGGAAAGGAAAGGCAATAATAATCCCCGCAAATAGCTTGCAGGGAAAAACAACTCTAGTTACCGAACTGGTTAAAAAAGGCGCCTTATATTATTCGGATGAATATGCCGTCATAGACGAAAACGGGTTTGTTCATCCATTCCCAAAAATGCTTTCGCTGCGCGGAATTGTAGACAAACATACGCAAGTAGATTATGCTGTAGAAACTTTAGGTGGTCGCGCCGGTTCAGAGCGAATTCCGGTTGGATTGTTTTTACTGACAGGGTTTGAGTTGGGTTGGAAGCCAAAAAGGTGGAAACCTAAATTTTTAACTGCCGGGCAGGGAATTTTGGAAATTATTCCGCACGTTATTTCAATTAGGAATAATACAAAATTTGCAATAAAAACTTTGAATAAAGTTGCAAAACGTGCAATAATCGTCAAAAGTAAAAGAGGCGAAGCCAAAGAATTTGCTGATTTACTGATAAATTTTTTTGAAACTAACGTAAATTATACGTCTGATTTAGATTGTTAAATTACTTAATTAAAAGGAGAGAAAAGAAAAATGTCCCAAATACCAGTTGCCCGAAAAGAAGGATTGGTTATTCAAGAAATGCCGGATGAGGTGTTGGTTTATGATTTAGAAACCAACAAGGCTCATTGTTTAAATCAAACATCAGCATTTGTTTGGAAAGCCTGTGATGGAAAAAAATCTGTTGTTGAAATTTCCAAATTGTTAGGAAATTCCGTTTCCGAAGATTTAGTTTGGTTAGCAATTGACCAATTAAGCGAGAAAAATCTTTTGGAAAGTAAATTGTCATTATCATCAAGAGGTCAAAGCCGACGTGAGGCAATCAAGAAAATTGGTCTGGCTTCGGTTATTGCCTTGCCCTTTGTCGCATCTTTAGCAGCGCCGACATCCGTTTTAGCTGTCGTATCTTGCGGACAAGCATGTGGCGGCACACTCAACGTTAGATGTCCAGCAATTGTTAATTGCCAATGTACAGGTGTCCCGGGCGGCGCTACAGGAACTTGTAGTGGTGCGTAACCCTTTGTGAAGATAAAAGTATGATGTTGCGGGTACAAATTGGTACTCTTAAAAGTCAATAAATTAAAACAATCTTCGACTCGATTAAGTAGCTGGGCGCAAAGCTTTGCTACTTTTTTCTTTTTTGTTTTTTTGAAATATGGAAGAGGAAATAGAAAGAGACAAAATAAGATGGAAAAAAATTCGAATGCGTGTATCTGAGGTGAGTGTTATAAAAGCCTTTAATCATCTACGCGCCGCTGGAGTCGAGCCGATATTAATAAAAGGATGGGCTATCAGTCGTTTATATTCGGAAAGCCATTTCAGAGAGTTTATAGATACTGATTTAGGTGTAGACCCATTAGAGTACCAAACGGCTAAAGCGGTTTTGGGAAATGGAGAAATTGAGGTTGTTGTTGATTTGCACAAAGGATTTCGACATTTGGATACTGTTTGCTGGAAAGATTTGTTTGAGAATTCCCAAACGGTAAAAATAGAAAATACCGACATAAGAATTTTGAGACCAGAAGATCACTTAAGAATTCTGTGTGTCCATTGGTTAAACGATGGTGGAGAAAATAAGGAAAGATTGTGGGATATTTATTACGCCGTCGAAAATCGTCCCGCAGATTTTGATTGGGATCGGTGTTTCAATACAGTTAGCAAAAAAAGAAGAAAATGGATTGTAACGACAATACTTTTAGCCCATAGATATCTTGGTCTGGACATAAAAAATATTCCAATTAGAGAAGACGAGAAACAAATTCCGGAATGGTTAATGGGTACGCTCGAAAAACAATGGGAAGTAAAAATTCCGATTATGCCTTTGGAGACGACTGTTCACAATAAAAAACAATTTTTAGAACAAATAAAAAAAAGGTTTCCACCCAATCCGATAACGGCGACAATTAATATGGAAGGGGATTTTGACCAAAAGCCGAGGATCATTTATCAGATACCAGATATTTATTTTCGTCTTTTGCCATCCTTGAAAAAATTTTCAAAAATGCTTTTCCATAATTTTTCACAAAAACTTAAAAAATAAAAAAATGAATGAAAACGAATGAGGACAAAATTATTCTTTCGATCGAGACGGCAATTCGCGGAGGAAGCATCTCAATTATTAGAGGGAGCAAGCAAATAGATTTCTGGACCGGCGAAGGAGAAGTATCCAAATCTGACGAAGTGTTACATCAAATTTCGATACTTTTAAGAAAAAATAATGTAGAAAAAAGAGAAATCCGATTTATTGCAGTATCGACGGGACCGGGAAGTTTTACAGGATTAAGAATAGGGATTGCATTAGCGCGCGGTTTAGGAAAATCGCTTAATTGTCCTATAAAAGGTATATCTGCTTTGGACGCGCTGACATTAAAAGCTAATGACGCAAAATTTATTTTAACTGCCATTCCGTTTAGCAAAAATCAAATTTGTTGGCAATTGTTTGAAGCAAAAAAACCAAAAAAATCAGTATTAAATTCGATGCAAATTTCTACCGAAGAAATGTTTTTAAGGGATATGATTTCAGGGATAAGTCAAAAAAGTCAGATAAATCAGAAAAACTATTGTCTGATATTGCATGGACAGTTATATAA
>JAIVJJ010000368.1 GCA_020200095.1 Acidobacteriota bacterium | reverse complement strand
GACGAGCAGGAAATCTTGAAAATTCATTCGAGCCTTGAGCAAGCATTCTTGAAAAAAGATGCCGCGGTTTTCGAGCGTATTTTCGCAGATGATTATGTTTATTCAAATCCATACGGCAAGATGTTTAACCGCGCTGAAGGTCTTGAAGACCTACGTAAGGAATGGACAAACACAAACTATAAAATACTGACCTCAACGAGCGACGACTTAAAAGTCAAAGTTTCGGGCAATATGGCGCTCGTTACCGGAAATTGGACATCAACCACAGTTCCGCCGGATGACGCCAATGCCGAGCCGCACAAAGATACGGGACGCTACACGGGAGTTTATGAAAAACGTAACGGCAAATGGCTTCTGATTGCCGAGCATTATTCCGAAGCGCAGCACGACCGCAAATTGATGGAACAGCAAGTTCTAAAAATGGGAAAGGAATACGGCGAAATGATTCGGCGCGGCGACGCGGCGGCAATCGAGCGCATTCTGGCGGACGACTATTTTTACACGGACGAAAAAGGAAAAGTTAAAAACAAAGCAGAGGATTTAGCGACCTATAAAAACCGTGAATACAAGATCGAATCAGTCGAACAATCCGACCAAAAAGTGCGTGTCATCGGCAACAACGCCGCGATTGAAACTGCAAATTTCCGTGTCAAAGGCACAGGTAAAGATGGTAAGGCTTTCGATGACACCTATCGCTACACGACAACCTGGGTTTGGCGCGGCGGTCGCTGGCAAGTCGCCGCCGATCACACGTCCATGATCAAAAAGTCCTAAAGGACCTTAATGACTCGAAGTCTGGAGCTTTCACCGAGATTGGGATGTGGTGAAGGCTTTCAAATCCAGCCCCTGCATCCCTTCTATTCACTAAGGAGATAATATGAAAAAGAAATTCTATTCGTTGTCAATTTTAGCCGCGCTGGTGGTATTCGGAGCGGCTATGGCGTCCAATTATTCAGTTTCCGCCGGAGCCGGCAATTCCGGGTCGTCCGCTAGTGGACACGGCAATTACACAGAGAACGACGGAGAGCTTAGAACGTTTTCGTTTCACGCCCGCACTAAAGACGGAGTGACCAAGGGCAGCTTCGTGGTTAACAATCGCAGTAACGGGCACTTTCTAAAGGGCAACATTGACTGCCTGAACATTGTCGGCAATACCGCAACAATGAGCGGCACCATTACGTCGTCGTCGGTGGAAGATTTGGTGCCGGTGGGTACGAAGACCAGGTTCGGGGTGGTTGATAATGGCGAAGGCACTGAAGCATTGCCCGATCGAATGAGCCGTTTCAGTAATTTTTCGCAAACTACGTGCGATGTAAGCCCGATCACGTTTCATTCGCTGATTGTCGAGGGCGGAAATATACAGGTCAAGCCATAGATTTATTCTCGCCATCTTGCGAAGTACGGTCGGCGGTCGCTGGCAGATCGATCGCCGCCGACCACACTTCAAAAATTAAGCAGTGATACTTTTCGCAGACCGGATTAAAAGTTTCATTTTTATGCGGTCTGCTTCTTTCTCAAAAAGAGAGAATCAGAAACCAAACATCATCTTGAACCGCTCGGAGACTGTGAAAACGTAAATTTTACGCACGAGCCGAGATTTTAAATAAAAAATAAGGAGCAGATAAAACAATGAAAAAACTAGCAAATATGAATCTTAAAAATAAAATCGCAACAACATTCGCGCTGGCGGCGTTGGTCGTCGGTTTTCTGGTCGCCGATATTTTCGGACAGACGCGCCTCGAACCGCAAGGCGAAGCCACGCTTTTCGGGACGCACACTACGGCGGCGGGACAATTTATGCGGCTGGCGGTCGCCAACCGACTGCCTGTGTCCGTCCGTGAAATTATCCCTTGCGTCCGCGTGCGGATTGTCTTTGATATTTACGAACAAAGTAAGACCGACTCGCTCCGCTTAGTTTTTGTCCGTCGTTTAGAACGCACTATGACGCTCGACCCGGGCGAGGCGGCTTCGCTCGATTTCAGCGAGTCGCGGACGGGCGGCGAGCGCGTCAGCGTGTCGGTTTTTGTCATTCCCGAAGAAGTTACAGGGGATGGATCTGTGCGCGGGACGGCTGTCGCCACGTTGGAAGTGTTTCAAGGCGGACAGGCGGGAGACGGCAGCGTCAGGAAGATTTCCACATTGCCGGGCGTTATCAAGGGCTTTGACCCGTAGCTCGACCTGCGGAACGACGGAATTAACGATTGACGGTCTTTACGAACCGAAAACGCAGAAAGCCATCGAACAGTTTCAGCTTGAGATGTGTCGGAACGAGCGCGGCACCGCCGCAAGACAAACAGGAGCTTGTTTTAAGCTGCAAAAGCCGTTCGACATTACCGAACAAGCCACGACTGTTTGGGTTTGGCGCGACGGACGCTGGCAAATCATCGCCGACCATATTTCGGAAATTAAGCAATAATGTGTTGTAGTTCCTCGCGGCTAGCGTGACCGTCATGGTCAGTAACGACTTCCAATAAGTCATTTTCAAAGGAATCGTCAATGTCGCAGCCGCATGCATTCATGACATTGATTTAATACACGCCAAAAAAGGTTTTAATGATAGTTTTTCCGAAAACGAAACGCATTAGTAAATGAAGTCACATGAACGGCTGACTTTACAGGGAGATTTATACGGATCTTATTAGAACTAAGTAAGTTCCGTAAAAGCCATTTTTTACAGGATTTGAGTCGCGTAGCGTTTCTAGCGATTGCGCGGGAAATTCAGGGCGCATGCCGGAGTGTTCTTTCGATAGCTTATTCTAAAATCGGAACATGCAGGCAACTGTTCGTTCTCTCAGATACTGTAGCTTTTTATTTAGAATCTACTAGGAGGTAGAAATGAGAAAAAATTTATTAACAAAAAATCACGTCAGAGCTCTGACATTTATTGTAATTACCACATTGTATTTTGCATGCTTAGCCCCGTTCGGAAACATCATCGTTAAAGCTCATCATAGTTTCACGATTTCAAGCGGCATTTATCGTATTCCTTATGCGAACGGAACGAGCGTAACAGCCAATAATGACCATCATAATCATCCTAATGTACTGAACAGGGTTGATTTGGGCGGCGGCGACTTAAGCACGATTGTTGCGGCGGCTTCGGGAACAATCCGCGGACTCGTTGACAAAAACGGTGATTACGAGAACCGCGGCGACGGTTTGGCTGCAGACGGAATAACGCCGCAGGATGATTCGTTCGAACACAGCTGTCTTGACAGTGACACTGTCGTAGGCGGCTGCTCGGATTATAACAACTATGTATGGATTGAACACCCGAACGGGGAATGGACGAGTTCACATCTTCATTTTGAAGTGGCAGCCGTCCCCGACAGCGCACCCGATCCGCCATTCAGCGCACTGGGAGGATTTATTGAACCATCGTGGAATGTCGTGACGTTCGTTTGTTTTGGAGAAGATAACGGCGACGACGATAATGACAATTTGTATACGGATGGCGAAACATACGTTGCAGGTCCGTGTGCGAATACCGCGCCAACCGCAGATGCTGGCGGACCTTATCAAGTTAATGAAGGCTCTACC
This sequence comes from Acidobacteriota bacterium, assembly GCA_020200095.1. GTDB lineage: Bacteria > Acidobacteriota > Blastocatellia > Pyrinomonadales > Pyrinomonadaceae. Next base: position 5,572 of record JAIVJJ010000368.1, on the reverse strand, counting down.
GTGCAATTAGACGGTACCGGCAGCAGCGATCCTGAGAACGCTTTACTTACCTACACCTGGTCGCCGGCGACGAATCTTGACGATCCGTCAAGCTCAACGCCAAACTACAACGGAATTGACGATACAGTAGCTAATCTCACTTTGACTGTAAGTGATGTCGGCGGCGACGTTTCGTTAGGCTCTGCTTTAACTGACAGCGACGAGACAACCGTGACAGTGTTAAACGTAGCGCCGACGGTGACCGCAACAGGGAGCAATATCAATGAAGGGACTTTGGCTACTGTCCGCGCAACCTTCACCGATCCCGGCACTCAAGATACACACACAGCAAGCATTAACTGGGACGATGGCAGCGCGCCCCAGAATGTGAATACCGCTCAACTAGCTTCCGGCGTCAACCATGTTTATGGTGACAACGGAGTTTATAACGTGTTGATTACTGTTACCGACGACGACGCCGGAGCCGGGGCTGATATTGCCACGATAACAGTTGCTAACCTTGATCCGACGGTGAGCCTGGATACAAGCGACGCTGTAAGTTTCCCCGGTGGTAATTATTTGATTGTCGAGGCTGGAACAGCTCTTCCATCATCCGCTCAAGGTTCGGACCCCGGATCGGACGACTTAACGTTTACGTGGGCGGCAGGCGGTGTTAATACATACTTTAATAACGGAACATCCGCCGATTTGCCTAAGAGTCCGCTCGGCACATTTCCATTTATGGCTTCTGACTCAATCAACGCGCTTTACACATCCGTTGGTATTGAAAACCTGAGCGTTGTGTTGACAGACGATGACGGCGGCAGCGACAGCGCATCTGCCAACGTGATTGTTACCGGCACTGCTGAACGAACTCAGGGGCTAGGTTGGTGGAAACATCAATTCTCAGGCGCCGGATCGCCACAAATCGATGCTACAACGGCTCAGGGTTACATAGAAATTGTTAACGCTGTGTCCGGTATATTCTCGGAAACGACAGTGGTTAGTACGACCGCCGACGTGCACGCCGTTCTCTCACCCACCGGCGGAGATCGGCGTGCTCGCGCCCGTGCCGAAATCATGCTGGCTTGGCTGCAATTCGCTAGCGGTGCGATTGATTGGGATAGCACCATTTCGCTAAAAAGCGGGGCGATTGATTTCCTTGCATTGATGGCATCATCAGAAGCAGTTATCAGCAACCCTGCGGCGACCGACGCAGAACTTCACGCTGTTGAACAAAATCTGGCAAAGGTCAGTCACGGCAAATAATGTTAATCCTTAATGCTGCCGAATGCCCGTGGTTCGGCAGTTTATTTTTTTGTTGAAGTTGGGACATTGTTCTTGAAAGAGGCTAAATGTTCGGCTTTCAGAAACTGAGTTTTAGTTACGCCACGCGAGCAAGTCATTGGACGTGAGACAAAAAAAGCTTCTTTCTTATTTACGTTGCGTATAAAATAGTTTGCTTTCGCTAGTTGGTTTCCGCCAGCGTCAACTCAATCGTTAGATGGCAGGTCAGAACAACGTGGTAAGAGCGACTAACTCGCATTTCCAGTGGAGCATTTTAGATATGACACCCAAAAACCTCGTTTCCCTTCGTGAGAAAAATCTGAATTCTGCAGCAGAGTCACTCGCACGCGCTTTTCATGACGACCCGTTACAAGCCTATGTGTTCCCTGACGCGACGGAACGGGCAGCTCGTTCGCCCGCACATTTCGCGCCGCTGCTGCGATACGGAATGCTCTTCGGGGAAGTGTTGACGACACAAGGCAGACCATTAGGCGCAGCCGTTTGGCTTCCGCCTGAGACTTGGGAAGTCACGCCGGAACGTGCGGCGGCAGCCGGACTTGACGATTTGCCTAACGTCTTAGGGGAAGAGGCTGCCGAACGTTTCTTCTCGGTGCTAGGGGCGATTGACCCGTATCATCATCGAGATGTTCCGCCCGCCCACTGGTACGTGATGGTAGTTGGGGTTTCGCCCGAAGCGCGTGGGCAAGGGCTAGGGCGGGCTTTACTCGAACCAATCATGAATCGCGCCGACTCTTCGGGGTTGCCTTGCTACCTTGAGACTGCTCAACCTGACAATGTTGCTTTTTATGAATACCTTGGTTTCAAGAAGGTTGTAGAAATGGTCGAACCGCAAAGCGGATTGCGGCTGTGGACATTTCGCCGTAATTCTTCCGCACTCGCGCCCATTGCCGTTTAACCAGTCATTATCTGATAACTTTTTATTTAAGCGTTATAAATAGAGTGTTTTTAAGTCCGCAATTTGTTAATCCAATCTAAAAGGAGAGTTTCAATGAAATATATCTACTTTTTTTGTTCCACGTTGATATTTGCCCTTGTTAGCTGCAATCAATCTCAAACTCAATCAGCCGAGACTAAGCCTGTTGCAACCCCAACGGTTCAAACGCAACAAGCTACAAAGCCCGACCCGAACAATCCGGCGACTTGGGCTGATTCGCTCGATGAGCAATAAATAAAACTATGAAACAAACTGCATTGCCGGTGGTCGTTATTTGTCTGCTTTCATTTGCGGCATTCGGGCAATCTGCGTCGAAAGCGCAAACCAATTCTAAGGCGGGATTCAAAACGCGCCCGTAAATTCAATCTTAATTTGCCCTAGTCTATATCAAAAAGGAGGAACACAAATGTCTTTGAATCAATATCCTAATCTTATTGAATTATCAGATTTCCAATTTCCGGTTTACGCAAGTGCGGGAACTGAACAACAGGCGCAATCAATTGCCGTGCGTTGCCGAAATGCCCACGAGTTTCTCGGCTCTGCGTTGGAGTTTGAGCCGCAAATGAACGTGCTGGTTCTCGCGCCGGAACATTGGAACGAGTATGCCAACTTTCCGGTTTACGGGATGCCGCATTACACCGACGAGCGGACGTTAGCGGTAGCCGGTCAGGACAACGGCTTCTGGCGAGGTATGACACCGCCCGCCGAAGTCTTGCCGCCCGAAGCGGCGCAAGCGATGAAAGCCGCGTATGGTCAGCCCGATGGCTCGATTAATCTCTCGCCATTCTTCGACATGCTCACCGTGCATGAGTTGGGACACTTGTTTCAGTTTCAGGCGAAATGCCAATTTCCGCGCCTCTGGTTAGCGGAACTGTTTTGCAATATCTGTTTGCACGCTAACGTCGTCGCTAGAGAGCCTGAGCAATTGCCCGCTCTGGAGACATTTCCGCAGATGGTCGCAAACTTGGGAGTCGCCGAGTTGCGCTATCGCAGTCTGGAAGATTTCGAGCGGTTGTATATAGATGTCGGAGCGCAGAACTACGGCTGGTATCAGTGTCGTTTTCACGTCGCCGCCAAGCGTATTTACGAAGCGGGCGGAATTGAAGCGCTGCAGCGCTTGTGGAAAGCATTTCTGCAATCGGATGAAAAGCTGTCCGACGAGCAATTAGCGGCGCGTTTGCGAGAAGATGCGCATCCCGAAATAGAGCGCGTTTTAACCGCTTGGTCTGTTTAGCGGTGAGAATACTCAATTAACGCATCTCTCATACAGCACAATTTTAACCTTAGATTTTGGAACAAGGCTTTATCGAAAAGCCAATGTTAGAGGAAAGATATGAAGAAATATTTAATATGGATCGGATTGTTTTCCGCTTTTGCGGCGTTCGCGCAATCCCGCGCAAATTTCGGTCAACAAAACGCCGCAACTTCTCAGCAGTTGCCCGCCGAAATTAAACCTGCGCTTGAAAGCATCACGGGCGGCGAATTATTCAAACACATCAAGGTCTTGGCTTCGGACGAGTATGAAGGACGCGCGCCGGGAACACGCGGCGAAACCGTCACTGTCAATTACCTTGTCGAACAATTTAAGCAAAGCGGTTTGAAACCGGGTAATCCCGATGGCACTTACTTGCAAAAAGTACCTCTCGTCGGATTCACATCGCGCCCAAGTTTTTCGCTTTCCGTCAATGGCAAACAAACTGCGCTTAACTTTCCTGAAGATTACGTCGCCCGCTCGCGGCGCTTGCAGACGGAAGTTACGGTTAAAAACTCCGAAATTATTTTCGCCGGTTACGGCATCGTCGCACCGGAGTATGGCTGGGACGATTTCAAAAATGTGGACGCGCGGGGAAAGACGCTTATCGTTCTGGACGGGGAACCGCAGATTCCCGATCCGCTTGATGCGTCAAAGCCGGACGAAGGAATGTTCAAAGGTAAAGTGGCGACTTACCACGGAACGCGCCCGTACAAGTATGAAATTGCCGCGCAAAAGGGCGCGGCTGCCGTGTTGGTTGTTCACGATCCGGCGACCGCTTACGCTTCGTTCAAAGTTGTCCAAAACAACTTTCAGCGCGAAGCCTTTGCAATAAAACAAGCGGCAAACGGGAAACTCGCGGCAGTCGAAGGGTGGATTGCTCTTGACGCCGCGCGGCGACTTTTTGCGGCGGCAAATCACGATTTTAATAGTTTGAGACAAGCGGCTTTGAGCAAGAATTTCAAAGCCGCGCCTCTCGGAGCTAACGCCAATTTTAACGGCAAAATCAAATGGCGCGGGATTGAATCTCGCAACGTCGTGGCGAAAATCGAAGGCTCTGACAAGCGTTTGAAAAACGAATATGTGATTTACACCGCGCATTGGGATCATCTCGGACGCGACGAAAAACTAAAAGGCGACCAGATTTATAACGGCGCGATTGACAACGCCGCAGGCACGGCGCAAATGCTGGAAATCGCCGAAGGTTTTGCCAAGTTAAAGAAACCGCCGAAACGCTCGATTCTCTTTATTGCAACGACGGCTGAAGAAAAAGGGCTGCTTGGCGCGAAATACTACGCGGCGAATCCACTTTATCCTCTCAAACGCACGCTAGCCAACATCAATCTTGACGCTTGCAATGTCTGGGGGCGCACTAGCGATGTAAATAATCTCGGCTACGGATTAACCACGCTCGACGATGTGCTTACCGAATCTGCGAAAACGCAAAAGCGCATTTTTTTGAGAGAACCGTTTGCCAATGGCATCTATTTCTTTCTCTCCGACCAACTTGAGTTTGCGCGAGCCGGTATTCCCGCCGTCTTTCCCGGCAGCGGCAATAATTACATCGGTAAATCAGCCGATTTTGGCGACAAGAAATGGGACGATTATGGCAAGAATGATTACCACCAGGTTTCCGACGAGGTAAAAGCGGATTGGGATATGTCTGGGGCGGTTGAAGACGCGCAATGGCTCTTGCAAATCGGCTACCGCGTGGCGCAAGGCGCGAAATTTCCCGAATGGAAGCCGGGCGCGGAGTTTAAGGCGCGACGCAACGAAATGCTCAAGCGTGCCAAAGGTAAAAACTCGAAATACACATTCAAATTAACAGTGAGGAAAAAATTATGAATAGAACATTGAATAAAACACTTCTAACTCGTCGCAGTATAGCTTTTATTATACTTGCTCTCGCCGCTTTCATGCCTCTTACGGGGCAAAACATTTTCGCTCAGAGTCAATCTCCGCAAAAGCAGAATCCGGCAGCGGCTCGCCCGTTCACCATAGAATTCTACTACAAAGTCAAATGGGGACACTTTGACGAATTTCTTGAGCTTTACAAAAAGAATCATTATCCCATTCTCCTTCGACAAAAGAAATTGGGG
>JAIVJJ010000128.1 GCA_020200095.1 Acidobacteriota bacterium | reverse complement strand
ACGTCCGACACGCTCTTTATTGTTTTTGATTGAATTTGAAACGTAAGAACCAGATTTAACCGTTCCGCTGTAAATGCGAACAAATGCTAATTGTCCCAAATGCTTGTCTGCCATCAATTTGAAAACCAGACCGGAAAACGGGGCGCTCGCACTTGCTTCGCGCACTTCCGGCTCGTCGGTTCTCGGATTAATTCCGTCAATCGGCGGAACATCCAAAGGACTCGGCAAGAAATCTACAACCGCGTCAAGCAAAGTCTGCACGCCTTTATTTTTGAAGGCTGAACCGGTGACGACGGGAACAATTTTCATTTCAAGCGTCCCTTTTCGTAATGCTTTGCGAATTTCGTCTTCGCTGATTTCTTCGCCTTCCAAATATTTCCCCATCAAATCGTCGTCAATAGAGGAGACGGCTTCGACTAATTTTTCGCGGGCTTCTTTCGCCGCATCAACAAGGTCTGCGGGGATGTCTGTAACTTGATATTCGGCACCTTTCGTTTCGTCGTTCCAAATCAAACCTTTCATCGTGATTAAATCAACGACACCTTTAAGTTGATCTTCAACACCGATTGGAATTTGCAGAGCCACCGCGTTTGCGCCAAGTCTCGTTATAATCGAATCAAACGAGCGTTCAAACGAAGCGCCTGCGCGGTCTAATTTATTAATAAAACAAATGCGTGGAACTTTGTATTTATCGGCTTGCCGCCAGACAGTTTCAGATTGCGGTTCAACACCCGCAACGCCGTCAAACACTGCAACCGCGCCATCAAGAACACGCAATGAACGCTCGACTTCCATCGTAAAGTCAACGTGACCGGGCGTATCAATAATGTTAATGCGATGTTCAGTATTATTGCGCGTCCAGAAACAAGTCGTCGCAGCGGAAGTAATCGTAATTCCGCGTTCCTGTTCCTGCTCCATCCAGTCCATCGTTGCCGTTCCTTCGTGAACTTCGCCGATTTTGTGTGAAACGCCGGTATAGAAAAGCACACGCTCGGTCGTCGTGGTTTTACCCGCGTCGATGTGCGCCATAATGCCGATATTTCTGTATTTGTCTAAACTAATGTTTGCCATCTCTAATTAGTGGTGAAGTATGAACTGTGAGTGATTAGTTAAAATCAAAAACTCATCGTTCACCGTTCACCACTCACCACTATTTATTAAAATCTATAATGCGCAAACGCTTTGTTAGCTCCGCCGATACGGCGCGACTTAACCTCTAATGCAGGCGCGACGTTATCAATTGCTTTTTTAAAGATCTTTAATGGTTCATCCCCCGTGCGCTCGGCTATTTTCTGCATCGCGCCGTAGAAAGCCTTTTCGGCGACGGATTTTTTTCCCTGCCACATCACACCATTGATAAACTTCGTAACCATTACGCTGTTATAAATCGGGTCGGGCAATACTTCTCTTTTTGCTGCAACTCTTCTTCTTGGCATAATTTTTTCCAATTACGAATCACGAATTTCAAATTACGAATTTAATCGCGCTCTAAAGAGCGTAATCCGTAATTTGAAATTCGTGATTGATTACTTCTTGCCTTTCGCCGGTGTCGCACCTTTCGGTCGTTTTGCGCCGTATTTTGAACGCGCTTGATTGCGGTTTGCCACGCCGGACGAATCGAGTGTTCCGCGTATTACGTGGTAACGAACGCCCGGCAAATCTTTGACACGACCGCCGCGAATCATCACGATTGAGTGTTCCTGCAAATTGTGTCCGATGCCGGGAATATAAGTTGTAACCTCGATTCCGTTGGTTAAACGAACGCGCGCAACTTTGCGCAGAGCCGAGTTTGGTTTCTTCGGCGTTTGCGTATAAACGCGCGTGCAAACGCCGCGTTTCTGCGGACTCGATTGCAACGCTGGACTCGCCGTTTTATATTTAATGGCTTGGCGACCTTTGCGAACTAATTGATTTATTGTCGGCACTTTTTCTTTCCTTTTTACTTTTAAAACTCAAAAAAGTTTTTCTAATTAAAAACGAAAGTAACCTCTAACCTGCCTCTTGCCAAAACTTGTTCGGCAGTCAGCGCAAGCGGCTACTTGCAAACTAAAATAAGTGATTAAACTTCTCTGGAAAGTTCTTTAAATTGAAAAACTTTCCTTATTAAAACTTTTCTGTGGCGTGACCTTATCGATTTCAGATTTGAGATTGCGGATTTTATTTTCCTAAATCTCTTATTATTCATCCCAAACGCTGGAGCATATTATTAAATAAGCTGGCGTTTGGCTTTACGCCACAATAAATGTTTTTGCGTTTGAAATTTTTCAAACGCTTTGCGCTTTCAAAACAAACAATAAATTTCATTGCTTGCTACAGACGAAAAGTCCGAAACTTCAGACTATACGAATTCAGGTTTTATTTGTCAAGCGGTGGTAGAAATTATTGATGTTTTTAGTAATACATTATTATGCTCGAATTGAAGCGTCCTAGCATTTGGTAATTTCTTTACTTTATATTTTAACAGCGTAAACATACTTTATCACGACCCATTTTGAAGTAAATGAAATTTATTGTTATGCTTTTCGTTTATATTTTCCCCTTTTATCAAGGCTTGTATGACGACAAAATTTGAGAATGTCTTAAATAAATTCAGCGAAAACGATTGGTTTTCGATTTTAACAAAACTGCTTCCAGACATTCACGAAGTTGATCGCAATGCCGTGCAAATCTGGTTTCGTTTTTATCCGTTGGAACTTTTTCGCGCTCTGCAAGCGGCAGAAAATAAAGACGAGCTTTTACAAAAATTTGTGATGCAGGGCAATTATGAATTGAAAAATCAGATTGACGCTTCACACAAATTTCTTTACGGGCATCGCTACTGGAAAAATGTAAAAGAAGCGATTGAAAAACGCGTGGAAAATTTTTCGGACGAAAATGCAGATTTAGCGAATGAAACCAAACAAATCGCCAAAACAGTTGCTGAAAAAGTAAAAGCGAATGAATCATTGCTTCTTGGCATAACGGCAGTCGGTTTAATGATCTTAGTGCAAAGCGGCTTGGAAAATTTCAAAAACGCTAAAGGTGCAATCGAAAAACCGAAAGGCTTGATGAAAAATTCACCCGAAAAAATTTTAGCCGAACGCGCGAAAGACGATTCCCAAGGCTTATTCGGGTTCTTAAAAACAATTGACAAAAAATGGACTGTTACTTACGACGAAACCGCTTCAGACGCTCGATTTAAACTGGTTCACGACGAAGAAATCGCTTCTGCTTCTGCCCGGGACCAATCAAAAAATTGGCGCGAAAAGGACGAACGCTGCATCGAAGGCGTCGTCCCGGTCGAATGTCGTTCTGCAGCTTGCGGAACTTGCTGGATTGGAATTTTAAGCGGCGCGGAAAAATTAACCGAAGTTTCAACGCGTGAAAGAAAACAGATGAAAGTTTTCGGCTATAAGCAGCCGGAAGATGCCAAACCGTTTTTACGCCTCGCATGTCAGGCACGAGCGCACGGTGCAATTTCGATTGTTATCCCGCCGTGGAACGGAGTTTTCGGCAAGAAAGTTTATCGCAACGTCGAAGATGTCGAACTCGAACCCGCGACGACATCTGCTGCTAAGTTGAGAGAAACGATTACAACGGCAACCGAGAATAATTAAGAAATTTTCACCACAGAGACATAGAGGCACAGAGGATAACAAATCAGGAAGAAAATCATTTTTTACTTTTCTCTCTTTTTTGATTTATAAAACTCTGTGCCTCTATGTCTCTATGGTTTAATAACTTGATAATGAACAAACCTGTCCAAACATCAAATTTTCCGCCAATGGCATTTATTGTCTTGGCGGTTTTGCTTTGGAGTACAGGCGGGCTTTTTATCAAACTTACGACACTCGATGCTTTTGTCGTTAATCTTGGACGCTCGCTTCTTGCCGCAATAACAGTTGCAGTTTTTACTTATAAAAAAGGTTTGCGGATTGATAAATTTACGCTTTTGAGTTCGTTCCTTTATGCCGGAACATTGACTTGTTTTGTTTACGCGAACAAAACGACGACTGCCGCTAACGCGATTTTTCTGCAATACACCGCACCGATTTATATTTTGATTCTTGCGCCATTTATTTTGAAGGAAAAGTTTCGCTTTTCCGATTTGATTACGGTTGTGTTTTGTCTTGCAGGAATGAGTTTATTTTTTCTCGAACCGCAAAACGCGGCGAACAAACTTGCGACAAACGTCTTTTGGGGCAATGTCGCGGCGCTCGCTTCGGGCGTTTTTTTCGGGCTTTATTTTATACTTTTGCGCCACCCGAAATCTTTGCAACGCAATCCCGCGCTTTCGGTTTTTTACGGCAATATCTTAATCGTTTTGCTAATGTTTCCGATTGTTCTCAATAATCCACCCGCGCAAATCGGTTCAAACGACATTTTAGCAATTCTCTTCCTAGGCATTTTTCAAATCGGCATCGCTTATGTTTTATTCACCAATGGAATCGCGGGCGGTGTTCGCTCTCTGGACGCGAGCATCGTCGGCTTCGTCGAACCGCTTCTAAATCCAGTTTGGGTTTTTTTGTTTGTCGGCGAAACACCTTCGGTTTGGGCAATAATCGGCGGAGCGATTATCATCGTGGCAGTCGTCTTTCATACAATAAAATCAAGCCACGAGAAAGTTAGCCCCTAAATATACGAATAATAC
>JAIVJJ010000127.1 GCA_020200095.1 Acidobacteriota bacterium | reverse complement strand
TATTCGACGATATCGGAGACAGTACCAGCGCCGACGGTTCGTCCGCCTTCTCGAATAGCAAACCTGAGTCCTTTCTCCATCGCTATCGGCGCTATCAATTCGATCTCCATCTGGATGTTATCACCTGGCATTACCATCTCTACTCCAGTCGGCAAGTGAGCGACTCCTGTCACGTCCGTTGTTCTAAAATAAAACTGCGGTCGGTATCCGGTAAAGAACGGTGTATGACGTCCGCCTTCTTCTTTCGTCAATACATAAGCCTCCGCCTTGAATTTCGTGTGCGGTGTGATTGAACCCGGTTTGGCTATCACTTGCCCGCGTTCTATCTCTTTTCTATCAACGCCTCTCAGTAATAACCCGACGTTATCGCCCGCCACACCTTCGTCCAACAACTTCTTGAACATCTCAACGCCTGTCACAACTGTGTTGCGCGTGTCTTTGATACCAACAATCTCGACCGTTTCGTTGACCTTGACAATTCCGCGCTCGATTCTGCCCGTCGCTACCGTTCCTCGTCCTTGAATAGTAAAGATGTCTTCGACAGGCATCAAAAACGGTTTCTCGGTTTCTCTGGCAGGCGTCGGAATATAATCATCGACAGCCTGCATCAACTCGTCTATCTTGGCTTCCCATTTCTCTTCGCCGTTTAAGCCGCCAAGTGCCGAGCCTTGAATAATCGGTATATCATCGCCGGGAAATTCGTAGCTCGATAAAAGCTCTCTGATTTCCAACTCGACCAGTTCCAGCAGTTCATCGTCGTCGACCGCGTCAACCTTGTTCATAAACACGACCATCGACGGCACGCCGACTTGTCTGGCAAGCAGGATGTGTTCGCGCGTCTGCGGCATCGGTCCGTCGGTTGCTGCTACGACAAGAATAGCTCCGTCCATCTGTGCTGCTCCGGTAATCATATTCTTGACATAATCGGCGTGTCCGGGACAATCAACGTGCGCGTAATGGATTATGTTTGGCTAATACTTTCGTGATTGCCGCCGTTAAAGTCGTCTTGCCGTGATCGACGTGCCCGATGGTTCCAATGTTGACGTGTGGCTTCGATCGATCAAATTTCTCTTTGCTCATTACTATTTATCCTCTTTAATAACTTTTATAAAAATATAAAAACTTATGGAGCCCAAGACGAGATTTGAACTCGTGACCTCCTCCTTACCAAGGAGGCGCTCTACCCCTGAGCTACTCGGGCTTTAGCTTCGAATCTAAAAAACGTCCGTTCAAAAATTTGGAGCGGGAGACGAGACTCGAACTCGCGACATTCAGCTTGGAAGGCTGACGCTCTACCAACTGAGCTACTCCCGCTTCTCGCAAGAGGAAAGGATAAGGGATAAAGGATAAAGTTAAATCACAATTTAACTTTATCCTTTCGCCTTTCGCCTTTACCCTTTCAAACGCTGGTGCATGGGGTAGGATTTGAACCTACGTAGGAAATTAATCCGACGGGTTTACAGCCCGTTGCCTTTGACCGCTCGACCACCCATGCGTCTATTTTACAAAGTACATTACCAAACTTTTCGAGTCGGTAGCAAACTTCACATATTAGCTAACATTTCGGTAAGTTGCAAGTTGTGAAAGACGGGTTTTATTGAATTTCTTTATTTCCTTTGCTCTTAAATGTTCCCTTTGCGCGTGGATGAAATTGCTCGTAACTTTTTCGCAAATGCACGTCGGTGATATGAGTGTAAATTTGCGTTGTGGAAATATCCGCATGACCGAGCATTTGTTGAACCGAGCGAATATCAGCGCTGTTTTGAATCAAGTGCGTGGCGAAGCTGTGGCGAAGCGTATGCGGCGAAACGTCTTCAATACCTATTTTTTTCGCGTATTCTTTAATAAATAAAAAAATCATTTGGCGATTAATCGGATTTCCCGCACTCGTTACAAAAAGATTTTGTACCTCGATATTTTCCTTTTGGCGTCTTAAGACAAGGTATTTTTTTAACCACTCAATCGCGCTTTTGCCGACGGGAACGCGCCGCGTTTTGCTTCCTTTTCCCTTGCACGTCAAAATTCCTGTGTCAATGTTCAAATCTTTAAGCCGCAAATCAACCGCTTCCGTTACGCGCAAACCGCACGCATACATCAATTCTAAAATCGTTCTGTCGCGCAAGCCGATTTCTGTTAAAACGTCCGGCGCGGCGAATAAATTTTCAATCTCGCTTTCGCTCAAAAACTTCGGTAAATACAAACCTTTCTGCGGCGCAACCAAATCTTCCGCCGGATTTTTTTTGATGTGTCCGTCAAACTGCAAAAATTTATAAAACCCGCGTAGCGCGCTGATTAACCGGCGTTTGGAATTTTCCGAAAGTTTTTCTCCGGCGAGGTCAATCAACCACTCGCGCAAATCCTGTCGGGTTAAATTAATAATTTCAAAATTGTTTTTCTCCGCCCAAACACGTAGCTTCGCCAAATCTCTTTCATAACTTTCAACAGAGTTTTTCGCCAAACCCTTTTCGACTTGCAAATAAGAAAGATATTCGCGTATAAAATCACGCTTGATTGGATATTGGTCTAACATCTTTTTTGCTTAAATTAAAGAAACTTTGGAAGCGAAAAGAAAAGATTAAGTAAACCGAGCGCAAGCCGTTAAAACTTGCGCTTTCATATTAAAAGATGCGGAAATTAAAAAGCAAGAAAAATCCGCCTTAATTCGTTTGTTCATTAAAAATCGTCATAAATTCTTTGCGTTTGCGCCGAACAATTTTGTGTGTCGAAACCCTCGCTGTATTGCGCCATTTCTTCACGCGCAACCGAGCGCGACCAATTCCAGGTGCGAAAATCGTTTTCTGTCTGCGCCGTCGCAAAACGACGCGAAAGTTTATTTTTAACCACGCACTGCTGCTCAAAATTCAACGTCGGCATTGATTCCAAAAGCGCGGGAACGGCGTCATCGCTTAACTCGGAAACATAAACAGTGTCAAAGCTGCGACCTTGCTGCATTAAATTCACATTTGTCCGAACAATAAAATCGTCGGGGTTAAAAACGTGCAAAGTTACTAAGACAAATAATGCCGACCACAACGCGCCCCAAGCAAATTGTTCACGCGCTCCGCGCAAAACCGTTAGCGCAAACCAGACGAAAATTACCGCCAGCCAAATCATAAACGCCATCGGATAAAGTCTTTGGGCAGTTAATCCATAACCGAGATTGCCCGTATAGAGCAACAGTCTTTGCGTTGCGGAAATCATAATCACGAACAATAAAACTATTTGAATTCCCGCCAAAACGCGATAAATTTTTTCATTCGCCGGTTTATCCTTTCGCAAGAGCCAATGCGAGAAAAGCAAAATCGGCAAAACCAGCGCGGCAACCGTTACGAGTTCGCCGAAACCGCGACGCGCATATTCCGCGAGCTTAAAGTCGGGCGTGTTTTGCACCAATTCCATTCCGCCAAAAAGATAGGGAATTTGCACAATGACGAAACTCAAAAATAACAAATTTATCAAACCCAAAACGATTGAAACTTCGATTGCGCCGAGCGTAAAGACGCGCGGCAAAACCGAATTGTCGAAACTTCGCCACTCCCAGTTTTTCGTTTCTTCCTGCGGTTTGATTTCCGCCGCGCCATTTTCATTTTCATTTTTTGCCGGTTCGGTAATGCTTATTGTTTGCGCTTTTACTTCGGAGGTTTTTTCCCGTGAAAAAGCCTCAACCAACGAACCGCGTAAATATCCAGCCGACACCCAAGAAACGAATCCGATTAAAAGCAGATGCGTGAAAAGAATTTCAGGATTGATTTGAAAAGTCTGCTCGATTATTCCCTGAAATACAGCGTCAGCCGCCATAAATAACGCGCCAAAAATTAACAAAATCGGCGTGGCAATCGCCAGACCGCGCAAAACGGAAATCAGGTGTTTTGTCCAGCCTTTCTGCGGAATTGTTTTCCATTTTATATCGCCAAACACCAGAAAAAACGGCGCAAAAGCCGCGTTTACGCCCGACCAAAGAGCCGCGTAAAAATACTGAAAAACTCCGGCGATTTGCGCTTTAATTTTTAGCGCGGGCAAAGTCAAAATCGCCAGAATCGTCAAGATTGCCAGCGTGTTTAATAATTTCAACTCAACTGAATCGCGCCACACGAACATTGCCGCGAAGAAAATCAACGCTCCGTGCAGTGAAGCGATTTGAACGCTCCAAAATTCGCTTTTCCGGCGCAAAGTTAGCGCAATCATCGCTGCGACAAGCACGCTCACCCAGAGAAAAACATTCAAGCCCCAAGGCGTTACGCGCAAAAGCGCGTCGCCCAAAACGCCGAGCAAAACAGCAGCTTCCAAAATTTCCAAACCTGTTTTCGTTTTGTCGTTCACTATGGATTTCAAAATTTGCACACTCATAATCTCTCTTAAAATTTATAGATTCTTTGTTCAAATGACCCTTCGGTTTTCGATATTTGCATCTCGACATCGGGAAATGAACCGCGACCAAAAAAGACGTGCGCGGCAAATTTTTTGAAAATCGGCAAACGCATTACGGCGC
>JAIVJJ010000253.1 GCA_020200095.1 Acidobacteriota bacterium | reverse complement strand
ATTAAAAACTCGTGAATTTTCGCCAGAAATAAACCTGATTCTGCGCCTTGAATAACGCGGTGGTCGTAAGTTGAAGTAAGCGTAATTGTTTTACTGATACCAAGCTGCGAGAGTGCGGCGGCGGTCATTGCTTGATATTCCGCCGGATACTCGATTGCGCCGGTGGCGATGATTACACTTTGACCTGCCATTAAACGCGGGTTTGACGAAACTGTACCGATTGTTCCTGGATTTGTCAGCGAAATGGTTGTGCCTTGAAAATCTTCGATAGTTAATTTTCCGTCACGCGCTTTTTTCACGGTCTCGTTGTAAGCGGCGAAGAATTCGGCAAAGTTCATTTTTTCCGCGCCTTTTATATTCGGCACAAGCAAATTGCGCGAACCGTCCTTTTTTTCAATATCAATCGCAATACCGAGATTGATATTTTTGTTTTCAAGACGTGAAGGTGCATTGTTGACGAAACCATAACCGAAATTAAGCTGCGGATACTCTTTGAGAGCTTTGATAATCGCCCACGCAATCAGATGCGTAAAAGAAACCTTTCCACGTCCCGCACTTTGCAGATTCTCGTTGATGACGCGCCGATTTTCTTCCAAAACCTTGACCGGAACACGACGCAGGGAAGTCGCTGTCGGAACGCCGAGGCTTTCTTCCATATTTTCGACAATCTTTTTTGACGCGCCGACAATTGGTTTAACTTCCACGCCTGCGCCCAATACAGTCTGTTTTTTCGCCGTGGTAGGAATTTCAGCTTTTGCCTTTGCCGAACCGTTGGTCTTATCGGTTTTCGCGGACGCAGCAGCGCTTGTTTCTTTTGATTGAACTGTCGCGGCTTGATTGTTATTTGTTTCAAGTGGCGAGCCACCGTTTAGAAGTTCGCCGAAAAACGTGCGCCAGGATTCGTCAACTAAATTCGGGTCTGATTGGTAACGATTTAATAAACCTTCGACATAACTGGCGTTTGCGCCGAAATTTTCGGTGATGTATTCGGATAGATTTGCTTCTTTTTTGTTCACGATTTATAACCTCGATTTGAAACTTGCAAAGTTAAAAAATAATTTTAACGCAAAAAAGCGTAAAATATAAGTAAGCCGTGAGCAGTTATCAGTCAACAGTTATCAATTGCCGATTGTTATTATGCGGTTTTCGGTAAGTACGTTTGAATATGAACTGATAACTGTTGACTGTTCACTGCTCACTGTTCCGAGCGGATTTTTTATCTTCAAACTCACTTCAACTGGAATTACGCGCTTGAATTTTAGAAATGATTTCTTAAATCGCCCGAAAACGAAAACTCTGCCCGTAACCGTCCATTCATCTTTTGCTTCGCGCCATTCGTTAAGAGCTCCGCGTAGAGTTTGCCCGACACCGACAAAAATTTTAATTGGTTTGGGTAAAACTACGCGCTTTCTTTTCTTGATTTCAAAAGATTCTTTATACTCTTCAACTTCAACTGCTAAGCCGTTCACGCGAAAATCTTGAAAAGCTAGAAAATCAACTGTGCCGCTTTGCTGTAAAGAATCAATTTCCGCCGAAGTTTCCAATGTGATTCCGGTTAACGAAATGTCAACAAGTTTCGGCTCATCGGCAGTTATCAAAACATCCGATTTGTCCTTTTTATCGGTTTTATCCGCCTCGTTTTTTACCGAAATGTCAGCTTTATAAACTTTGTAGCCGCGAATTTCTTTCGGCAAATTCTGGGCGTTGGCAATTGTGAATGATAAAAACGCAAGAAACAAAACGTAGATTCCAGCAATTAAAAATGCAAAATTAAAAGTTAAAGGTTGAAGCGATAATTTGTGCATTTTTAATTGCTTTCACATCCGTTATCAGTATCGGTCAGATGCTTTGTTCATCGAATGGATTTGAAAGGATTTTACTGCGAAGAAGCACGAGATTTTTCGTTTAGATTATCTTCTTCGGTTTTGGCGGATTTCTGCACGGGATTTTCTTCCAAATCGTGCTTGATAGCGTCTAAAATACCATTGATGAATTGCGTGGCTTCAAAGGTCGAAAAGCGGCGGGCAATCTCTAATGCTTCGTTGATGACAACCGTGTGCGGCGTCGGTTCAAAGAGAAATTCGTAAACTGCCAGACGCAAAACATTGCGGTCAACAATTGCCATTCGCTCGATGCGCCAGTGCTCGGCGCGAGTGCGGATTCGAGAATCAATTGTTTCAATCTCGCGCAGGGCGCCGACTGCTAAATTGTTGGCAAATTCGCGCGTATCCTCATCAAGTGTTTGCTCGCCGAGTTCGTTCCAAAAGTTGCTCGTCAAAACGCTATCGCGCGTTTTAGCAACGTCTGCCGCAAATAACATTTGCAAAGCGCTTTCACGAGCTTTTCGCCGTGTTCCCATAATTGCTTGATCTAGTTTTCAAACGACGTGCGGAAAAACTTTTTCCTTTCCGAGATTTTCTCCGCCGTCCATTGTTTTATACAAATTGACAAGTTCAACCGCCGACATTGCGACTTCAAATCCCTTATTACCGGATTTAACTCCAGTTCGGTTAATTGCTTGTTCAAGCGTGTCGGTCGTAACGACGCCGAATAAAACGGGAATGCCCGTTTGCATTGATGCTTGCGCGACACCTTTGGCTGCTTCGCCAGCAACGTATTCAAAATGCGGCGTTTCACCGCGAATAACGGTCCCGATGCAGATAACAGCATCAAATCTTCCGCCTTGAGCAACCTTTAAAGCCGTTAAAGGCAATTCAAAAGAACCCGGAACTTTGAAAATTTCAATTGATTTCTCATCCGCACCGAGACGTTCGAGCGCGTCAAGTGCGCCCTCGACTAATTTCGACGTTAAAAAATCATTCCACCGCGAAGCGATAATCGCAAAGCGAAAGCCGGCGGCGGTTAATAGTCCTTGATGAACTTTTGGCTGCAAAATTTTTTCTCCTTCAAACAAGCAAATTTGCCGCTTTTAGTATAAAGAACGTCAAACACTGTTACAAGTAAAAAAAGCGAATTGATAAATTGAAAAGCTTAAAACATCTAACTTTTTATAAAATCTTCGCGCCTTTGCGAGAAATTATTTTCCCAGAAAACGCAGTTCTCGTTTTCCCATAAAAGCGCGTATTCTTTTCAAGCGAGGCGAAATCGAAATCAGCAAACGCATCCTAGCAAACAGCCCTAATAAATTCTGATTTTCGGTTTTAATAAACATTAAATTTGGAAAATTATTCAATTTTCGCTTCGTGAATTTCGTATTCGGTTTTTGTAAATTCAGAGAATGAAAGCTCGCGTTTGACGATTAAAATCAGACCGATTGCCGTCCAAAACAAAATTCTTCCCTTACGAATAATCGCCAAAGTTACGCCGACACCTACGCCCAAAGCTAAGGTTTCTGTGACAAATTGCGCTCCGGCTTCATCAACCCCAACCAGAAACGGAATTAATTTGAAGACAATCGTAATCACACGGCTGATTGATTCGAGTAAAAATGCCGAATAAATGTTGACGGAAACCAAACTGATGCGACTTAAAATGAACCAGACTTCTAAAATTCCCAATGAATGAAAAAAGATTTGAAGAAAAATAATCGGTGCGAAACGGCGTGGATACTGGCGATAAAATCCATAGATAAAATTTTCAAAAAGACGAACCTGTAAGCGTCCGCTTTCCAGAAATCTGCGGGCAAAACCTTTTTCGTAAAAGTATTCACAAGTCGCACTCACC
The DNA here is from genome assembly GCA_020200095.1 of Acidobacteriota bacterium. Taxonomy (GTDB): domain Bacteria; phylum Acidobacteriota; class Blastocatellia; order Pyrinomonadales; family Pyrinomonadaceae. The sequence goes on along the minus strand of JAIVJJ010000253.1, from coordinate 19,279 downwards.
CAGTGCCATTGACGAACAACCATTAAAACGCCAATAAATATCAGCAAAAATATAATCGCTACGAGTGTATCAATCGTCCAAATCCAACCTTGTGGCAATTCGAAGTTGCGCAAAAAAGCAAATGCGCCCAGACAGACAAAAAGTCCGGTTACGAGCGAGTAAAAAAGATTTTCTGTGGCAACCGACGAGAAGCCGACAACCAACGGAACACGTTTTTTCACGGCGACCGCTTTTGAAGTTCCGCTAATTAAAATTCCGAGCGGAATCAAACCGATTATCACAGCCGGAACGGTGTCGCGCAAATCAAGTTTGTAAGGTTCGTAAACGGAAAGTTTCCAAGCGGCTGCACGCGCGGTGATGCGAAAAAAATAAATCAATTGAAGCAGCAAAAAGCCGCCGAAACCGATTTTTCCGATTCCTTCAAGAATTTCGCTTAAACCAACCGAATAAATAAAATAAGCGAATAAACCGGCGCCCAAAAGCGTAAAGGTGACGGCAATAATTTTCAGCCAAGTGAGATTTTTTTCGTTTGAATTTTGAATTTTGAATTTTGAATTTTGAATTTTTGTTTCTGAATTCACTTACTTTGCCTTTTGCCGTTCGCGCCTATTATGATGTTATCTTAACTTAATAATTTAAAAAAGATTAAACCGAAGGAAATTTTTATGGGTGCAACAGCTTTAGAAAAAGAAATTTCGAGTCCTGCTTTAACAACTTTGAGCGAAGAAGAAGAACTTTTTCGCTCATCCATTAGAGAATTTGCCGAAGGCGAAGTTCGTCCGCGCGTCGAAAAGATGGATCACGAAGCTCATCTCGACCAAGATTTAATCCGGCAATGTTTTGAATTGGGTTTAATGGCAATTGAAACGCCGGAAGAGTACGGCGGCGCGGGTTCGACGTTTTTTAATGCGATTTTAGCGATTGAAGAACTTGCGCGCGTTGATGCTTCAACATCAGTTTTTGTTGACGTGCAAAATACTTTGGTAACCAACGCGATTATTCGTTGGTCAAACGATGAACAAAAGAAAAAATATCTGCCGCAAATGGCTGAGTCGAAAGTCGGCGCGTATGCTTTGAGCGAAGCCGCTTCCGGTTCGGATGCTTTCGCTTTGAAAACTCGCGCCGTTGATAAAGGCGACTTTTGGGAAATCTCCGGTCAAAAACTCTGGATTACAAATGGCAACGAAGCCGAAGTTTTTATCGTTTTTGCAACTGTTGACCCAAGCGCGGGTTACAAAGGAATAACAGCTTTTATTGTTGAAAAAGATTTTGAAGGCTTCTCAGTTGGTAAAAAAGAAGACAAACTCGGTATTCGCGCATCCTCAACGACGGAATTGATTTTAGATTCTTGCAAAGTTCCGAAGGAAAATGTTTTGGGCGAAGTAGGCTTTGGTTACAAAGTTTCGATTGAAACTTTGAATGAAGGACGTATCGGCATCGGAGCCCAAATGATTGGTATTGCGCAAGGCGCGTATGAAGCTGCGCTGAAATACACAGCGGAGCGAGAACAATTCGGGAAGCCTATTAACCAAAATCAAGTCGTGCAATTTCAACTAGCAGAAATGGCAATTGAGTTGGAAGCCACACGCTTGTTGGTTTATAACGCGGCACGTTTGAAAGACGCCGGAAAATCTTTTTTGAAAGAAGCGGCAATGGCGAAAGTTTATTCTTCACGCGCGGCGGAAAAAATTTCGTCAAAAGCAATTGAGCTTTTCGGCGGTTACGGTTATGTAAAAGATTATCCGGTCGAGAAATTCTGGCGCGACTCGAAAATCGGCGCGATTTATGAAGGCACATCGAATATGCAGTTACAGACGATTGCGAAACTCATTATGAGCGGGAAATAATTTAAGCGACAAATGAAAATATTGATAATCGGCGGAACAATTTTCTTAGGTCGGCACTTGATTGAAGCAGCCTTGGCAAAAGGACACGAAGTTACGATTTTCAATCGCGGTCGGCACAACGCTGATTTGTTTCCTGAAGTTGAAAAGCTGCGCGGTGACCGTGAAAATGACGTTTCCGCTTTGCAAGGAAGAAGCTGGGACGCGGCAATTGACACTTGCGGTTACGTGCCGGGTGTTGTCAAAAAATCCGTTGAAGTTCTGCGCGACAATATCGAAAATTACATCTTCATTTCAAGCTGTTCGGTTTACGGCAATTTTAATCCGGATGGAAGCGATGAAAATTCTTCGGTTGCCGAATTAACTTCTGAACAGGTAAAAATAGCCGAACAAATTGATACCGGAGACAGAGTAAACGCCTCTATTTATCGTGAATCTTATGGCGGATTAAAGGCTTTGTGCGAGCAAACAGCCGAAAAGTTAATGCCGAACAGAGTTCTGAACGTGCGGGCGGGTTTAATTGTCGGTGAATACGATTCGGTTGAGCGTTTTACCTATTGGGTCAAGCGCATTTCAGATGGCGGGAAAGTTTTAGCGCTCGAAGAAATTCGTAGTGTAAGCGGCAGCGACGCCAAGTTTGTTTGGGCGAACGAAGAATTTTTAGAAGAACAAAAGGTCGAAGCGTGGAGCGAAATGCCTTTGTGGTTACCCGAAAAGTATAACGGCATTTTTGAAGTCAAAAACGACAAAGCAATTGCCGACGGATTAACCTTTCGCCCGCTTTCCGAAACAATAAAAGAAACGCTAAATTGGATTGCCGTTCGACCTGCCGATGAACCTTTACGTGCCGGAATGAATCGTGAAAAGGAACAAAAACTGTTAAAAATTTTATTAGTTCAAAATTCAGAAATGAAAATTCATTCCGCAAATTCTGCCAATCTCGCCTGAAATTTAGAACATGATTTTTAATCAATAAGCTACCAATTTTTCTGTAGCTTTACTTGTGCTGCAAATCCGAATTTTTATTTTCTTTAGAAACAGATTTTTTGTGATGTTTTGCTTGTCGTTAAAATCTTAAATGATACAATGTTTCACAGATGCGATACATTGCAAATCCGCCGAATCCTTATCATAAATACGATGCTGAATTTCTTGGCGAACCTTCGCCTGTGAAGTTAGAAGTTTTTGAAGAAACCGCAACACGCACAATCGTTACGAAAAACAATTCGCCCGATGTCGGTTTCAATTATTCGGTCAATTGTTATCGCGGCTGTCAGCACGGCTGCACATATTGTTTCGCCAGACCTTATCATGAATTTTTGGGCTACGGCGCCGGAACCGATTTTGAAACGAAAATCGTCGTCAAAATAAACGCGCCTTCGCTTTTGAAAAACGAGCTTAGAAAAAAATCTCTGCGCGGTGAATTGATTTCATTTTCGTTCACGACCGATCCTTATTTACCACTCGAAGCAAATTACGAATTGACGCGGAAATGTCTCGAAGCGTGTCGTGATTTTGGAAATCCGGTTGGGATCGTAACAAAATCGCCTTTGGTAACAAGAGATAAGGACGTTTTAAATGAAACGAATAAACGCTCCGGTGCTACTGTTTATTTTTCGATTCCTTTTTTGACACTCGGAAAATCGAAATTATTCGAGCCTTATGCACCAAAGCCGGAAGTTCGTTTTCGAGCGATGGAAGAATTGGCAAGTGCAGGAATTTCCGTCGGCATTGCCATCGCGCCGATTATTCCGAGTTACAACGATTCGGATATTCCTGCTCTTTTACAAAAAGCCAGAGATTGCGGCGCGAGCGAAGCGTTTATGACAATGCTCAGGCTTCCGACTGAATCGCTTCAAACATATTTTGTTTCGCGTCTCAAAGAAAATGCGCCGACGAAAGCCGATAAAATATTGAATCAAATTAAGCGTGAGCGCGGAGGAAAATTAAACAACAGAGAATTTGGAAACCGAATGAAGGGCAAAACCGAACAATGGCAGATAGCTGAAAAATTGTTCGATTTGCATTATCGGCGTTTGGGTTTCGGACGAGAAAAATCTGTCAAGGAAGCGAAACAAATTTTTGTTCAACAAAACTTGTTCGATTAAATATAAAAAACGTGAAATTGTAATTTTAGATTTGGTAAAATAGAATAAAAGTTTTCAAACACGCTGTTTATTTTGTTCAATGGAAGAAATTAAGATTCGCCGCGCCAAATCGCCTGACGCCGAAATGCTCTCGGAACTTTCGCGGAAAACATTCTGGGACGCGTTTCACCAAAATCCGAAAAACGCGCCGGAAGATATGGCGGATTATATGCAAACGGCTTTTAATATCGAGCAAATTAAAAAGGAGTTATCTGACGAGAAGGCGATTTTTTTAATTGCCGAAATTGAAACGGAAGCGGTCGGATACGCAAAAATTATTCTTGATAGCCGCGAGCCTAAAATTACGGGCGAAAAACTGGTAGAACTGGCGCGGCTTTATTCAAAACAAAAATTTTTGGGAAAAGGTATTGGCGCAAAATTGATGGAAGAATGTTTTGAAGAAGCGGAAAGACGCGGATGTGATTGTATGTGGCTCGGCGTTTGGGAATACAATCCGCGTGCGCAGGCTTTTTACAAAAAATACGGATTTTACGAAGTCGGAAAACACATTTTTCAGCTTGGCTCTGACGCGCAGACAGATATTTTGATGCAAAAGAAATTAATAAATACGCGAGCCAGGATCTGTTAATTAAAAATTTTATGACGAACAGAATCGAAGTTTTCAAACAAATGCTCGAATCCGACCCGAACAACGCGATGGTTTTGTTCGGTCTGGCGAATGAATATCTCAAGGCGGAAGATTACCAAAACGCGATTCGGACGCTCGAAAGTTATTTGCAAAAAGCCGATGACGAAGGCGCGGCTTACGGAATGCTGGCGAAGGCTTACGAGCGAATCGGGGAGCGTGAAAATGCGAGAGCAACTTACGAAAAAGGAATTGCGGTTTCCAACACGCACGGTCATCCTTCGATGGCGCACGATTATCAAACGACACTTGATTTGGATTATGCCGAGTAAAATCCAAAAAGCGATTTCAGCCGTAATTTTGATAAAATTATTTTGCCCGAAGGCGTAACTTTAAACCTCAGTCAGTTTTTGTGTGAAAAAAAATATATGAAGTTATCAAAATTTTTTCCGCTCGTGATTTCTTTAATTTTCTTCGCTAATATTTCCTTCGCGCAGAGAGATTTAGGCGCGCGTCCGACCGAATCCGGCGGTGTTTTGATTTATGAACAAGCCGCTTACGACGTGCAAAATTATGATATAACTTTGCGGGTCAAACCAAACGAAAAATCAATCGCGGGCGAGACAATTGTAACGGCGCGGATTGTTCAGCCGACGGCTTGGTTTGTTTTGGATTTAGATACGCCTTTGAACGTTGCGGAAACTTCCATTATGGAAACCGGCAAGTCAAAATCATTAAGTTTTGAAAGGCGCGGCGGAAAAATCTGGATAAAATTCCCGCAAACTAGACAGCCGAATGAAACAGTTTCTGTAAAAGTAAAATATTCGGGCATACCGCGCATTGCGCCGCGCGCACCGTGGGTCGGTGGATTTGTCTGGTCTAAAACGGGGGACGGACAGGATTGGATTGGATTAGCGTGTCAAAACGACGGCGCGGACATTTGGTTTCCCGTGAAAGACCATCCTTCTGATGAAGCCGATTCGGTTGCCTTGCACGTTACCGTTCCCGAAAATCTTTACGCCGCGCTCAATGGCAAACTGCAAAATGTTAAAAACAACGACGATAAAACCAGAACATTCAATTGGTTGATGTCGAATCCGATAAACAATTACAATCTCACGCTCAACATCGCGCCTTATAAAATTATCGAAGACAAATTTACAAGCGTGGCAGGCGAAACTTTTCCCGTTATTTTTTACGTTTTACCCGAGCATTTCGAGAAAGGTGCGGATATTGTTAAGCAGACGAAAGATTTTTTAAGGTTTTACGAGGAAAAATTAGGTCCTTATCCGTTTCGCTCGCAAAAATTGGGCATCGCCGAAACGCCTTATCTCGGAATGGAACATTCGACAATTATTGCTTACGGTAACAATTTCAAAAACAACGCCGACGGTTTCGACGGTTTGATGTTTCACGAACTCGGTCACGAATGGTGGGGCAATCTCGTGACGGCTTCGGATTGGCGCGATTTTTGGATTCACGAAGGGTTTCAATCTTTTATGGACGAGCTTTATGTCGAGAAATTAAAAGGTCACGATATTTACCTCGAGCGAATGGCACAGAGAATGAAGCGAACGCGCAATATGCAGGCGTTTGCGCCGCGCGAGGCGAAAATGGCTTATCAAGTTTATATGGCTGAACCGGATTATCTGAAGAGCGACGGCGATATTTACGGCAAAGGCGCGGTTGTTTTGCACACGCTTCGCTATTTAATCAGTGACGAAGCGTTTTTCCGCGCGCTTAAGCGAATGGCTTATCCGACTAAGGCAAGGGAAAAATTAACTGACGGCAGACAAACGCGCCTCGTTACAACCGACGATTTTAGAACAATCGCCGAAGAAGAATCGGGAATGAAACTCGATTGGTTTTTCGAAGTTTACCTGCGCCAACCGAAACTGCCGAAATTAATCACCGAAACAAATGGCAATCAGTTAATTTTGCGCTGGGAAACTCCGAACAATTTGCCTTTTCCAATGCCGATAGAAGTTGAAACAAATGGTAAAACTCGGCGAGTGGAGATGAAAAACGGAACGGCGACAATTCATTGGAACGGTAAAGATATGCCTTTGTTCGACCCAAAAGGCGAGATTTTACAAAGCCAATAGCTAAAAATTGTATCTATTTTTCTTCTCAATTATCCGAGTGGCGTTAGCATTACTTTTAAGAAACGCGGCATCTCTGCTGGAAAATTCTATCGTCTAGCGTTTAATATATCTTAATTCGTTTATAAAAAATCATTATTAAATCGGGAAATTATAAAAATGGCAACAGCAACAAAGAAAGTTGGTAAAACAGCTAAAACTAATGGCAATAATAAAAATAATAGAAAGGAAAAACCGCAGTCGAATAAAACGAAAAGCGCAGCGAAAAACAACAACGCAAAAGTTCTCATAAAACCGGAAGGCGCAATCGGCGACGGAATGCTCGATCATGACACAAGGCAAAAAACCGCCAAGGCAATTGAGCCGAAAAAACCGAAAAACGCGGTCAAACAATCAGCGGCGGAAGCGACGCCGCGCAAGCGGAATTATCAAGGCTTAGATACGGAAACTTTAATTGGTATTTACCGCACAATGTATACTTCAAGGCGCGTTGACGATAAAGAAATTCAATTAAAAGGTCAAAATAAAATCTTTTTTCAAATTTCCGGCGCCGGGCACGAAGCGATTTTGACGGCGGCGGGAATGGCGATGAAATCCGGCTACGATTGGTTTTATCCGTATTACCGTGACCGCGCTCTGATGCTGCAATTAGGAATGACGCCGCTCGAAATGTTGCTGTCGGCAGTTGGCGCGGAAACCGACCCGAATTCGCACGGACGGCAGATGCCTTCGCATTGGGGAAGCGTAAAATTAAACGTTCCGTCGCAATCGAGCCCGACCGGAACGCAGCTTTTGCAAGCCGTCGGCGCGGCGGAAGCGACATATCGCGGTTCGCTCGTCAAAGAAATGCAGGATAAAATCCTGGGTTTCAAAGGCGATGAAGTCGTTTATGTTTCAATCGGCGATGGAACATCTTCGGAAGGCGAGTTTTGGGAAGCACTAAACACGGCTTGCAATTTGAAACTGCCGGTTATCTTTTTGATTGAAGATAACGGCTACGCTATATCTGTTCCGGTTCACGTGCAAACGGCGGGCGGCGATGTTTCAAAACTGGTCGAAGGTTTTCCGAATCTTTATATCCAAAGATGCGACGGCACAAATGCGCTCGAATCTTACGAAACTTTCAAACGCGCGGTTGAACATTGTCGCGCTAGGAATGGCGCGGCGTTCATTCATGCAAAAGTTACGCGCCCTTATTCGCATTCTTTGTCAGACGACGAAAAACTTTACCGCCCAGAAGAAGAGCGCCAGAAAGATGCGGAAATTGATCCGCTGAAAACTTACGCCGAATTTTTGATGAGCGATGGTATTGCGTCGTCGGAGGATTTAGAAAGTTTAAGAAAACAAATTGACGCAGATGTTAATGAAGCCGCCGATATTGCTTTAACAACTCCCCAACCGTCGCCTGAATCCGCCTTAAGAAACGTATTTTCGCCTGACATTGACGTGACTTCAAAAGATTTCGACACCGAAGACGGCGCGGAGCTTTCCGGCAATGCAGGAACGATGGTTGATTTGATAAACCGTTGTATGCATGAGGAAATGGATCGCGATGTTCGCATTGTAGTTTTCGGCGAAGACGTAGCGGACGTTTCTAAAGAAGAGTATCTCGAAAAGGTGAAAGGCAAAGGCGGTGTGTTCAAGGTAACGGCAAATCTGCAAAGAAAATTCGGTTCAGCACGTGTTTTCAATTCGCCTTTAGCGGAAGCAAATATTGTCGGACGCGCCATCGGAATGGCGACTCGCGGACTAAAGCCGATTGTTGAGATTCAATTTTTCGATTATATTTTTCCGGCTTATCACCAAATCCGCAATGAACTTGCGGTAATGCGTTGGCGTTCGGATAACGACTGGAAATGTCCGGTCGTTATGCGCGTTCCCGTCGGCGGCTATTTAAAAGGCGGCGCGGTTTATCATTCACAATCCGGCACGACAATTTTTTCGCACACGCCCGGACTTTTAATTGCTTATCCGTCAAACGCGCTTGACGCAAACGGTCTTTTGCGAACTTCGATTCGCTGCGACGACCCGGTTTTGTTTTTAGAACACAAACATCTTTATCGTCAGGTTTATAACAAATCGCAATATCCGTCTTCGGAATTTATGATTCCGTTCGGCAAAGCAAAAGTTGTAAAAGAGGGAACCGACGTAACAATTGTAACTTACGGCGCACTTGTGCAACGCTCGTTTGAAGCCGCAAAAAGATTAGAGAAAAACGGTATTTCGGTTGAATTAATAGATTTGCGAACACTCGTTCCATACGATTGGGAAGCAATTGCGGAAAGCGTGAAGAAAACCTCGCGTGTCATTGTCGCGCACGAAGATTCGCTTTCTTGGGGCTACGGCGCGGAAATCGCAGCGCGAATCTCTGATGAAATGTTTGAATATCTCGATGCGCCCGTTAAAAGAATTGGAGCGACCGATACGTTCGTCGCTTATGCGCCGCAGGTTGAAGATTTCATCTTGCCGCAGATTTATGATGTTGAAAGGGCTGCGGCTGAATTAATGAAGTATTAAGTCAGAAGCACTGCTTTCGCAGATGATTCTGACATTGCAACAGCGATTTGAGCCGCGATTATAGCGTTGTTTTCAAGCAGGGCGATGTTTGCAGAAAGCGTTTTGCCCGCGCTTTTTTCTGCCATTTGAGAAAGCAGAAACGGCGTGGTTTCCGTTCCCGTTATTTTCTTTTCGTCGGCGAACTTCAAAGATTCTCTTAAAATTTTCTTCAATTCCTCCGCTTCAATTTCGAACTCTTCGGGAACAGGGACAGTTAAAACAATTGCGGATTGTAAATTTAATTCATTTCGCACGCGGGCAATTTCCGCTGCTTCCGAAGCAGTTTCTATTCTTTCATCAACAAAAAGACCGCTTTTTCGAGAATAAAATGCTGGCATTTCATCGCATCGGAAACCTAGAATACAAACGCCGTTTGTTTCAAGCCATTCTCTTGTCGCCGGTAAATCCAGAACAATCTTTGCGCCCGAGCAAACAACGACAATGGGAGTTTGCGCCAGCTCCGGTAAATCTGCTGAAACATCCGTCGAAAAACCTCGATGAACGCCGCCGATGCCGCCCGTCGCAAAAACTTTTATTCCAGCACGATGCGCGATAAAGGAAGTTGTTGCAACAGTTGTCGCGCAGTTTAATTTTTTAGCAACGGCAATTGGCAAATCGCGCCTGGATATTTTACGGATGTTTTTATCTGTAGTAAGTTGTTCGATTTGGGTTTTGTTTAAGCCGATACAAAACTTGCCATTGAAAACAGCAATTGTGGCTGGCGTCGCACCGTTTTCACGGACTATATTTTCTAAACTTTGCGCGGTTTCAAGATTTTGCGGAAAAGGTAATCCGTGAGCGATAACAGTTGATTCGAGCGCAACAATCGGTTTGTTCGTTTGTAAGGCGTCGGCTACTTCTTCATTAAATTTTAGATTCATTTTTGTCGGTAGTCAGTTGTCAGTAGTCAGTATCAGTTGAAAAATCTGACAACTGACTACCGACCACCAGCAACCGAACTATTTAATCATTTTTCCGATTCGGTCAAGGCGCGGATTGGTAATGCAGCCCAACATACTTCCGCCGGATGCGCCGCGGTCGCAGGACCAGTAGACAAACATCGCGCGTCCTACGATTAACTCGCGCGGCACAAATCCCCAAAAACGGCTGTCTTCGCTGTTGTCGCGGCTGTCGCCCATCACAAAAAAATGGTTTTCGGGAACTTGCATTGGTTTTCCCTCAATGCCGAATTCATAACCGACACGCGACATACTGCGACCGGACTGAGCAGCTTTCATTGTGCTTTCCGAGTAATACACATTGTGATCTGCTTCCGGCGGGCTTGTTTCAAATTCGCGGGTTTCCAGCGCTGATTCATTGTCATCAGCATCGCCGATAATTCGATGTTCGGGTAGTAGTTGACCATTAATAAAAACCTGATTGTTACGAAATTCAACCGTTTCACCTGGCAAGCCGATGACCCGTTTAACGTAATTTATTTGATATGGAATAATGCCGCGCGAACTGTCGTTTTTGGGATGAACTTTGTTTCCCGGATATTTGAAAACGATAATATCGCCACGTTTGATTTCGCGCTGCGGAAGAAAGGGAACCGGATTTCCGCTCGGCGCAAAGATAAATTTATTCACCAACAAATAATCGCCGATGAGAATCGTATTTTGCATTGAGCCGGTCGGCACGGTTACGGCTTGCAGAATAAAAGTCATTCCGAAAATCGCCATAATCAAGGTTACGACAAACGATTCAAAATACTCACGAAAAACGCTTTTCGGCGGTCCGAGCGGTTTCTTTTCGGTCGTTCCTTTAATTTCTCTTTCGTCTTTGCTCATAAAATTGTTAATTAAAAAACTTTAAAACATCTAGCTTAACCTTTTTTTACGCTTTTTGCTGTATCTTTGTTTATTTTATCTAACGCCAGATTTGCCGCCATCATTTCGGCTGATTTTTTTGAGCTTCCCTTTCCAATGACTTTTTCATTTCCCCAAACGGCTTCAACCAAAAAAAATCTTTTATGCGGTGGACCTTCAACATTGACAACTTTATAGATCGGGGCGGGTTGCTTGTTTGCCTGCAAGGTTTCCTGAAGCAAGGTTTTATAATCTATCGAAGTTCTCGGCGTTACGCTGCGAAATTCTTCGACAAAAATACGATTAACGAAAGCGCGGGCAGAAATATAACCGCTGTCAAAAAAAATTGCCGCAATAACGGCTTCCAGAGTGTTTGCCAGCAGCGCCTGCTTACTTCTTCCGCCGGTTTTTTCCTCACCACGTCCGACGCGCATATAATCGCTTAAACCGATTGTCTGCGAAATTTTTGCCAGCGTTCCCATACTGACCAGATAGTGCTTCATTAATGTCAAATCGCCTTCACTGGCTCGCGGGTGCAGATTGTAAAGTTGTTCGGCAATTGCCAATCCAAGCACCGAATCGCCGATGAACTCAAGCGACTCATTTTGCAAGAGGCGAATTTCTTCCTCTTCGCCGAAAGGAATCCGCTCGTAAGCCCAAGATCGGTGAGTAAAGGCACGCTCAAGTAAAGCAATATTTTGAAACTTGTATCCAATTTTGGCTTCAAAATTTGCGATATTTTTCGACATAAACGCTAATTTTAAGGATATTGCCGAAAAAAAGAAAGTCGGACGCTTTCGATTTTGCGTCCGACTTTCTTGTAACCATTTAAGAATTAAATTTTTAACGAGTTCCTTTCTTTTTCGGAGTCGGTTTTTTTACAGGAGTTTTAGTCGCTGGTTTTGTCGTCGTAGTTTTCGTGCTTCCGTTGGATTCAACGGTTGTTTTCGTTGTCGTCGTTGTTGCTGTCGCAGCTGGTCTTTCCGGTTGCGCCGCCGGTGTCGTATCGGTCGTCATAGTTGACGATTTTGTTGCGCCGCCAGGAGTCGCTGTTGATGTTGTAGTAGGTGTTACGGGCGCCGCTTCTTTTACGGGAGTAACATCTGTCGTCGGATCCGGCATCGGTTTGCTCATAACAGTCGCCACAAAAGCATCTATACCTTCAGTTTTATTGTCATAGCGGAAAGCATATAATTCTTTCAATTTGGTATATAAAGCATCCGCATAGGCTTTATTTTTCGGGTCTTTATTTGCGCTCGCAAGCTTATACGCTCTGGCATAAGCGTCAATCGCGCGGTCGGCATAACCCTTTTGCAAGCCTAACAAATTCAATGACTCTTCCGTATCTTTATTACCTGCTGCTTTAACTACAGCTTCTCGTTGACCGTCAATCCGAATAGCTTCTTCTAAATACCACGCGCCGATTGTGCGGTAAACTTCCGGATTATTTTTACTAAACGAATTATACTGCGTTGCTTTGTAAAAATAGGGAAGCGCTTCTTTTTTCTTAGCCGGATTATCTTTACCTTGACGATAATACAAAATATAGCCGATATTATAGTTCATCAAGCCGAGAGCATTGCTTTTCCCATCCGCGTAATCTTTAGTTTTGTATGAATACTGCAACACGCCGTAGTTGCCGGTGGTAGAAGTCTTACCTGCTTCAATTTTTTCAATCGCCGATTTTGAATAACTAATAACATCGTTATTGTATGTATCAACGGGCGGATTAGCAATCGTTTGGTCAAATCCAGCGCTCGCTAGAGCAATAATTACATCGAGAAATTCGGGTTCTTTAGCAAGTATCTCTTTGCCGCTTCCAAGAATTTCGGCAGTATTGCTGGCTTTTATTGCCGTGTCAAATCGCTTATAAAGAGCATCTTTCTCTCCCTGTTTTGCAGCCTTTTCAAGCTCTGCTTCCATTGGAAGAATACTTTTGTTGATATAAGTGACAATTTCTTTGTCGTCGGCACAAGCTCCATATTTTGAAACATACTGCTTTCCGGCTTCGATAGCCGTTTTTTTCTTTTCAGCCGTTCCAGCATAATTGTCAGTAATTTGTTTATATAAGGCTTGTTTCGCCTCGACTTCCGTGCAGACATCTTGAGCAAAAACAGATGTCGCGCCAACGGCGGTAAATGCCGTCATCATAAATCCAAGTACTAAAATTCTTAAAATGGTTTTCATTAAAATAGTTCCTCCGAGAGTGTTTTTAGCTAAATTTTTTCAAAATCGGGAACGAAAATTTGCTTCCGTGTTTTGCGAAAAATCAGATGTTTCGTTCAAAAAAATGGTTGCAACATTTTGCAGTTTAATGAACTTAATTCGCCATTAAATTCGGTCAGCAAAATTTTTCGGTTTAACTTTACGGAAAGATAAATAATCACGTAAAGTTTGCGTTTGTGTCAAGCGAAAAATGATTTAAGAAAAGAAGGCAGAAAAAAAACTCGCCAAAACTTGTTTCACATTTATTAATGCTTAATTGTTTCGACGAGTTTTTTTGTTTTAGAGTAAAATTTGATTATTTATTGGTAACAATTCGTTGACGCGACATTTCATCTCTTGATTTCTTTACACTAATAACTTCTTCTCTTGGTCTCTTTACATTAATAACAATGGATGGAAACAGGTTCGACGATTTGCTGCTTAATTTGGCAATCGTTTTCGGAGCAGTCGGTGCGGTTTGTCCAACAATTATTTCTTTCGTCGGTTCTTTTTTTATCGTTAAAGCCGCTTCGTTGTCTTCGGATTCTTCGCCTTCGGCTTTGTCTAATAGAGCTGATGTTTTAGCGTTGATTTTCGATTCGGGTTTAAGTTCGACCGGCACTTTTGCCAAATCTTTAAAACCGTTCTTGACAAGCCGATAACGCAACGCGTGATAAATTTTCCCGGCTATCGCGGCGGCATATTTCCCTCGTTCGTCCTCTCCGCGTGTAATGACGACAACGGCAACTTGCGGGTTTTCAATCGGCGCTACCGAAGCGAAAAGCCCGACCCAGCTTCCGTGCGCCGTACACGAGCCGGTTTTGCCCGCGATACCGAGCGAGTGGTCAACGCCGCGCCGCGCCGTGCCGTAAGAAGCAGCGCCAATCATTCCGGGAACGACGCCTTTTAAACTCTCATCGGGAAGTTTAACCTGGCGTCGCATTGTACCTCGAAAATTTGTTTTATCAAACGTCGTGCGCGGAATCCTCGGCACGATAACTTTTCCGCCATTTGAAATAGCCGAAACCATTACGGCAAGCTGTAAAGGAGAAACTTCAAAATCGTCTCCGTGCGAATATATACGGGCGTTTTTGTTTTTGTAAGGAAGTTTTCCGCTCGTTTCGCTTTCGGCGTTAATGCCGGTCGCTTGTCCGAGTCCGAGTGCTTGTGCGTAGGAAATCATTTTGTTATTTCCCAGGTTTGAGCCGACGCGTTGAAAATAAGTGTTGTTTGAAAAAGCCAGCGCATCGTCCAGATTCATCGGAAATCTGCGAGAACGAATGTTTCCGTCTTCTTTTATTAAATCCTCATTCAAACCGGCAACTCCGGTTACAAGTTTGATAGTCGAACACGGTTTAAAACTTTTGCGAATTGCCCAATCTTGATTGACGATTGATAAAACTTTTCCCGTTTGCGGCTCCATCACGACCACCATTCCGGCGTGTTTTCCCAATGCCTTAACGGCAGCGCGGCGAACCTCCAAATCTTCGCCTTCCGTATCGTCATTGATGATATTCGCGGTTGTTTCCGTGTGAAGCGATTTTTCAAAAGCGCGTCGTCGGGCTTCGGCTTCACGGCGGGCTTGCTCGCGGCGACGTTTTTCTTCCAAAATAGCTTGCCTGCGGGCTGATTCTTCTTCAGCGCGGCGCTCGGCTTCTGCGATTTTACGTCTTTGTTCTTCTTCGGCTTGACGAATTCTTGCCAGTTTTTCTTCTTCTTGTTGCCGTCTTAATTCTTGTTGACGTTTCGAGTTAATTTGTTTGTTCTTTTCATCTTTAGCCGAATTTGCCTTGGTTAATGAATTCTTTTTAGCCAAATTTTTATCCGAAGTTGTTTTCGGCAAGGAATCTTTTTTAGCTAAAGAATCCTTTTTAGCCGTAGTTTTGCTTTGTGAATCCTTAGTTTTGTTCGCGGGTGTTTTTTTGTCGGCAGTTTTGGTTTGCGGGTTTGTTTTATTCGAAGTTTGTGTTTTATTTTTCGTTGCGACAGCCTTTTTAGTTTGTCCGTAAAGATTTAATGAAAAGGAAACAAAAACTAATAAAACCACAAAAGGAATAATTGCAGATAAATTTCTGGATGAAAATCGAATCATTGGAGACCTCTTAAATTAAATTTTTGGAGAGTTAATTGAGAACCGAAAATTTGACAAGCCGGAAGAGAAACAAATTGTTCCGAAAAGTTTGCGTACAAACCGATTAAGACTATAACATTCAAATCGGTAAAACGCCAAGAAATTTTTACGTTCGTTTGTACATTCGAAGTAAAAAGTGCGAAGAAAAAATATTTATCAATTTTTAAGCGACCTAAAAGCAATAAAAATTAACAACGAGCAAGCGATTGCATACAACTAAAAAAGATGAATTTTCTAAATACATTTCGCGGCAGATTACTTTTAATTTTAGCATTTCTTTTAATTGCAACGCTTGGCGTGCAGCTTTACTTAAATTATAGAACTGAAACGGAAAATGCGGATTTACGCGAAATTCAGGAGCAAGCGCTGGTTGCAGGAATGGCGCTCGGCTTTAACAGTATGCGCTCGACTAAAAGACTAGAAGATTTTGTAAAGCGCGAAGGTCAACCGTTTTTCGACGAAAAAACCACCGAACGAATCAAAGATATTATTGTTATCAACAATAAATGGCAGGTTTCGGACAGCCTCAATCCCGAATATTTACCAACATTTGATGACAATGATGAAACGCAGTATAAAAACCTTAGTGACTTAAAAAATTTGCCGCCTTTGATGGAAGGAAATCGTTTGGGTGAAGATTTAGAAAAATTTCCGAATGCGGGAACTCTGGAAACTGAAGAAACCGATGGCGAAGCGCACGCTATTCCGATAGAAACTGATGATCAGGGACGCTGGTATGTAATGGTTATTTTGAAAAGTGATCGGAAAGAAACCGTACAAAGAGCGGCGCGCCCTCTAATTTACACACTTTTAATTCTTCTTCTTTCGACTGCCGTGACGTTTTATCTCGTTTGGCGATTTACACGCCCGATTGCCAATCTTTCTGAAGCGGCACGGCGCGTAGCTGAAGGCGATTTGAGCTTTCGGTTAAAAGATGCCAAGCGAACTGACGAAATGGGAAAGCTCGCTTCGCAGTTTAATCTAATGACCGCTGAACTTGAAAAAACGCGTCAATTGGAAGCGCAATTACAAAGAGCCGAACAAAGCGCAGTGGTCGGTCGTCTGGCTTCGGCAATCGCGCACGAAATACGCAATCCGTTAAATTACATTAATCTAACGCTTGACCATCTGCGGTCAAAATTTGCGCCGGAAGATACGGAAAAACAGACGACTGGTTTAGGCTTAGCGATTGTGAAAAAAATCGTTGATGACCACAAGGGAATAATCGAAACCGAATCAAAATTAAGCGAAGGAACAAAATTTATGGTGAAATTGCCAAAAGCAGAAAATTAGCCCCGAAAGGACGCGAAAAAGCACGAAAATTTTATGTATTTCTTTCGGATTCATTCGTGTTTGTTCGTGGCTAGCCTGCTTATGTGGCAAAATAGAAATATGGCACGAAAATCAATCTTAGTAGTAGATGACGAAAAAAGTCAGCGCGAGATTTTAGAGATGATTTTGTCGGGTGAAGGCTACGACGTAACAACGGCTTCGTCGGGCGAAGCGGCAATGAAATTCGTCGCCGATAGACGTTTTGACCTTGTGTTGACCGACCTCAAAATGGCGGGAATGAGCGGCTTGGATTTGTTAAAAGAACTAACGGATTTTGACAAATCAATTATCGTCATTTTGCTGACAGCGCACGGAACGGTTGACTCAGCAGTTGACGCTCTGCGGTTGGGCGCGTTTGATTATTTGCAAAAGCCTTACGAGCGCGAAAAATTGCTCGAAACCGTTTCCCGCGCTTTGAATAAACTTTCGACGCTCGACACGGAAATCATTTCCGATTCGCCGGAAATGGATAAGGTAAAAAAGCTGATTTTGAAGGTGGCGAAATCGAACGCTACCGTTTTAATACGCGGAGAATCGGGGACGGGAAAAGAATTAATTGCCAGCGCAATTCACAAAAATTCTTTACGTTCAAGTGAAATTTTTCAAGCCGTCAATTGCGCCGCAATCAATGAAAATTTATTAGAAAGCGAGCTTTTCGGACACGAAAAAGGAAGTTTTACCGGCGCGGTTGCCGAAAAGAAAGGCTTGTTTGAAATCGCGGATAATGGAACGCTTTTTCTTGATGAAATCGGAGAATTGGACATCGGTTTGCAGGCGAAAATTCTTCGCGCCTTGCAGGAAAAACAAATTCGTAGAGTTGGCGGCACAAAAGAATTAAATGTTGATGTGCGCGTTGTTACAGCAACAAATCGAGATTTGTTAAAAATGTCGCAGGAAGGTAGATTTCGGGAAGATTTGTATTACCGTTTAAATGTTTTATCAATCGAGCTTCCACCGCTACGCGAGCGTCGCTCAGACATTAAAATCTTGATTGATTACTTCCTGAAAAAACACACGCGCGATACAAATCGTGAAGTCAAACTCAACGCCGACGCCCGACGCATTTTAGAAAATTACAGTTATCCGGGAAATGTTCGGCAACTCGAATCAGCGCTCGAACGCGCCGTTTTGTTATGCGAGAACAACACGATTACGGCGGAAGATTTGCCTCCTGAAATGTCACAAACATCAAAACCAAAAACGGCGACGAGCGACCTTTTCAAACTTCCGCCCGAAGGAATCAATTTTGAAGACGTTGAGCGCAGCCTTATTATGCAAGCGATGGAACGCAGTGACTATAACATTACAAAATCGGCGAAACTACTTGGTTTAACCTTTAGAACTTTGCAGTATCGGTTGGAGAAATTCGGTATAAAAAAAGAAACCGACGGAACGGAAGAAGAGGAAAACTCGTAACAATGAGCGAAGTTGATAATGCTTCACGACACGCTTTGAAATTGTAAAAGGAGAAACCGAAATGAATGAATGGCTTCCGACTTTATCGCTCGCGCTTGGTTCGGCTTGGACTTCAGGCATAAATCTTTATGCAACGGTTACTGTTTTGGGTTTGTTGCAAAAATTCGGCGCAGCAAAACTTCCGGGCGGTTTGGATGTTTTGGATAATTGGTGGATTATCGGCATTGCCGGTTTTCTTTACGCCATTGAATTTTTCGCCGATAAAATTCCGTATGTTGACAGCGTCTGGGATGTGATTCACACATTTATCCGCGTTCCGGCTGGCGCGATTGTTGCTTACGCGGCGACAAATCAAATGGATGAAAGCGTTAGCATGATAGCGACTTTGCTCGGCGGCGGACTGGCATTTTCGTCACACGGAACAAAGGCGGCGGTTCGCGCGACGGCAAATCTTTCGCCCGAACCCGTATCAAATTGGGCATTATCGTTTATTGAAGACGGCATTGCGATAATCGGTTCAATCTTAGCCGTTTTCGCGCCCATTTTAATTACCATCGTTTTAATAATTTTTATGATTTTCTTCGCCTGGTTTTTCCCGAAAGTCGTTCGCGCCGTGCGGCGTTTATGGAATGCGACACACGCGCTTTTTGCGGGCAAGGGTTTTCGGGAAGTTGCACGAAAGGCATAATGAAATGTAACTCATCCTGCAATTGCTTTGCGGGCTTTGATTAGGCTCAATTTTAATTTGAAATGGCGGGCAGGATGCCGGCGTTACATTTTAAATGCAAACTTTTTAATTTGTTTCGTTCTATTGTCTGTCGAAACTTTTTGACAGAGAAAAAATATGAAAAAAATTAAATTTACCGCTGTTTTATTTTTTGCAATTTTAACTGCTTGTGCGAGTGCAGAAAAGAGTTCTGTTGCACAGAATGACAATTTAACAGGGGAAATGTCTGCTAGTGCGCCTTTAGCACAAGTCTCACTTGACCAAGCCGATAAAAGCCAAACACAGACAACGGTTGCCGAGCGAAAAATTATTCGCAACGCGGATTTGACTTTGGAATCGGACGCACCGGAAAAAGCACAGCAAAAAATTACCGAGATTGCCGAAAGTAAAAACGGCTTTGTAATCGAATCTAACCAGAGCAGCAG
>JAIVJJ010000252.1:2822-27406 GCA_020200095.1 Acidobacteriota bacterium | reverse complement strand
ATATAAAGTTTCGCCGATGAGTTTTTGAAAAAATCTCTGATTCGCGCGTTCGTTTTCTCAAAGTTGACAGTCGCAAAACCGAAGTTTGAATCGGTAACGATTAATTCTCTCGAATCTTTCCAAACGTTTTCGATACCGAGCGAATCGAATTTTGCAGCAAAGATTCCGGTAGATAGAATTTCGCCGTAACCGATGATTCGGTCGAGCGTGCGCGGCGAAAGTTCGTGCAGCAGAAAAACGCCTTCACAGATTTTTTCGAGTTCACCGCTGCGTTTTTTAACCGAATCCAAAAGTGCGTTTTTGGCGGAATCCGGAAAGAGTGCGCGAATCACTTCAAGATGCTTGGTTTCGATTTCAGAGATTTTTTCGCGGAAAATTTCGTCGTCGCTTTCGGCAAGTTTTCCGGCTTCAATCAAATCGTCGGTCGTGCCTTGCATCGCGGACAAAACGACGGCGCACGAGTTATTTACGATTGCGTTCTTAACGATTTCGACAACTTTTTCAATATTTTCGGCATTACCAACCGACGAACCGCCGAATTTCAAAACTTTCATTTATTTAAAGTTACAAAAAGACACGAGTGGTTTTTAAAGTTCCGCATTTTCCGCCTAAATTTTTTCTAACAAAATCTTCTTTAAATCTCCGTAATCTGCTTCAATCTCGACGCTTTGTTTTTCCCGCGAAAATAAATTTTCCACTGCTTTGGGAATTGCGCCGAAAGTTCCGACAATATTTTTGACCGAATCGAATTTGACCGGATGAGCCGTTTCGAGAAAAAAGCCTTTTTGAGCCGGATTTTTTTCGAGATGTTTTTGCAGACCGTAAAAGCCGACTGCGCCGTGCGGGTCTAAAATATAATTATACTGCTCGAAAACATCGCGCATCGTCCGCGCCGTCGTCTCGTCCGAAACGCTCACCGCTTCGAGTTTTTCTTTTAGGTTTAGAAAATCATTGTCAAAGATTTCCAAAATTCGCACAAAGTTCGATGGATTTCCGACATCCATCGCATTTGAAAGCGTCGAGACGGAAGATTTTGTTTCTATTTTTCCGCTTTGCAAAAAGCGCGGAATAACATCGTTGGCGTTCGTCGCGGCGATAAATTTAGCCACCGGCAAGCCCGAAACGTGCGCCAGAATTCCGGCGCAGATGTTACCGAAATTTCCGCTCGGCACTGAAATGACCGGCGCGTTTTTGTCGTCCTGCCATTGCTGCAAAGCGTAAAAATAATAAAATTGCTGCGGCAGCCAACGCGCGACATTTATTGAATTAGCAGAGGTAAGAAAAACTTTTCGCTTTAAATCTTCATCTGCCAAAGCGGTTTTCGCCAGCGTTTGGCAATCGTCAAAAGTTCCCTTGACTTCAAACGCGGAAATGTTTTCCCCCAGAGTTGTAAGCTGTAATTCCTGCACGCGGGAAACTTTTCCCTGCGGATACAAAATGACGACTTCCACACCGTCTACATTGTAAAATCCGTTTGCTACCGCGCCGCCAGTGTCACCCGATGTGGCAACGATGACGATTGTTTTTTCGCTCGTTTCGCGCGAAAAATACTGTAGGCAGCGACTCATAAATCTAGCGCCGATATCTTTGAAAGCAAGCGTCGCGCCGTAAAAAAGTTCGAGTGTGGCGATGTTTTCAGTAATTTTGACAAGCGGAAAATCAAAATTCACCGTCTCGCTGCAAATTTCAAAAAGAATTTCTTCCGAAATTTCGTCGCCGACGTAAGATTTAATTACCTCAAACGCGATTTGCTCTTTTGTTTTCCTTTTGAAATCGCGCCAGAAATCAGCCGAAAGCACGGGGATTTTTTCAGGAAAATATAAACCTTTGTCGGGCGGTTGACCGTTTAAAACCGCTTCTCGAAAAGATGCTTTGACCGATTGTTTATTGGTGCTGAAAAAATTCATCTAAAAGGAAATTTCGTCGAGAAATTATCAAATTTTTTGAGTGTTGACGGCAAACGCCTTATCATAATACGATTTTACATTTTTTGTGAAAATCGTATTTTAATTTTATGAGTGAAATCAGCATTTTATCGCCTGCCACCGTTGCCAATGTCGTCTGTGGATTCGACTGTCTTGGTTTTGCTTTGTCCGCGCCGTGTGACGAAATGACTGTGCGAATTATTGAAAAGAAAACCGTGCGAATCGTCAACCGTGACCAGTTTAACCTGCCGACCGAACCCGAAAAAAACGTCGCAGGCGCAGCTTTACTTTCAATGCTGAAAGCAATTGATGAAAATTTTGGCTTTGAAGTCGAAATCACAAAACACATAAAACCCGGAAGCGGAATCGGTTCGAGCGCGGCAAGCGCGGCGGGCGCAGTCGTTGCGGCAAACGAATTATTAGACGAGCGGTTTTCCAAACTTGAACTCATCGAATTTGCGATGGACGGCGAAAAAGTTGCGAGCGACGACCGTCACGCCGACAATGTTGCGCCGTGTATTTTTGGCGGTTTTACGCTTGTCCGCTCGCTGGCTCCGCTTGATGTTGTCACGCTCAATTTTCCGCCGTTGTTCGTCACCGTTATTCATCCGCAAATCGAAATTAAAACCTCCGAAGCAAGACGAATGCTGCCTCTGCAAGTTTCCCTCAAAGATGCGATTCGACAATGGAGCAATGTCGGCGCGCTGGTTTCAGGTCTGCAAAAGGGCAATTACGAATTGATTTCGCGTTCGCTGGAAGATTTTATTGTCGAGACGGTCAGGAAATCTTTGATTCCTAAATTTGATGCTATTAAAAATAAAAGTTTAAAAGCCGGTGCGCTCGGCGGCGGGATTTCCGGTTCGGGTCCGAGCGTTTTTATGTTGAGCGAAACTTCTGTTACGGCACGTAAAGTCGAAAATGTAATGCGCGAGATTTACTCGGAGACAGCGATTGATTTTAATATCTATGTCACAAAAATTAACGCGGAAGGCATAAAGATACTTGAAAAGTAATTTATTTTATGACGGATAAAACAGTTTTTCTTTTTGACGTTGACAATACATTGCTCGATAACGACCGTGTGTCGAAAGATTTGCGCGGGTTTCTGGAAAGGGAAGTCGGGGGCAAACGAAGCAATCGTTATTGGGAAATTTTTGAAGAACTGCGTGCCGAACTCGGTTATGCAGATTATCTCGGCGCATTGCAGCGTTACCGCGTCGAACAACCTTACGACACGCATTTGCTTGCCGTCTCGACGTTTCTTATCAATTATCGCTTCGCCAACCGTCTGTTTCCAAATTCGCTCGATGTTTTAGAACACTGCAGACGATTCGGCAAAGTCGTTATTCTTACGGATGGTGATGTCGTCTTTCAACCGAGAAAAGTCGAGCGTTCGGGATTGTTTGAAGCGGTCGAAGGAAATATTTTGATTTATATTCACAAAGAAGGTGAACTCCGCGATGTCGAGCGACGTTATCCGGCGGAACATTACGTTTTGGTTGACGACAAACTTCGTATTTTAACCGCCATAAAAGAAATTTGGGGCGCGAAAGTTACAACAGTTTTTCCGCGTCAGGGACATTACGCATTTGACGAAAAGGAAATCGCCAAATATCCGCCCGCCGATATTACGATTGAAAGAATCGGTGATTTATTAAACTTCGATGCCGAACAAATAATCAAGGCAAGTTCCAGATAACGATTTTTTATGAAGAATTTTCTAACAACAGCGGATTTTTCACGCGCCGAACTCGAAGAAATTATCGAAGCGGCATTGCAATTTAAAAGCGGAAAAATCGCTGATAAACCGCTTGCTGGAAAATCAATAGCTTTAGTGTTTTTTAATCCTTCCTTGCGGACACGCGCTTCGATGCAGGTCGGCATTTACGAACTTGGCGGAAACGCGGTGATTTTAGAACCCGGAAATTCGTCTTGGACGCTGGAACATCGGGAAAATGTCGTAATGGATTCGGATAAAACCGAACATTTGAAAGAGTTTGTCCGGGTTTTGGAACGATACGTTTCGGCAATCGGCGTGCGGACATTTGCGAATTTGAAAAATTGGGAAGAAGAAAGATTGGAACCGATTTTGTCAGTGTTTGAAAAATTTGCGTCGAAACCGATTGTCAATCTTGAATCGGCGATGCATCATCCGTGTCAGGCGCTGGCTGATATGCTGACGATTCGGGAAAAGTTCGGCAAACGGAAAAAGAAAGTTTTGCTGACGTGGGCTTGGCATCCGAAGCCTCTGCCGATGGCTGTGCCAAATTCGTTTGCTTTGGCGACGGCGCAATTCGGACACGATTTGCGAATCGCTCATCCGAAAGGTTACGAACTTGACGGAGAATTGATGCGGGAAATTGAAAAGCAGGCGGCAGAAGCAGGCGGCAGTTTGGAAATCGTGAATAATGTTAACAATGCTTTCGATAATGTCGAGGTCGTTTACGCGAAAAGTTGGGGCAGTTCGCAATTCTACGGCGCGGCGGAAAAAGACATTGAATTTCGCGCCGATTTGAGAAACGATTGGATTGTTGACGAAGCGAAAATGGAGCGAACGAACGACGCGATTTTTATGCACTGTTTGCCCGTGCGTCGCAATGTGATTGTAACCGACGGCGTGATTGATTCGGCGAATTCGGTGGTGGCTGACGAAGCCGAAAATCGTCTTCACGTTCAAAAGGCAATTTTGGCTAAACTAATAAAATGACGGACGAAAAACTCAATTTACTGCGCGAAGCGCTGCCTTATATTCAAAAGTTCAAAGGCAAAACTTTTGTCGTTAAATTCTCCGGCAAAGTTACCGAAGACGAAGAAAATCTGGCTTCACTGGCGGAGGAATTAGCTTTGCTGCATCAAGTCGGTATTCGGCTTTGCGTCATTCACGGCGGCGGAAAACAATTAAATGAACTCGCCGAAAAGATGGGTGTCGTGCAAACGGTCATCAATGGTCGGCGTGTAACAAATGATGAAACGCTGGAACTTGCTAAAATGATTTTCGCCGGAAAAATCAATACGGAAATTTTAGCCGCGCTGAGAAATCACGGCATTGAAGCCGTCGGGCTTTCCGGCGTTGACGGTAATATCGTTCACGCCGCGCGTCGTCCGCCAAAGGAAGTTTTAAATCGTGAAACCGGCGAGCGCGAACGAATTGATTTCGGTCACGTCGGCGATGTTCTGCAGATTAACGCGCGGCTTTTGGACGTGCTGCTCGAAGAAAATTATCTACCGGTAATTTCTTCGCTCGGCGCGGACGACGCGGGGCAAATCTACAATATCAATGCCGATACGGTTGCCGCCGAAATCGCCGTTTGCCTGCAAGCCGAAAAGCTCGTGTTGCTGTCGGATGTCGCTGGCATCTACCTTGAACCGGACAAGCCGGGAACGAAGATTTCGCGGCTTTCGATTGCTCAAGCCGAAGAACTCATCAGCAGCGGCGCTGCTTCCGGCGGAATGATCCCGAAACTGCAAAACATCACGGATTTACTCAGGCGCGGCATAAAATCAGCTCACATTATCAGCGGCACGACGCGCAACGCATTGCTCTCAGAAGTTTTTACCGATTCGGGAACGGGAACAATGATTGCGATTTGATTTAAAGGACGAATAAAACTTTCGTGCTCATCGTAAAAGAGGACAAAAGCGGTGAAATGATGTTAAATTGTAAAACCGCGCCTGATTTTATAGAAAATGAGCTTATCAATGGACGAAAGAAAAGATAATCCGCGGGCAGAGATTGATGCTATTGACGATGAATTGCTCCGGCTATTGAACAAACGCGCCGCTATTGCTTTGCGAGTTGGCGAAGTTAAACGGCGTAACGACACATCGCTCTGCGACCATAATCGAGAACGTGAAGTTTTAACGAGATTGTGCCGGCAAAATTCGGGTCCTTTAAATGAGCAGAATGTAACAAATATATTTCAGCGAATTATTGACGAATGCCTGCACGTTCAGCAAAGCGCATTTCAAAAATCGGCGGCTAGGATTGGCAAGCTAGAGGAGAAGATGACGGACTTCGGCGGTGTCGGACGAGTGGCGTTTCTGGGAGAGCGCGGAACTTTTAGTGAGGAAGCCGCCGGAAAACTTTTGGGCGAAAGCAGTGAAATGGTGCCGCGTCCGACATTTGAAAGTCTTTTCGCGGCGATTGACGAAGGCGGCGCGGATTACATCTTAGCTCCGCTTGAAAATAGTCTCGCCGGTTCGGTTCATCGCTGCTATGATTTGCTTTTGGAAAGCTCTCTGGCGATTGTCGCCGAGATAATCTTGCCAATTTCACACTTTTTAATCGGCTGTCAGGGAGCATCTCTTAAGACTGTCGAAACTGTCGAATCGCACCCGGTCGCGCTGGCGCAGTGCGAGCGTTTCTTTGCCGCTCATCCGAACATAAAAAGAGTGGCGACGGACGACACGGCGGGCAGCGTGCGGCGCGTGATTGAAAGCGGTGATGTAAAACGGGCGGCGATTGCCGGAAAGCGCGCGGCAAATATCTACGGTGGTGTGATATTGCAGGAACATCTTGAAGACCATGTTGAAAATTACACCCGATTCGCCCTGCTTGGTCGAAAGCCGAACTTGTCGGAAAAGGGTCATAAAATTGCGCTGGTAATTAAACTTGCACATCGTCCTGGTGCGCTTCACGAAGCGCTTCGCCCCTTTGTTCGGCGCGGCATTGATTTGCTGAAGATAGAAAGCCGTCCGATTAAAGAACGTCCCTGGCAATATAACTTTTACCTTGATGTTCAAGCTCCGGCAAGAGAAAGCGAACTGCGCGGCGCACTCGACGAGATTCGGCAGCAAGCCGAAGAGGTTCGTTATCTCGGACGTTATTCGACGATAGAAATACCAAACGATAAATAAATAATAGTCCTTTTTCTCTAACGAATATGATTCTGATTCTTAAGCCGCATATCAATCCTGAAACCGCTGAATACCGGCAGTTGGAAAGCCATCTGGCGCGTCTTCAAAATATCGAACTGCGTGTTCATCAAGTGCAGGGCGTCGAACAAACTTTGACCGAAGTTTATTTAATTGGTCATACGTCGGCGCTCTCCATCGAAGATATGCAAAGTTTGCCGGGTGTTGACCACGTTGTCCGGGTGTCCGAAGAATACCGCATTCTCGGTCGGCACAAAGACGACAACCGCTCCGCTTACTTTGACTATCAAGGCGTGCGCTTCGGTCAGGATACGCTTAACGTCTTCGCCGGATTGTGCGCGGTTGATTCCCGAAAGAGCGTCGAAGAGATGATGAAGGCTTTGCGCGATAACGGGCAAGTCTGCACGCGGATGGGAGCATATAAACCTCGCACCAGTCCTTACTCTTTTCAAGGACACGGCAAAAATTGTCTGCCATATGTTTTTGAGCTTGCCGGCAAATACGAAATCAAAGTCATCGCGATGGAAATCACGCACGAATCGCATTTAGAGGAAATTCAGGAAGCGTTAGATAAAACCGGAAACCCAACTGGCGTGATGCTGCAAATCGGCACGCGCAATACGCAGAATTTTGAATTGCTCAAGAGTGTCGGGCGGCAGCAGGAATTTCCGGTTCTGCTCAAACGCGGTTTCGGCATCACGCTCGATGAATCGCTTAACGCGGCTGAATATCTTGCCAGCGAAGGCAATCGAAAAGTCATATTCGGACTGCGCGGGATGAAGACGAACATCGGCGACCCGCATCGAAACATTGTAGATTTCGCGCACGTCTCGGTTGTCAAACGCCTGACACGGATGCCGGTCTGCATTGACCCGTCGCATTCGGTCGGTTCACGTAGCCGAGGTCCCGAAGGAATACTTGACATTATGCACGTTACCGCGCAGGGCGTAATTGCCGGAGCGAATATGATTCTTGTAGATTTCCACCCAGAGCCGCCCAAAGCGCTTGTTGATGGACCCCAAGCGTTGTTGCTTGGCGAATTGCCGCAATTTCTGGAAGACGTGCGAATTGCTCGTGGTGCTTATAATCAGCGTCTCTCTAATTCTAATCGCAATTCGCCTAGTTAATTTTTCTTTGTTCAAAGGTTCTTACGGTTTAATTGTTCTATTTCGGCAGACTATCTTTTTGAGTTAAGTTCTTCGCTATTTCAGAGCAAATGAGAATTGTTAAAATTTTCCTTGACTGTTAAATAATTGTTAACATATAATTCAGACCTCGAACAAACTGCCATCTTGTTTTGATTTATCGGATATTAAATGCGAAAAATTGATTTGACAAGTTTTAATGTGGCGACTAGTGAGACGGCGCGAAACATTAATCGTCGGATTATTCTTGATCTTATACGCACGCGCCAACCGGTTTCGCGGGCTGACTTAGCGCGTCTTTCCGGTCTGCAGCGCAGCACCGTTTCGCTGATTACCGAACAATTACTGACCGAGCAATGGATAACACAGGGCGCGCTCGGACACCTTCCGCGCGGGCGCAAACCGCGATTTTTGCATTTGAATGTCGAACGCGCCGGAATAATCGGAGTGAATGTGCGTCCGACAATGACAACAATTGCTCTCGCCAATCTGAACGCACAATTTATCGCTCACGAATCTTTTCAAACCAACAACGACGCAAATGTTTTTATCGAAGATTTAACCAGGCGACTTCAATCGTTTATAAAATTCCACCCTGATATATACTTTGAGGGAATCGGAGTGAGTATGCCGGGGCGTGTGGATTCGATTTCTAAAAAACTTGTTTTCGCTCCGAATTTAGGCTGGCGCGACGTTGATTTGCAAACTCCGATTGAGCGTGCGACCGGACTTCTGGTTGAAATCGAAAATGCCGCTAATGCCTGCGCCCTGGCAGAGATTTGGTTTGACCGGCGTTCGAACGGAATGCAGGATTTAATCGCGGTTACTGTTTCTGAAGGCATCGGAACCGGAATTATTACCAACGGACAATTGCTGCGCGGCGCAAGCGGCACAGCGGGGGAATTTGGTCACGTTTCCCTAAATGAATCAGGTCCGCTTTGTAAATGCGGAAACCACGGCTGCTGGGAAATGTATGCGTCAAATACGGCGGCGATTAACGAATATGTGCGTATCACAAACGGCGCTAACTCAAAAAAGCGCGATATTCAGGACGAAAGCAATAAACCAAGTATTGACGATATTCTTCATCTTTCCGAACAAGGCGACGCGAAAGCCGTCGAAGTAATCGAAAGAATGGGACATTATCTCGGAGTCGGATTTTCGATGCTGGTCAGCGGAATATCGCCGAGTATGATTGTCGTCATCGGTGAAATTACACGCGCGTGGGAGAGAATCGAACCGATTATAAAAAACGTTTTGAATGCGAGACTGCCGAGTTCGCCAGTGTTGACGCGGATTATTCCGTCTCAGGATAATTTGCAGCCGCGATTGCGCGGAAGTATGGCTTTAATTTTACAGAAACACTTTGGAGCGCCCTTAACTGCTTAACTTTTGAAAACTGAAAAATAAAAATATAGATTTAGGGATTTTGTTGTGACCTTGAACTATATGCAAAATTTTGCTTGTCATAAAAATCTACGGAGGCTTTTTCCATGAAACATTCTATCTATCAATTTCTCGTTTTTACACTTTGCTTTTCGGCAATCTTTACACTTTCGGCTGTCGGGCAAACTGTCACGGGTTCCTTAGTCGGTCACATCGAAGACAGTGCCGGAGCAGTTGTTCCCGGCGCCCGCGTTACGGTTACCGAAGTTAATCGCGGCACAACGCGCGAAATAATCGCTAATGACGAAGGCAATTACTCAATCAGCAGCCTTGATCCAGGTGTATACCGGGTTGAAATAGAGCAGGCGAACTTTAAAAAGTTCGTGCGTGAAAATGTTGAAGTTGGCATTAATACAACTGTACGCGTAGACACTGCGTTGGAAGCGGGTGCCGTCTCAGAAATTGTCCAAGTCGAAGCAGAGCAGGTCCAGCTAAAAACCGACCGTGCCGATGTCAGCACACAAATCACGCGCGAACAGGTTGAAGAATTGCCGCTTTCTCCTGACCGAAATTACCAGAGCATTCTCGACATCTCTCCCGGCGTTACCGAAGCGGCGGATGTCGGCTCAGCTTTTGGTAATCCGAACGGTTCAACAACCAATCGCATCAATGGGCAGAATGAACGCTACAATAATTTCCAGCTTGACGGTACGATTAACAATCAAACCAACGTTATATCGCAAACCGCAATCGTGCCATCGGCAGATGCAATTCAAGTAGTTGATATTTCAACCAACTCTTATGATGCCGAGCAGGGACGCGCCGCCGGCGGAGTTGTCAATGTTCAGATTAAATCCGGTACTAACAGATTCAGTGGCAGTGCTTTCGGCTTTCACACTAACAGTGCGTTGAAAGCGCGCAATACGCTTTCGACACTCGACAAACCGGAGACTAAACTGACGCAGTTCGGCGGTACCTTTGGCGGACCGATTATCAAAGATAAAACATTCTTTTTCGTCAGTTATCAGGGCGGGCGCGACCGGCGCGGGCAATCATTTATAGCTAGTGTTCCGATTGAAGCCTATCGCAACGGCAACTTTTCCGGGGCTACTCAAATCTTCGACCCGGCTTCAAATGCAGATCCGTCTCTGCGCACGCAATTTGCAAGTAATATTATTCCGCAAAACCGTATCAATCCGGCAGCACGAGCAATTCTGGCTCTTCTGCCGTTGCCTAATCTTCCCGGATTAACCAATAACTACGAATCCTCCGGCACATTTATTCAAGACCGAGACGCGGTTGATGCAAAAATTAACCATAATTTCAGCGAGAGCACAACGGGTTTTGTTCGCTACAGTTATTTTCGAGCAAACACTTCCGACGTTCCCATTTTTGGGGTCTTGGGCGGACCAACCTCTAATGGCATCGCAACGGCGGCGGAAGGACCTTCGAGAAATCATAGTGCATCAATTAATCTAACTCATGCTTTCTCAAATTCATTAATCACGGAGTTTCGTGTCGGATATGTGCGCGTGTTTATTGCCGCCAGTTCGCCGACCGAAGAAGATCTCGCCACACGACTCGGTATTCCCGGAATTAATGATGGAAGTTTTTTTACCGGCGGTTTGCCGAACATTTCGGTCAGCGGTTATACATTTCTCGGCATCGTAACAACCGTTCCTTTTAAAATCATTGAAAACAGTTTTAATATCGTTAATAACTGGACAAAAACAGCGGGCAATCATACGTTCCGATTTGGCGGTGATATTAGGCGACTACAGCTTGATAAAGCCCAGGCGGGCGGCAGTAATCCGCGCGGCGATTTTACTTTTTCGACGGGCTTAACCGGACGCGCCGCAAGAACCGGACAGACTGCTTCTACCGTATCGAACGCAAACGCCGTTGCCGCTTTCCTGCTTGGTACGCCGCAGAGAGTTCGCCAGACGACGGTTGTTCAACTCGGCGGCTACAAACTGCAGCAATATTTCTTCTTTGCCCAAGACCGCTGGCAAGTGAATCCTAAATTAACGGTTAATTACGGGTTGCGCTATGAACTTTACCCGTATGCGACCGGACTTAATGTCGGTGACCAGTCGCGGTATGATGTGGCAACCAATCAAGTATTGATAGGCGGACGCGGCGGAGTCGATCCGAGGTTGGGAGTCAAAACGGATTACGGTAATTTTGCTCCGCGTTTAGGTATTGCTTACCGGCTCGATGAAAAAACCGTCATTCGCACCGGATACGGTCGTAGCTTCATTCCCTTAAGCATCAATACACTCGCCACTCAAAATTTCGGCGCGCAGCTTGACCTGGATATTTCTGGTACCTCCGGTTTCCTTTCTCCGCGCGACGCAAGCGGCAACACCTTCACGCTGAGTACCGGAATTCCTAATCCTCCGGCAATTGATACATCGAGCGGTATTGTAACCCCGCCCGGAAATTTTGTAGTCGGCGTCGTCAACCCGAATTCCAAGCGCGGATATATTCAGTCGTATAATTTTACGGTCGAACGGGACATTTTCGGTTTTGTTATGTCAGCAGGCTATGTCGGCTCACGCGGAACGCGCCTTCCCGGTACGATTAACTTAAATGCTGCCGGACCCGGCGCGACAACAGCCAGCCTACCGCTTAATATACGTTACGGGCGCACCGCTAGCGCATTCTATTCGGATTTTATGTTGAGTAACTCGTATCACTCCCTGCAAGTAAAAGTCGACCGTCGTCTCAAGCGTTTCGGAGGAAGATTTACCCTTGCTTATACACTCAGCCGTTCGACTGACTATACGAGTGCTTTCACGGTTGAAAACAACCTTGATATTGATTCCAATCGCGGTCCGTCAAACTTTGATCGCAAACACAATTTAGTCATCAGTCATGTCATCCGACCCTTCGGTCGAGGCGGAAAATTATTTGATTCAAACGGGCTTCGATGGAAAGGGTTGTTTGGAGGCTTTAGCTTGAGCGGCGTGTTTACCGCGCGTTCTGGAACGCCGGTGGATATTTTCGGCACTAATGTCGTCGCTGCGCGGACAATAAACAGCGGCGATAATCGTCCTAATCAAATTGGTGAACCGCGTATTCTCGGCGGTCTCGGTCCAGGGCAATTGTTTTTCGATACCAGTGTTTTCGTTGATCCCGCTCCGGGAACATTTGGAAACGCCGGACGAAACTCGCTGCGCGGTCCAAGTTACTTTAACTATAACGCGACGCTTGCACGAACTTTCGGATTAACCGAGCGCATGAAACTGCAGTTCCAGCTTTCTGCGTTCAACGTGACGAACACGCCGCATTTCCGCAATCCTGACGGTAATTTTACGTCAAGCACTTTCGGACAATCGAGAACCACATTTGGCGAACGTCAAATACGTATGGGACTCAGACTGACATTCTAAAATTAATTGGAAGCCGAAACGGTTAAATGATTACAGGAAAAATTCAATTACTGTTTGCGCTTCTGCTTTTCAACTTTCTTCCGGCGATGTCGGTTCTCGCAGCCGATTCGCTGGAAGAAATAAAAGTTGATTGGCAAAAGACGGAGCGTGTGTCAAAGACAACCGCCTTGCTGCAAGTCATCGTAATGCCGCCGCTTCGTCGAAGCAGTCGCCATTACGGATGAAAAATAGCTTTGGGAGGATTTGCGGTCGCCGTTGTGACGCTGCCCTAAAAAACTACAAAAATGATGCTGCTATTAAAAAGAATTTATCGCCCTTTAATCTTCGCGCCCGCGCTTTTTTTAATAACGCTCGCGTGTATCTTCGCCTTTGCTCGAACAATCTCGGCGCAAAATCGTCCACCGCAAACGGTGAACATCGTCAACAATCAGCCTTTTCCGGTGCGGATGCCGATTCGACTTCGCGGTGCGAATTTAAGCGGTGATGCGCGGCGAACGGCAAACGGTCAGGCGATTCAAGCAGACGGCGGAGACGCGATTTTTGTTGCCGATTTGCCCGCTTCCGCCGGCGTGAATTACCGTCTCCAAAACGGCTCACCCAAGGCAGCGACCAAACTTTTTGTTTTAAGTCCGACCGAAAATGGCGTTTCGTTAAGTTTCGCGGGCGTTGAACTCGGTCGGATGTCGTGGCAGATTCTTCACCGCGACTCCAAGCCGGAGGAATTAAAAGGCGTGCCGTATTCGACCAAAGATGATTTTTCCCAGAAATTTCAACCGCTTCCGCTAAAGTTTGAAAAAGTTTCGGAAGGTGCGGTTTTCGATGTCTGGCGCGGCGCGGCGAGCAAAAACGGTTTGCAACTGACCGTTGAGCTTCGCGCTTTTCACGAAGGATTTTTAGACATCAACTCGGAATTTAAAAACGTCGGCGCGGAGAAAATCGAAAATGCTTACGCGGCAGTTTTAACGCGCTGGCAGCAACCGCAGGCGATTGAGCGGACGGTTGGCTATGACAACCGCATTACGCCTTTGGGCGAAAACGATTGGACGAACTTTCGCGTCGGCGAAAGCCGCAACTGGTATGTGCAGCACGGAGTTGATTGGATACGCACAAAATTTGCCGGAAATACAACCGCCGCGTTGATGCACGACTTTTCGCAATCTTTCACGGTTCATCAGGAAGCAAAAGGAAAACGTCCGGCACGCTGGGTCGGGGCGAACATTCCGCAAATCGGTTACGAAGCGCAAACTGCCGGAAACGACATTTATTCGCTGACGGAAATCGCGCGTTCAAATCTTCGCTCTTACGCCGAACGGCTCGAAGACAACCGCTTGATGCCAAAAGGCGAAAGCATTTCTTTCACGTCGCGTTTCGTATTTTCAAAAACGCCGCTGACCGATGAACAAGTTGACAATGCGTGCCCGGAATGGATCGTGACGGTTACTGGACTTTAGCCGCCGATACGGTCAAACAGTGGCGACTTTTCGCCGACGACATTCGCCGCGATTTACGAGTTGCCAAAGCGCTCGGGTTTGAGCTGATTCGCCTGCATCATCTCGAATTGCTCGACGCCATTGATAAGCCGACGCGCTTTGAGTATCTCGACTTCTTTTTTGGCGAAATTCGCGGGCTTAAACTGAAAGCATTGCTTGACGCGAGAGTTTCCGCCGCCGCCACCGCCGAATTAGTCAGGCGTTACCGCGATGTGATTGACGGCGTGGAAATTGACAACGAAGTATTGATTTTTGGAATTAACGACGACGCGCCGGATTATTGGAAGCGAGTTTATAAATCGGTTAAAGACGTTGCGCCGGAAATTACCGTTCATTTAACCGCGCACACCAATATGGGCGTGTTTGACCGCCTGCAAAAACTCGGCGTTCCCTTTGACCTCATCGGGCAGCACGCATACGCCGACGGGCTTGACTCGCTGGCGAATATGCGCGGGTTTTCGCTCGCGGCGGCAAGCTACGGGCGGCGCGTCGGCAAGCCGCCGATTATCACCGAATGGAACTGGCGTTTCTTGACCAGAATGACGCCCGAAGACCGCGCTAAAGTTTATGCGCCAGTTTTTGAAAATGTTTTAAAAACGCGCTCGATGCCGACGATGTATCAGTTTCAATTCAACGAAACGCTGGCGATGAATCCGCGTGTTTTGAAAGGCATCAGGCATTACGAGCAAATTTGGCTGTCGCGCCGACCAAAACCCGAAGCGTTTGTTTTGTCCGGTCTAATCAATAAATACGGCGCGCCGACGCATCCGAATAAACTCGTCAACGCCGAATACTCCATTGTTGAACTTGACGCTCGCGGCAACGGCACGGCGCAGTTTCGCATAACTAATACGAGCGGCGAAAACTTAAATCTCAAGGCGACGATTGAAACGCCCGCCAATCTCAAGGCGACGATGCAGAATGCCAAAGACGCGAATCTGCGGCTCAAACCAAACGCTTCGACGGTCGTTAGAGTCGCGCTCGAAGCATTACCGACCGATAATTCGCCGCAGCCTTTGCCCGGTTTCTATCACGTTTTCCTGCGGCTCGAAGGCGACGATAATCTGCTTCGCTACGGCTGGGCGGAAGCCAGACTCGCCGGACAGCCGCAAATTGATGCGGGCGAAAAATCAAATGTCGTCTATGGCGAAAAAGTTTTCGACTTTAACTTGAATCGTCCGCTCGCGGTCGTTTACGGCGACGACGCGCCGATTCAAGATGTGGAGACGGCTTCGGTTTTACTCAATACGATTGAAAGCGCGACCGGCAGACCAGTGAAAATTTACACGCTCAAAGATTTGCCTGCGAGCGAACGCGGTGCGCTCGTTTTAGTCGGCACGGCTAAAACCAATCAGCTAATCGCTTCGGTCAATTCAAAAATTCCGGCAGATGTTAGAAACGCCAAACAGTTTGCAGCGCGTGCCAGCGAAAAATCCGGCGAAGATTGGCTGATTTTCGGCGGCGCAGACCCGCTCGAAGCCGAACGCGCGGCGATGGATTGGACGATTCGTTTTTGGAAATACGCGAAAGATTCTGCCGCGCGTCGCGTCGGATTGGTCGAAAAAGAATTGCCGCTCGGCTTTGACCCGGCGCAATTGCCGTAGAAATTATGCCTTTCAAGTTGTTCGTTATCAAAGTTTGAAGAAATCAGAAATTGGCAGTGAGCTAAAAGTAATGCTGATTGAAATTCTCTTATAAATTGCCACTAGCTTCAGCTAGTGGTCAATGAGATGACTGGAACAAGGCTTTAGCCGAATTCCAAAGATAAAATTTCTTCTTGGCTTCAGCCTAATTTTCGCTAAAGCGATAAGGAAATCTTTAAATTTACTGTTTGGCTAAAGCCGCTTATCTTTTGCAAAACTTATCCACTAGCTGAAGCTAGTGGCAACTGATAAAGCATTACTTTTGGTTCACTACTCAGAAATTATGCTCAACCGGAGAGAATTTATTTGTTTAGGCGTAGCAGCCGCAAGTATTGCGGTTGGCTCGCCATCTCTTCGTGCGGTGAATAAGGATTCGGTTGCAACGATTGATTTCTACTTTCTCGAAATACTCGACGGTTTCTTGCGAAACGCCCGTAAAACCTCCGATAGCTTTGCGGTCTGCGATTTTCCGCAAGGCACGATGTTGAAAAGTTGTCTGACGCCTTCGGGGAAAACATACGTTTCCGTCGCGCGGATGATGCCCGCGCTTGCCGCTTGGGTGGCTCCGGCGGATAAACCGACGCAGCGCGTCGTCGACGACGCGCTGGTGGCTTGGTCGCTCTGGCAACTCGGCGATGATTTTCTGGCAAAACTTACTTCGGACGAGCGAGCAAATATCCAAAAATGGCTGGCAAGCTGTACCCAAGTTCCAGAGCGTGAAAATAACCACGCTTGGTTCACGGCAATCAATCAAGCAACGCGCCTCTCTTTGTCAAAAAAATGGAAAGAGTTTTCCGGCTCGGAAGAATGGATGCTGGCTGATTTGAAGGCGATGGAAGCTCTCGCCAAATCCGCCGAAGACGGCTGGTATAGCGATTCACCCACTTTATCGGTTTACGATTATTACAATTTCTGGACTTTTGCGAGTCATTTTCTTTACTGGAATCGTATCATCGGGAAAAATTACCCGGAAATTTCCGCGCGATTTAGCGGGCGGCTAAAAAGATTTCTCAAAAAAACTCCTTATTTTTTTGCAGAAAACGGCAGCCACATTTTATTCGGGCGTTCGCTGAGTTACCGTTGGGCGGTGCTGATGCCGCTTGTTGAAGCATATGTTCAGGGAATGTGGAATCAATCGCCCGGACTGCTGCGGGCGATTGTTCGCCGCAATTTGGAATTTCACTGGAATGTCGGAACGTTCGATAAAGCTAACGGCAAACTCCTTGAAACTTTAACCGAACACGGCAGCGCGGCGGTCAGGGAAATCTATATTGACAACGGGCATCCGTATTGGTGTATGCAGGTGTTTTCGCTTTATGCGATACCGCCCCAAAATGCTTTCTGGACTGCTAAAGAAGAGCCTTTGCCAGTTGAACGCGCTGATTTTCGCGTCCGTTTGGAGAAACCCCAAATGATGCTCATCGGCACGAAAAATTCCGGTCAGGTGCGCCTTTTGGAAGCACGCAACGAATCGCGTCGCCCGCGTTACCGCGACGGCTACCAAAAGTTCAGCTATTCATCGCACTTTCCTTTTAATTACAATGCGCGGGAAGACCGTTCGACGTGGGACCAAGCGCTCGTTTTTCGCAACACTCAAACGGGGCTTTGCGTCGGGCGAAGCGGCATAAAAAGCGGCACGCTAACGGCGGATGGAATAGAAACCGAGTGGTGGTCGCAGCTCGGCGATTTACGTTTCGATGTCATCACCCGCATCAGCGTCAGCGGCGAGTTTGAAAAGCGCACGCACGTCGTTACCGCGCCTGTCTCGGCGCTCAATAAATCAATTGAAATTTTAGAAGGTTCATCCGTTTTGGGTTTGATGAATGGCGAAACTTACGAGCGAACGATTAAGCCAAAGCTGCAAATTTTGCGCTCGCCGCGCAGCAAATTGTTAATTGCATCGTGGAATGTAGATGGTTTTAATCAGCTTGAAGCGACAGAAGTTTTCGACCAAAGCATTCCGCCAAACGTCAACATTATCTATCCGCGAATGGTCATCAACACTTTGCGCAAACCATTGACTGCGGAGCGCACAATGCTCGTCAGCTTGCACTATGCCAGCCCGCGTCCACTTAAAACGAATGAGCTTGTGCGTCGGGCATCTCGTCTGGTTGCCGTTTGAAGAACGGATTAATTGAAAATTGCGGAAAATTTTCAATCAACTTGCGATTTTTCAAAACTAACTACCAAATGGAAGGAAGAAAAATGATTGACAAAAATTCGATAAAAAAGGTTTTTTCAAGAAGCGTTGCAGCGACAATCGCCGGTTTAATAATCTGTGTCTCCATCTTCGCGCAAGGCACGGCGAACATCACGGTTTCAAACGAAGTTGTCGGCAAAACTCCGACTCTGATTGGTTACGGACAAGG
Source organism: Acidobacteriota bacterium (assembly GCA_020200095.1). Lineage (GTDB taxonomy): Bacteria > Acidobacteriota > Blastocatellia > Pyrinomonadales > Pyrinomonadaceae. Next base: position 9,178 of record JAIVJJ010000252.1, on the reverse strand, counting down.
ACATTATATGCCGGGCAGTAATGTTTCGGCGTGGCTCAAGCGTTCGGACGTGAACTCTCTGCGGATTTTTATGAACGCGGCGTATTTTGCCCCGCAGGATGATCTCGCGCCGTTCGGTGACGGCGTGAGCGATTCGGCATCGTTTGAAGCGCGTCGGTCAGCGATTATCGCCGACCCCGAAAATCCGGCTTATGTCAATTGGGTTTACTACGAAAACAATTTTCAGAACGTCGAAACGAGCGGCAATCATTACAAACTCGCCTATATGATGAGCGAATTACAGAGGCTCGGCATCAAGCCAATCATTAACACGCAGCATTGCAATGTGAGCAACGCGACTTCGGCGACCAATCCGCGTGATTGGCGGAACGTCCCGCACAATCCTTCGTGGATGCCGATTTCGATTTACAACAACTACGCCGACAAGTGGGAGTTTTGGAAATGGCATTTCGTGACGGCGTATTGGCTGGCGAAAAATTACAACGTCACCGATTACCAGATCTGGAATGAACCCGACCACATTGAAATCGGCGGTAACATCAATCAGGACGATTATGTCCAATGGATTCGCTATGGCTCGGATGCTAAACGCGCCGCTATTCAAGCCGTCAACCAAAGATTCGGAAAAAATCTCACGGCGAAAATTTACGCGCCGGTAATTACAAGTCCGAAAGCATTCCAAGAGCGGCTCGACAACGCCGACACACGCGATGACGTAATCGGCTGGGGCGAAAAAATTTCGCGCTCGCTGAGAACCGATTATCGCGGTCAAACTGTGAGCTATAACATTTTCGATGTCTTCGACACGCATCGCTACGATGATGATGCCAGCGTTTATTACGACGATATGATTACGATGCAAAGCGGAATGGCGGCAAACTCGCCGGGCGGCATTGTTCTGCCGATAAATTTTTCGGAACACAACGTCGAGAACACTTCGGGCTTTGCGGCAAGCGGCAACAATCTGAACATGCCGCGCCTTTTTTCCGAGTTGGGTTTGGTTTACGCCAAGCTGATGCTCAAAGGCGTTTACGGCACGCAGACTTTCAAATACAGCAACGTCAACGACGCAGGTGTCGGTCATCATTACACTTGGGACAACGCGGCGAATAATTACGACACGGGCGGTTATCGAAAATCCGCTTCGGTCGTTCAGCTTTTTGCCAAAGGTTTTAAGGACGCGCGGGACCGTTACAAGACAATGACGAGTGCGTCACCGACAGGTTATGGCGGCGCATACACATCTTTTGACGGCGCGAATTATTACGTCTGGGCGGTCAACACCGATGCGACAAACTCTTACTCGCTCAATATTAATATGTATGGACTCGGCATTTACACAAACACGCTTTGCACAACCGAAGAGACAAGCGTTGACCGCAACGGCGAAGTCGTGCGGCGAACGCCGATGCCGTCCGACAAAATTTTAAGATTGACGCAGCCGCCGCAAAGCGTTTGGTTAATTACAATTCCAAAAGGCGGTATTTTGACGACGCAAACTTTGACCGCCACGGCTGACGCGCAAGTGCAGGGCGGCACAAGCGCGAATACAAATTTTGGTTTGGATACTTCGATGCGCGTCAAAAAATACAGTTCGGTTGATTCAGACCGAATTAGTTATTTAAAATTTGATTTAAACAGTTTAGGGCGAACTTCAATCAAACAAGCGATTATCAACGTCTATGGCAGAAACGCGATTGACACGGAAAATTATGCGTTTCACGTTTATGGCATCACGGATGATTCATGGAGCGAGAGCGCAATTACCTGGAACAATTCGCCAAACCACGACCTTGCCAGCGCGAACGCCGCAGGTGTCGGCACGACGGCTTTTCCGCTCGGAGTCTTGACTGTTAATGGCACAAACGGCAATGCGCGGCTTGATGTAACTGATTTTGTTAACGAACAATTTGCCGGCAATCGGCTCGTTTCGTTTATGCTCATCCGCGAATACAAATATGACGGCGACACCGGCGACAACACGCGACACGCGCTTTTGAACACGCGCAAGGCAACAACGAATAAACCCGTGCTTGAGATTGATTATTGAAGGCGAAATGAAGAGTCGAAAAAGCATAAAAATTTGTGGCGAAAGTTTTTGGATTTGTTCCGCAAAAAATAAAAATGAAAATCACCGATATTAAAGCAACCACTGTCACCGTTCCTTTGGAAGCGCCGCTTCGCCACGCGAACGGTTGTCATTGGGGGCGGTTTGTGCGGACGATTGTCGAAGTCGAAACCGACGAAGGCATCACGGGCTTAGGCGAGATGGGCGGTGGCGGCGAATCTGCCGAAGCCGTTTTCCGCGCGATGAAGACGTATCTCGTCGGTCATAATCCGGCGAGCCTTGAAGAAATGCGTTTCTTAATCGCTAATCCAACCGGCTCGCTTTATAACAATCGAACGCAGATTTTAGCCGCGCTCGAATTCGCCTGTCTCGATATTTTGGGACAAAAATGGAATGTTCCGGTTTATGAAATCTTGGGCGGAAAACTGCAGACACAAGTTCCGTTTGCTTCGTATCTTTTTTTTCGTTATCCAAATCCAAAAGACGGAAGCGGCGAAGTTCGCACAGTTGAACAATTAGTCAATCACGCCAAAGAGTTAAAAGAAAAATACGGCTTTACGTCGCACAAATTAAAAGGCGGAGTTTTCGCTCCCGAATATGAACTTGAATGCTACCGCGCCGTTGCAGACGCGCTTGACGGCGATCGTTTTCGTTTTGACCCAAACGCGGTTTGGTCAACCGAACAGGCAATTTGGTTCGGTCAGCAAATTGAAGACATTAAAAACGATTACCTGGAAGACCCGGTTTTTGGCATAAACGGAATGCGGCGGACGCGCGAAAAAGTGCGGATGCCATTGGCGACAAATACGGTCGTCGTCGGTTTTGAACAACTCTCGGCGAATATTTTGAATACGGCTGTTGACGTAATTTTGCTCGATACGACTTTCTGGGGCGGGATTCGTCAATGCGTCAAAGCGGCGGGCGTGTGTGAAACTTTTCAAATAGGCGTGGCGGTTCATTCATCGGGCGAACTCGGCATTCAGCTTGCGACAATGCTTCATCTCGGCGCGGTGATTCCAAATCTTTCATTTGCAGCGGACGCGCATTATCATCAACTCGTTGACGATATTATCGAAGGCGGCAAATTCAAATATGAAAACGGTGCAATCAAAGTGCCGACAACGCCCGGACTCGGCGTTAAATTAAACCGCGAGAAGTTGCGGGAATACAGCGAATTATACAAGCGTCTCGACTCATATCCGTATGACCAAGATCCTTTAAGAAAAGGCTGGACGCCGACGATTCCAAATAATCGCTGGGCGAATCCGCTTGACGCGAGGAAACCAGAAATACCTTTTTAACGCGCCGGAGGCGTGAGTTTTAGAATGAACAATTTAACAACTAAACAATTAGATTTGGCAATTTCATCGGACGGGGCGACGGACAATAAAGCGCTCGCCGCGAACGAATTGTGGCAGCAGGTTTATGAAATAATTTCGACCGCGCCGGTTTTCGATTTGCACACGCATTTATACGCGCCGCAGTTCGGCGAACTTAATTTATTCGGCATTGATGAGCTTTTGAATTATCACTATTTAATCGCCGAGCTTTTTCGTTTTTCCACGCTCACGCCCGAAGAGTTTTGGAGACTCGAAAAAACAAAGCAGTCCGATTTGATTTGGCAAACTTTGTTTGTCGAAAACACGCCGCTCTCCGAAGCGACACGCGGCGTAATTGCCGTTTTATCAACGCTTGGCTTGAACACGCGAGCCGAAGATTTGCGTGAAGCGCGTGAGTTTTTCGCGGCGCAAAAGCCGGAAGATTACTTGGAAAAAGTTCTGAAAATCTCGCGTGTCAACGACATTGTGATGACGAATGACCCGCTTGACGAAAGCGAAATAAAAGTTTGGAACGGCGATAAAAAAATTGATTCGCGTTTTCACGCTGCGCTGCGGCTTGACCGGCTTCTAAACGGTTGGGCGGAAACCGTGCCATTGATGAACAAACAAAATTACGACGTTTCGGCAAATTTGGACGAACGCGCAATTCAAGAAACGCGCCGCTTTCTGGACGATTGGATTTCAAAGATGAAACCGCTTTATCTAGGCGTTTCCTTGCCAGATGACTTTGTTTATCCCGAAAAATCTGCGCGCGGAAAATTGATTAACGAAGCGATTTTGCCGACTTGTAAAGCGCACGGAATTTCGCTCGCGCTGATGATTGGCGTGCGCCGTCGCGTCAACCCGGCGTTAAAACTTGCGGGCGACGGTTTGGGACGCGCCGACGTTTCGGTAGTTTCTCGAATCTGCGCGGAAAACCCGGACGTGAAATTTCTGGTAACTTTTCTCTCACGTGAAAATCAGCACGAATTATGCGTCGTCGCCAGAAAATTTGCGAATCTGATGCCCTTCGGATGCTGGTGGTTTTTGAATAACGCTTCGATTATTTCTGAAATCACCCGCGAGCGTTTCGAGCTTCTGGGAACGAGTTTTATCCCGCAGCATTCGGACGCGCGGATTTTAGACCAGTTGATTTACAAATGGAATCACTCGCGCCGACTTATCGCCGACGCGCTGTTTGAATCCTACCAAGGTTTGCTCGAAGACGGGCGCATCGTAACCAAAAAAGAAATCCAACGCGACGCCGAGAAACTTTTTTCGGGAAATTTTCGCAATTGGGTTGGTCTAGAATAAAGAAATTATGCCCACGAAATACACGAAACAAACGAAAAGTTTGATTGAAATACAAGCAAAAATTCTTATTAATTTTTCTTTCGTGTTTTTAGTGTGTTTCGTGGGCAAAAAATTATGAATCAAGCGGAAAATATCACGGATTTATCAAACAGAATTGCAGTTGTTATTGGCGGCACTTCCGGCTTGGGACGCGCCATTGCCATCGGGTTGGCGCGTTCGGGCGCGAATGTTGTGGCGACGGGCAGACGCGAAGAATTAATCGAAGAGGTTTGCGCTGAAATTGAAACAATCGGTCGGAAAACTTTACGACAAACCGTTGACGTTTCAAACCGCGAATCAATTGACATTTTGCGCGGTGCGGTAATTAAACAGTTTGGAGGCGTTGATATTTTGGTCAACGCCGCCGGAAGAACGGCGCGAACAGCAACCAAAGAAGTTTCTGAAAGCGAATGGCAGGAGATTTTGGACACGAATTTGAACGGCACATTGCGAGCGTGTCAATCATTTTACGAACCGCTCAAACAATCCGAGCGCGGGCGCATCGTGAACATTGCTTCGCTCGCTTCATTTGTCGCGTTTCACGAAGTCGCGGCTTACGGCGCATCGAAAGCCGCAGTTCTGGCGCTAACAAAAAGTCTCGGCTGCGAATGGGCGAAAGACGGAATTTGCGTCAACGCGCTTGTGCCGGGCGTTTTCCCGACTGAACTCAACGAAAAAATACAAGGAGAAATCTAAAGTGGCAACGGAAAACAATCGGCTGAACGACGCGAACGCTTTTGAAAAAGCGTCGGAAACAAAATCTTTAGCAGGTGTCGGCGCACCGCAGATGGCAGGCGCGAGCGCGACCGGAGCGATTGTCGAAGCCGCGACGGAGAATACCGGAAAAGGCGTCGGCAGGTATCGCTGGGTGATTTGCGCGTTGCTGTTTTTTGCCACGACGATTAACTACGTTGACCGACAGGTTTTAGGAATCTTAGCCACGCCTCTGCAAAAAGAACTCGGCTGGTCGGAGTCTGATTACGGATTTATCGCTACGGCTTTTACAGGCGCTTACGCTGTCGGTTTGGTTGTCGTCGGACGCTTGATGGATTGGCTCGGAACGCGCAAAGGTTTTAGCTTGGCAATTATTTTTTGGAGTCTCGCGGCAATGGGACACGCTTTTGCCCGCTCGGCATTTGGATTCGGAGTTGCGCGTTTCGCTTTAGGTTTGGGCGAAGCGGGAAACTTTCCAGCCGCCGTCAAAACGACCGCCGAATGGTTTCCGAAAAGGGAACGTGCGCTGGCGACGGGAATTTTCAATTCCGGCTCAAACGTCGGCGCGATTGTCGCCCCGCTCACAGTTCCTTGGATTGCGATTAACTACGGCTGGCAATGGGCATTTATCATCACCGGCGCGACCGGCTTTATCTGGCTGATTTTTTGGCTGTTGCTTTACCAAAAACCGGAAGAACATCCGCGTCTTTCAAAAGCTGAATTAGCTTATATTCAAAGCGACCCGGCGGAACCTGTTACCAAAATCCCTTGGCTGCGTCTGCTGCCGCATCGTCAGACTTGGGCTTTCGCGGCGGGAAAATTCATTACCGATCCGGTCTGGTGGTTTTTTCTCTTCTGGCTGCCGAAATTTTTGAACGAAAATTACGGGCTGACTTTAACCC
>JAIVJJ010000252.1:0-2741 GCA_020200095.1 Acidobacteriota bacterium | reverse complement strand
AAACCGCCGATGCCGACGACCGAACCGACCACGCGGCGCGGTCAGCGGGATGTTAATCGCAACCGTTACCGGACTTTTACTCGAATGGACAGGCAGCTATGTGCCGATTTTCATTTTTGCAGCTTCGGCTTATTTATTTGCCCTGCTCGTCATTCATCTTCTTGTGCCGCGTCTCGAATCCGCAGGTGTGGAAGCGGCACAAACGCTTTGAGTTTTATGAAAAATTACAGAAAAGAATTTTTGCTAGCAATTGCGCTTTTATCAATGCTTGCCCTAACCGTTTCGGCTCAAAAGGTCGTCAATAACGGTGTCGTTAAACTTCAAGCAGGTAAATTACAACCCGGAACTCATATAGATTTGACCGGAAACTGGTTCTATCGTCCCGATTACGCTGTTAAAAGCGGCGAGAAAATCGAAACCAGCGAGCCGACAAAAGACGATTTTTCGATTGCCGTTCCGCAGTTTTTGAATCAAATTCGCTGGTGGCTAGATGATTCGGAAGATTTCAAAAAAAGTGAAGCGGCGCGGATGAAAAAGCTCGGTTTCGATACCGAACGCGCGGAAGAAGGCTGGTATAAATTAATTTTGGACACGCCGCAATTGCCGAGCGGAAAACACCTGTTTTTAGAATTTGATGGCGTGGCGATGAAATCGAAAGTTTTTTTGAACGGAAAACTTTTGGGCGAACACGCCGGAATGTTCAGCCGTTTCGAGTTTGATTTAACCGCGCACTTGAAAGCCGGAAAAAATCTGCTCGCCGTCTGGGTTTCGATGGAAAAAATTCCGCTTTCGACCGCTTCTTTAGGTCAAGCCGTGTCGGTTAATTTGACCGCTTCCAAAGTTTTGAGCATGAGCAAGGGAATGTTCGGACCGCTGACGCCTGTGGCTGACAACCGCGCGTATGATTTGCACGGCATCTGGCAGCCTGTTCGTTTAACCGTGCGCGGCGCGGCGAAACTCGACGACGTTTATTTTGTGCCGACTTTAACCGGCGCAAAGGTTAATATTGAAGCTCGTTCGCTAGGTTCTGATCAAAATGCAATTCTCAAAGCGCGTTGGCTCAACCCGAAAACAAACAAAGTTTTCGCCGTAGCTCAGCCGCAAAAAGTTCAACTCTCCAACAATAAATCAACCACGACGCTCGAAGTTAAAAATCTCAGACCGAAACTCTGGACGCCCGCCGAACCGAATCTTTATAAATTAGAAGTTACGCTTGCGACGACACGCGGCGACGTTTTGGATAAATTCGCGCAAAAAGTCGGTTTCCGCACATTTGAAACACGCGGAAATAAACTCTTTTTGAACGGCAAACCATATTGGCTGCGCGGCGCAAATCATCTGCCTTACGGCAAAAATCCTTGGGATGCGGAATTGCCGCGCAAACTGATTCAATTGATGCACGACAATAACCAGCGCATCACCCGAACACACGCGACGCCGTGGAACGAAGCATGGCTCGACGCGGCGGACGAAATAGGTTTAGGCATCAGCGTCGAAGGCATTCGCCCGTGGGCGTTTGTCGGAAAAATCGGTGCCACACCGCCGGAACTTTTCGAGCATTGGCTGATGGAAAACGCCGATGTCGTTAAAAGAATCCGCAATCATCCGAGCGTTTTGATTTGGACAATCGGCAACGAAATGCTTCTTAGAGATAACGAAAATCCTGAAAAATGGAAACAACTTTCCGATGTCGTCAAGCAAACACGCGAACTTGACCCAACGCGCCCGATTATCGTGTCGTCATCATACCAGCGAGAGCCGGAACTTTATGGAAAAGTCATCCAGGCAAACAAATTTGACGACGGCGACATTGATGCCATTCACAGTTACAAAGGCTGGTATGCCGATTCGCCGTTTGTGACCGATTCAAATTTCGATAAGGAAATGGAAAAATCGAAATGGAATCGCCCGTTTATCGGGCAGGAAATGTCAACCGGATACCCGGATTTAGACACCGGTTTGCCGGTTTATACCTACACGAAAAATCAACGCTCGCCGCAGGCGTGGGTCGGCGTTCACTCGTATCCGGGCAGCAATCCGGCAATTTTTCTCGAACACAACCGCGCCGTGACGAAACGCTGGGCGGAACAATTACGATTTCAACGCGCGGACAAAACCGCCGGTTTTATTCTTTTCGCCAACGAATGCTGGTTTTCGCACAGCTTTGACGCTGAAAAAGTCAAACCGTATCCGGTCGTCGAAGCCATGAAATATGCTTTTGCGCCAGTCGGTTTAGCTTTGGAAACCGCGCAGCGCAGATTTTACGCGAACGATTCGATGAAAACCCCGATTTTCGTAACGAACGACGACGAAAAGTTTCGTGATTTCGACAATTTAAACATTGAGATTTCGTTTGTTAACGCAAACGGGAAACAAATTTCGACGCAAAAAGTCGGAAGTTTGACGAGTTTAAAGTATTACGCGACGGCAAAAATTCCCGCAGAAATAAAAACTCCGCAGGTCGGTAACGCTAGAACGAAATTAAATTTGATAACGAAACTTTTGCAGGGAAAAGCGGAAATCAGCCGCACGGTTGATTACGTCGAAGTTTTGCCGCGCCCGAATCTAAATAATAAATTACTTTCAAATGTGGCAATTTTGTCGCTTCCGCCGGAAATGTCGAAATTAATCGGCGAAAAATTTCAAGTGGTCAGCAAGAATTTATCAAACAATTCCGTCGTTCTCGTCGGAAAAGGTTCGTCGCTCGACGATTTAAAAAGCGGCGGGAAACTTTACAACGC
>JAIVJJ010000126.1 GCA_020200095.1 Acidobacteriota bacterium | reverse complement strand
AGGCTATCAAGATCGCGTGGCAATTCTCGATTGAAACGGCACGAACCAAGCTGAATCGCCACTACGAGGCAGTGCAAGCTGAAAACGTGAAATATAAATCAACTTGAATTACAGAGTACTTAGTTTGGCGCGTTGCAACTAGCCCAATGTTCCATCCCGCCAACATATGCTTCATAACTTTCCGTCTATCGCACCAGATAAGTGCTGGCTGATATGTAATACGGCGGAAGTCAAAGGGACGATAAACATAATCTTGGAACCATTTGTCATTAAAAGAAGTTCCTTGCAGCGATTTTCGAGCTTTCGTAAGCTTCCATCCAGCATTGTCTTTCACAGATACGAGACTTCTAGCCTCATCGTCGCTGATTTTAGTATTTATAAGAATCTTCACCTTCTCACGCAGAGGTTCATCCTCAAAATCAATAACTAAATCATCATGAGCCGTAACAATACCGCTTACGGATAGTGGTATTAAATCAGTCAGACTCACGCCTACTTGGTATTCGTCAAAGTTCTGAACATCTTGTGGTATAAAGAAGTAGTTTGGCTTGCTATGGCTTAATAATTTCTTGTCGATTGTATTCAGGCTAGTTTCTAACAAAAGATTGTATTTATCGTCTCTCTGCCCAAGCAAATAGCTGTAGATTACAGAGCGATCTTGTCTTATGTATCCATTGAGTCTGACGCCAAAAGTCATGGCGACACCCTGTTCTATATCGAATACATTTTGATCGTTTGCTTGACGTGATTCTTCCGTCTTGCGAAGGCTACTTCCGTGCAGATTAACTAAACGCATTTGAGCAAATGTTTGAAGAAGCGAGAATCTCATGCCTCGAAGTGTTAGGCTGTCAAAATATCCATTGTTGGTGATAAGACCCATTACTCCGCTTCCGGCCTTGTTGATCATCACCTGTGAGAATCTAACAAACTTTACATAATCATCCTGTAAGTGCATTTCAAGGCGAAGCATACTTCGTTCTTTGATTGGCTCTCCGTCCACATTTCTATAGTCATCAACAAGCCGTTTAGATTCATCTGACAGATTCGCGGTTAATACGGAGTAAGGCGGGTTGCCGATGACGACGGTAATCGGCGTGTAGCGTTTGATGGTGTTGGCCTCCGCCGCTTCGTGGGCGAGCGCGGGAGCCATCTGCGCGAAGTAGCCGGAAAAGTCTTTCGGTTCTTCGAGCGTGTTCGTCAGGTAAATCCGCGCCCGCTCCGACGAGAGAAAGCTGTATCCGGTCTCGCGCAGCTTCAAGCCGATCTTCATGTGCGCGATGGAGTACGGAGCCATCATCAACTCGAACCCGTACAGGCGCGGCAACAAGTGTCTCGGCACGTAGTCGTTCCACAACTCTCTGATTTCCCCCTCGCCCTTGCCCGCCTTGCGCCACTTCTCCGTGAGCGTCGCGTAAATCACGTCAATCGTTTCGACGAGAAATGTGCCCGTCCCCGTCGCCGGGTCGAGTATCTGCACGAAGGGCGCTTCGTGGCTGACGCCCTCTGGAATGCGGATTTCCGCTTGCGGATTGCGGAGTCGCTGCGCCTTGACGAACTCGCCCCACGTCGTCGTATCGGCTAAACCGTCTGCCAGATCAAACTCTTTCCGCAGAATCTCGTCAACGCTGCGGACGATGAATGAGACGACGGGGCGCGGCGTGTAGAAGACTCCGCGCTTCATGCGCTTCTCACGGTCGTATTGTTGCAAGAAGTCTTGATAGAAATGAATCACCGGGTCTTCCGTCGGATTGCGATTGCCGAAGTCGCGCAAGACCGCTTCCATGTTCGCCCGCCTGAGCAGCTCGACCACTTCGTTAATGCCGAGTTCGTCGAAATCAATGCGGTTCGCGCCGCCGTTCGCCCGCGTCGTATCGCGCCCGCCGATTTTGAGGAATGTCCCCAGCAACTCTTTCAAAAACGGGTTCGTCGAAGGAACCATGTCCACGAGGTTGTCGGCAACCAATCCGGCGGGACGCGAGACGCGCGCCGAGAGCAGACCGTAGCTGATCGTCTGCGCGTACATGTCCGCGAAATCGTCCGTGCTCAAATCGTGAATCAGAGCTTCCTTGAACGCCTCGTGCAAACGACGAAACGCGCCCTTCTCCGATTCAATCGCCAGCACGCGGTTGGCACGCTCGCGGATCAACGTCGCAAGTTCGGCGAGACGCTTGGCGAGTTCGATTGATGTCGTGACGACTTCACGATGCCGCAGTGTGAACGCGCTCGACCACCGCTCGCGCCAGCTTTCGGCGTCCGTCGGGTCGTCGGGAAAACGCAGCTTCTCTTTCAACGTCCGGTGCGTGTATTCGAGACTCAATTGCGTGTCCTGCGCGTCCCAGCCAAGCACCTTGAGCGTCGGCAAATCTCCCAAGCCGGAGTTGTCGGAGAAGTGCGCGAACGTGATGGCGCGCTCCGCTTGTTCCCCATAAGACGAGATGAACAGCAAATCGTGATGTTGCCATGCGGCTTGAGTAGCGGAGCGCGCGCCCGCGCGTTTCTTGATGACGAGTCGTGAAAGTATGCGCCGCAGCGCGACGACGGGCAGACGCTTCGGCTCGAAGTCTATGAAGAAGATGCCCCACTCCTGCCCCGCGACGAGCGGGCGCAGTTGTTTGATCTCGCGCACCTTCGCGGCGGTCGCGGCGTCGAGTCCGAGTTCTTCCGGCTCATACTCGAACGTCAAATCTTCCACGTCGTCCGACTCAAACTCCCAACCGAGTTCGTCGTTGAGGTAGCGGACGAGCGACGGAAAATCTTTCACGGCGCGCAGGGCGGCGAGGTCTCTGTTCATCATGTCTAGTTTTGCCATTCAGCTTCGGGGATTTCGGCGGCGACCAGAATGTTGCGGAGCGTGCCGAGCGGCAACGTCCGGTTGCTATGCCCCGGGACGATTACTTGCAAGCCTTTTTCGGGATGCCGCCACTTGCGATGACTGCCCTTCTGCGAAAGCAACTGAAAGCCGTATTGTCGAAGCAGCGTTTCGACTTCGCGGGCGGTCATGCGCCGGAGGCGCTTCCCCATTAAACCGTCACCTCACGTAAAACGGCGGCGGCGGGCATCTCTATCGGGTCAGGCTGTAAGTAAAGCTCAATCGCTTCGCGGATGTTCGCTAAGGCTTCTTCTTCCGTTCCTCCGGCAGACACACAACCGGGCAGTTCAGGACACCACACCGCCCACTCCCCCGTCTCTGGGTCTTGCTCCAAAATTACTCGCCAATTCATCGTGTATTCCTCCTGCTCCGACGTAGAAACTGCTTGCCATGCCGACAGACAATTAAACCGAAAAACCAGCTTTCCAGAAAAACAGAAAACTTGTGTGCTAGGAAATCTCCATCCAGACTTTGAGCATCGCTTTCACGCCGACGGGAGCCTGAACTTTCTTGAAATAAGTATTCTTGATGTGCTTCTCGATGCGCGTGCGGACATCGGAGAGTGTTTCATCCGGCACAGCCCGATGACGCGGAGTGTCGGGCGCGCTGCGTATCAGATCGAGAATCTCGGTCGGCTCTTCCGTGATCCGCTCCGTCTCCAGATCGTAGAGATACCAGCGAGTGA
>JAIVJJ010000015.1 GCA_020200095.1 Acidobacteriota bacterium | reverse complement strand
GCAGCGAACAGTTCAGGATATTCGGTCAGCCCAGCCATCACCATATAACCGCCGTAACTGCCGCCCATAATTCCGATTCGTTTCGGGTCGGCGACTCCACTTTTCACGACGTAATCAACTGTCGCCTTGATGTCTTTGACTCCGTTTTCGCGCAACGCGCCGTTGTCAAGATTGACAAACTTTTTGCCGAAACCGGACGAGCCGCGCACGTTCGGCGCAAAAACCGCGATGCCGCGCATCAGCAACGCTTGATAAGTCGAGTTAAATCCGGGACGTTCCTGACCTTCTGGACCACCGTGAAAACTCAACACAATCGGCAACGAGCCTTTCGCGCCGTGCGGTTTGTAAAGCCATCCGCTCAATTTCAAACCGTCGTGCGCCGTGTATTCGACGAGTTCAGGTCGCACCATTTTCGTCAAATCAACTCCGGCGTGCGGGCTGTCGGTTAATCGGGTGAACTGTTTCGTGCCTAAATCCAACTTCCAGATGTCAGCGGGCGATGCCGCGCCGGATAGAACCATTGCCAAGCGTTTGCCGTCATCGGTAAAATCAAAACCGCCGGCAATTTCTGCGGGCAACTTCGGACCCGGCATCATCCGGTTGTTTTTCACATCGTAAAACGCTAGTTCGCTGCGTCCGCCGATGTTCCAATTCAAAACCATCATCGCGCCGTCGTCGCTCATAATTCCGCTCGACAGTTCGCCGTCTTCTCTGACGGCGACCGTTTCAATCGCGCCGGGCTGCCCGTTTTCATCAATTACAACGCGGGCGAGCGCGAGCAAATCGCGGTCTTTGTTTGAAGCGAAATAGATTGTCCGTCCGTCGGGCGTGAACTGCGCTCCGCCAAAACTTCCGGGTCCTTCGTGCGGTGTGAGCAGAGATTCTTTGCCGCTTTCGACATCAATCAAATAAAGGTTGTTATTGCCGCGATTGAGAAGACGGCTGACAATTGCGCGGCGACCGTCACGGCTGACTTCGTTAATTCCGCCCGTGCCTTTGTTTTCAGCGACCATCCGCCTCTCGCCCGTTTTTGCGTCGAGCAAATACGAATCAGTTGAAGCCGGATTGCGGCGGTTTGACGAGAAGAAAAGATATTTTCCGTCTCGTGTCCAATCTCCTAAAAAATTGTTTTCCTTGCCGCCTTCGGTCAAACGCCGCAGCTCGCTGCCGTCGGGACGCGCAACGTAAATCTGCTCGTTCAAACCGCCGCCCGGAGCGACGTTAAAAGCAAGCCATCTGCCGTCGGGCGACCAGGTAACAAATCCAACCGGGTCATCGAAAGCCGTAACTAATTTTGGAAAGCCGCCCGACGCGGGCATCGTCCAAACTTGCGGTATGCCATTTAGGTTTGAAACGAAGGCAAGCGTTTTTCCGTCTGGCGAAAAACTCGGAGAAGTAGCAGAACCGATTTTTCCCATCAACGCCACCGAACGCTCCAAGTCGTCTTGTGCTAACACAGATTCAACCGATGAACTAAGCGAAACAAAGAGAAATAACGCGACAGCAAGAATCTTCATTTGAGTAACTCCTAATTTTTGGATTAAAAAAAACAAAATAACGAAAAATTACGAAAACTTCCAATTGAAAAGCGCAATCGGATTTCAATTTTGACATTAAACCGCTTGAACAATTCAGACGCTTAAATTCAACAGGAAACGCCGAACGGTTGAGATTGTATGTTGACAGATGTCCGTCAGAGCCGCGCAGAAAAAGATTCTGTGTTATCAAGCCGACATCGGAAAGCGAGTGGCAAATTCTTGAAAATACTCTTCGATTGAATTGTGTCGTCCCATCGCAATCCATTCTTCGTCGCTCATTCGTGCCCGCCCGTCAGTGAAAACTCTCGCGCCGTCGCCGACTGGATAACGTAATTTGGGTTCGGTGGCGGTGATTGCTGATTCAATTGTTTCAGCAACCATCTGCGGCGAGTCGCCGGTTTGTTGACCTTGCGTGAACATTACTTGGGTGCGCTGAACCGCGTTCGGATAAGCCGAATCTGTCGCTGATGCAAGACTGCCAAGAGCCGTGTCCAAAATCGGCGTAACGATAAAACCCGGTTCGATTATGCGGATGCGGATATTGTAAGGAACAACTTCCTGAGCCAATGCTTCGCTTGCCGCTTCAAGCGCGAATTTGCTCGCTGCATAAATTCCCATACAAGTTGCGGCAACTCTTCCGGCGACGGAACTGACATTGATAATTGTGCCGCTTTTTTGCTCACGCATCGAAGGCAAAACGGCGCGAATTGTTCGCAATGCTCCGAAAAAGTTAGTTTCAAAAACGCTTTTCGCCATCGTGTCGTCGGTTTCCTCAATTGTGCCGAGCGGTCCGATTCCGGCGTTGTTGATTAGCACCTCAATTCGTCCTTCGCGCTCTAAAACATCGGCAACCGCTTCTTTGACCGAACTTTCATTGTTGACATCAAGCTCAATAAACTCAAGCGACAAACCTTTCGCCTCAGCCGCTTCGCGTAAATCATTTCCGCGCTCGAGGTCACGCATACTCGCATAAACGCGATGACCTTTTCCCGCCAGATGTAAAGCGGTCGCCATTCCGATTCCGCTATTTGTTCCTGTTGTTAAAGTGATAGCCATATCTCTGAGTCTCCTTAAAATAGTTTAACCTAACAACTCAAGTAAAGATGCCGAACGGCTGAGATGACGTGGGCAAAAACCGGCAACAGACAAGCAAAGGTTTAGGAAGAACCGTTTTAAAGAGAAGCTGTTTTTGCCTCACGTCCATTGAATTGTTCGGTGCGGCATTATTCATTTCGCAACTTTCGTCATACCCAAATGCAATTTCATAAATGCAATTGCGCTTTGAAGAATCTCGCGTGAGCGTTCATCGTCCGTTTGACTATCAAAACCGTGAACGCCGTTTGGGTGATTAGCAAAGGTCAACGCGACATTTTTGGCGAGGGCTTCGCGGATAAAGCGGTCAATCGAATCGTTCATCGTCGGAATCTGGTCGAGTCCAGCACGGGCGATAAACATCGGCGCAAATTTGTCCGAACCATTCGCTAAATAATTTATCGGCGAGAATTTTCGCAGAGTTTCCGCCGATTCAGTTGCGGCAAAGAGATTTCCGTTTTGCGAGATGTCCATATAGGCGTAGAAACTAACCAAACAGCGAACGTAATTGGGTTTGTCGCGGATTGCCGGAGTAAGCAACACACCGCCGCCGGAATATGCCGCCAAACAAACGCGGTCTTTGTTAATGTTAAGTGAATCGGCGTTCGTGCGGATGTAATTAACTGCCGCCGCGACATCGCCTGCCGAGTCTTCCAGCGAAGTTTTCTGTCCGCTCAAGCGATGCGTAAAATTAACGCCGATGAAACCCGACGCACCGATAAGTCGTCCCCACGAAATATAAAATCCCCAATTTTTCGGCTTGTATTCCGCGCCCGCCGCGCCGTGAATAAAAATAACCGCCGGAAGTTTTTCACCTTTTGCCAGATTCGGCGGGCTGTAAATGTCCATCAGCAAATTTGGGTTGTCAACGTCGGTGTATTTCAAATCCGATTTAACCTTAACCTTGTCCATTGCCGCGACTCGATAAACCACCGGCATCATCACGATTTCGCGTATACTGCGCTGCGTTGGCGAACTGGTCGGTGTCGGCTTCGGATTTTCCTGCGCGATGGATTGACTGGCGAACAAGCAGATTATAGAGAAAGAAAGTAAAGCGGCGAAACGTAAGTTCATACCTGAATATCCTCAAATCAAAATATTGACGGCTGAAACATTTTACAATTAAGAAAGGGTTATTGGCTATTAACAAGAAAGCACCGAACTTTGTATTAGGCTGAATTAAATTCTGCCTAAATTTTTATACCGAATCGGTAATTGTAAAAGGCAGAGTGAATTAGCAAAATTACGACTGACGAATGCCGAACTTTATATTCTAATTAATTACAGTTTTCTTATAGCGAATTTTTATACACTTCTTTGTCCGCACAAGTCAATAAAATCTTCATTTTGTTGTGCCTTTAATTACAATGCCCTAAAAGTAAAAAGCCGCGAGTTTTGACGCTCACGGCTTTACGCTTGATTAATTTTCAGTTTGTCGTTAGTTTTGTTTAAGGCAATTTATTTTCCGAATCTCACCAATATTGCGCCTCTTGCCCGACATCCGTTCACAAATCGTTTAATGTGTCCTTTGCGCTGATAAAACTAATGCCTAAATCGTTTTTGACCAGAGCGTGGCTGTATGTTTGGGCGGCGAAGGACGCGGGCGGCTGATTATTAAGCATCAAGGAGATGTCAGATATTTTGTAGCTTTCATTGGCAATCAAGTAATTTTTGCCGTGCAGATTCGTTTTGACCGCCGCCTGAAAAACCGATTCGGCAACGTCGCGAACATCAACCAGCGAAAACTCCGCGTCCATTGGGAAAAGTGATTCGATAAAAGGATTCGGAGCAATCTTGTTTTTAATCAAGTGCTGCATTCCTACGGAAGTAGAATCCTGCCGGTCTGAAAGAGCCTTACCCATCACCATCACGGGCGAAACGGTAACGATTTCAAAGGGCAAATCGCGGTTTTCATCGGTAAATTTTCTAACCGCTTGGTCGGCAAAATACTTCGCCTGCGTGTACGGATGGTCTTTTTCATTGTGATACGGCGTGTCTTTTTCGGAAAAAATATGATTGCTGTTGTAACCTTGGGGAGACAACGGAAACGAAGTGTTCCAAGCCGCGACCGAGGCGACAAAAATTACCTTTTCCAAGCCCGCGACGTTATGGGCGACTTCCAGAAAGTTTTCCGTTCCCTTGACCGTCGGTTCAAAAAGCTCGGTTTGCGGGTCTTGAACATCCAGTTGAAAAGGCGTGCCGCTATGCACGATTGTTTTGCAGCCTTCGGCAAACGCCTTTATCGTCTCGATTTCCCGCAAATCCAAAGGAACGATTTCCAGATTTTCGGCATTTTTCAAATCAAGCAGATGACCGTATTTACTCCGATTTGAAACGTCCGTCGAGGAAACTTTGACTTTGAAGTTTTCCTCTAAAAACCGCTTCGTAATATGACTCCCGATAAAGCCTGAACCGCCGATAATTCCAACTGTTTTCATATTTTCTGTTTTCATATTTTGCTCCTTCTCCCGAATTTTTTAACCTGCTTGCCAGTTTGCAGTTATGGGGTGAACTCGACCAACATCCGCAGGCTCTTAACTTTCACCCCGTCTTCCGCCATCGCCTTCTGTCCCTCGTCAGAAGCCAAAAGTTCTTCAAATTTCTTTATATCCGGTACTTCCGCCATAACACCTGTCGAATTATGGTCGTTCGGGTCGCGGAAGGTGCGACATTTTATACCGATCTTACCGAACATTTCGTGACGGCTTCCCGCGCTTTTGCGCCAGGCTTTTGCCCAAATCTCTCCGTCTTCAACTTCATGGAATACAATTATTGTTGGCATAGTTTATTTCTCCTTATTTGGTTTTGTTTGATTTATCGAATCATTAATTAAACAGTCCCGGATCGCGCCTCTCGCCGCCGAACGAATAACAGACGGCGGGCAATACGCAAATCGCGCCGCCATATTAAAGCTTGAAAAAATTTTTATTCCGGCTTCTCAATCTTTGAGAAAATACGTGTCCGGTTTGCCGAGAACTCCTGATTTCTGCATAGCTTCACGCAAATCATCGGATTTGGAAAACTCTTCCGCCCGTTTCAAGTCTTCCGCCTCGAAGATAAGCATAACCGTATTCGGATCGTTGGCATCCTGAAGCAGATGCTTTTCCGTCAGCCCCGCCGCTGCGCGACTAGGTTCGTGCGCGTCGTAACCTGTTTTCCATTCCGAATAATCCTGAACGCGGGCTCGAGCAATCATATAATTTGCCATGTCATTTCTCTTTTTAATTTATTTGGCTTACGCATCTATCTTTTTCTTGCGGACGAATAACAGATGCGCTGTTAGGGAGACGATTTTTGGAAGTCGCTCCCGTTTGATTATTTCGCTCGCTTGATCTGTCGAGCGGGTTATAAATTTTGACAATGAGTTACACGGCTTGCGCGGCTGTGTGCGCTTTGCCGGCAGCGGCGTTGTCGAAAAATTCATAAAAGCTGGTAATTTTTCCGTCCTTGACCGTGATGATATGCGCGAAATCCGTCGCGTATTGATTATCGGTCGTTTTAGAGCGGGCTAAAAAATTTCCCAAAATAACAACTCTGCCGCCCTGCGCGATAAATTCGGTTGGCTCAAATTTTAGAAATTCCTCATGTTCGTCAATACCGGATATAAACGCGGCGAGATTTTCGCGCCCGCTAAATTTTCCGTTCAAAGGCACGTTTTCGATTTCCGGCGAGTGCCAAGCTGCATCGTCCGAAAACAAATTCAAAAATCCCTCGACATCGCCCGCCATAAATGTTTCATACATTTGGCGGGCTAATTTTGTGTTTTCTTGTTCGTTCATTTTTTTGTTCTCCTTAAATATTTAGACTGAGTAATTGACGAAGCAAGGATTCAAAGTCCGATTACTTCGTCTCCGGTTGTCTGGGTCTGCGTCTTTCCAGAGTGCGAAGAAATCTTGATAGGCTTGGCGTACTTTCGCCGTGTCGCCACTCAAGGCTGCGGCGCGCGCCAGCCCCAATTGGGCGAGCGGGTAAAATGGCAGACTGCCTCTGCTCCTTTGGTCGAGTATCTTCTGGAATTCGGCTGCGGCATCCGTTCCCCTTTGTTGATTGAGATATGCCTGACCGCGTAGGTAGGCGATCTGTAAAGGAGCGTATCCTTCATAAGGTCTGGTCGTCTCCAGTAACTGAATCGCCTGTGCCGGATTGCCTCTATGCAGTTCAATTCGAGCTTGAACGAGCGGCAGCGAAACTTTATTGAGTATGGTGTCTTTCGGGAAACGCTTAACCAGCTCATCAATAATAGTTTGTGCTTGGCTGATCTCGCCGCAGGTAGCCAGTGCGTTGCCCGCAGGGATCATCGTCAGCTGCCGGCGCGACATGCCGAGTGCCTTTGCGGTCTGCTCTTTCACCAGCCTGCAATCACCCAATAGCGCATCCCGCGCTGCGGCTCCTGCCACAATCTGCGCAGCAACATCTTTCAAGTCGCGCGCTGTGGCTAACTCAAAGGCGTGGTTGGAAAATTCTTTGGCTTTTCGCAGCTGACCTGAAAACGCGGCAGTCTCGGCTTGCCAATTTTGAGCAACATATTCATCCGGCTTTCCCTTCGTCCATTCGATCTGTTGCTGCATCGTCGTCGCATCACCCCGGACAAAAGCAATCTTATAAAGATTTCTGCGCATGGCTGTGGTTTCGAGCTTCTGTGCCAGCGCCTGCCCGATGATCTCCTGAGCCTCATCGAAGCGATTGAGACCTACCAAGGCGGTAGCTAAAAGTGAGTAGCCGGAAGCCGAATTCGGATTGAGGCGAATCGCTTCACGCGCTTCTGCCAGCGCTTTATCGAATTGACCAAGCTCGCTGTATTTAAGAGCCAGATTGTTGTGCGGCGGAGCGTCGTGCGGATACGAGCGCTTCCACAGTTCCAACGTCTCAAGATACTTCTCCAATTCTCCGGTTACGTTGTCGTAATAACCCGCAGAGATATAGAGTCGCTCGCGCTCGCTGACTCGATCGCGCAACTCGTATGCTTTTTGCGAAGCTTCGGCAGCAAGGTCATACTGCCTGCTGCTATAATAAATTGATGCCATCCGAGCATAAGCGAGTGCGAAATTAGGGTCTATTTCCGCCGCGCGTTTGAGAGATGGAATAGCTTCGAGAGACTTGCCTTTTAATTGCTGTTCAAGTCCCAGCGAGAAGGCTTGGAGGGCTTCAAGCGAAGAGGTTGTGGCTTGTTCAATTGGCGCGTCGAACTTCTGGATTGATTGAAGCGACTCGCCCAGCTTCTCTCTTAACTTCATCGCCGCAAGCCCAAGCGCATGAAGCACCTGCTCCTTGCTTTCAGCTTCCGTCTGTTCGCTCGCAATCGCATCGCCCGTCTTCGCGTTGATAGCTTCCAGCGTGATAACGTAATGGTTTCCCAAGCTCGCAATCGAACCCACGAGCATCGCCTTCAATCCCTGCCGCTGGCAAATCTCCCGTCCTACGTCTCTCGTCAGGCGCTCATCTGGCGCGCGCCCCATAAACTTGAGCCCCTCACGCACACGATCTTCGGAGAAAATATTTAGAAAAGGAGATTGACCAAGTTGCACAGCCAGAGCTTGCTTGAGCGTTCCGTCAAAGACAGAGTCTCCGGTCGCGTTGACGAAATCGGCAAGCAGGATCGTGTCCTTTTCGGTCAAGACACGCGCACTGCGGAAGTGAATGAAAAGAATCGAAGCTGCAATGGCAACCGTTGCGAGCACCGCAATCAAGATCGCGCTTTTCTTGCGGCGCTTGATTTCAGTAGCGATATACTCGGCACTCGATGTCTGGCGCGCGCCCGTCTCGTTCGTCGTCGCGTTTGCCATCGAAATTATTTGACCCGAAGAGGACGAATCGAAAAGTTTGGTTTGCTGCTCTTCCAAATTTGTCTTTGACTTCTCAGGCGGAAAACTGCGCCCGACTTCTTCGTAATCCAGCTTTTGTTTGACGCTCCGCAAATCGGTCAGGACATCTTTAATGCTTTGATAACGCTCGTCCGCATTTTTACGCAGAGTTCGGTTGACGATTTGTTCAATTTCGGCAGGCAAATCGGGCAGCGATTGATTTAACGGAACGGGTTCTTTATGCAGAATCGCGGCGATAGTGTCTATCGCCGTTTCGCCTTCAAACGGCAATCTTCCCGACAGCATTTCATAAAACACAATGCCAAAACTATAAATATCCGACCGCGCGTCAACCGTAAGCCCGCGAGCCTGTTCGGGCGACATATAATTTGCCGTCCCCATTATCATTCCCGGAACGGTACCTCTGATGACCGTCGCCGCTTCCGATTTGGGATTTTCCGCCTGCTCTCGATTCAATCCGAAATCCGAAGTCCCGAATCCCGAATCGGCAGACAGTTTGACGATTCCGAAATCGAGAACTTTAACCAAACCGTCGGGACGAATCATCACGTTGTCGGGCTTTATATCGCGGTGGACGATTCCCGCCGAATGCGCCGCGCCCAATGCCGATACCACCTGAATCGCAATGTCGAGCGCGGATTGAAGCGACATCAAACCGTTTTTTGAATGTTCACTGAGAGTTTCGCCTTCGATGTATTCGGCGGCGAGAAAACAAACTTCCCCTTCGGCATCGAATTCGTAAATCGTCAGAATATTCGGATGATTTAGAGCGGACGCGGCAAACGCTTCCTGCTCGAAACGGCGTAGCAGATTTTTGTTGTCGCAGATTGGAGTGGACAAAAACTTGAGCGCGACTTTGCGGTTGAGCCGCGTATCTTCGGCAAGATAAACTTCGCCCATTCCGCCTTTGCCCAAAAGTTTTTCAATTTTGTAACGCCCTATTTTCTGATTAATCAGGCTCGGCTGTGGTTCCGGTTCGGCAACCATCTCGACGGCGCGCGATTCGGGCGGCGTATCTAAAAGGTTATCGGAGTTTTTTTCAAAAGCGAGCAGAGACTCGACTTCGCGGCGCAATTCTGCGTCCGCGCCGCACGATTTCTTGATAAACGCTTCACGCTCGGCTGGCTGAACTTCTACAGCCGCGTGATAAAATTTTTCAATTTGTTTTAGTCGTTTAGCTTTCATTTAAAACGCTCTGTGCTATGTGTGAGTCCGCACGATAGTCGAGTGCATAAGTAACGCACGCGCCCGGCTACCTTGCGGTCTTGCGCAGTAAAGTTGATTAACTAACGCCTCGGTTCCAAAACGATTTCGCGCGCCAGACGGTCTTGCAGAACTTCGCGGATTTCGAGTCGTTCTTTGTAACCCTGCATCTGCTTTTGGTCGTCGCCGATTACCTTTTGGGCAAGCGCGTCGGCTTTGGCTTCGTTTGCTTCCATCGTCGCCAAATTTTTGTATTCGGTCATCAGCATAATGTTAAAATCCGCTGCGCCGTGCGCTTCGGTGGTCAGAACTTTGTATGAAAGAATCAGACCTTCTTTTTTCAACGCTTCCTGATTGCGCTTCCAATCAGTGGCGATGTAGTTCAGATAAGCCGTTTCCATTCCTGGCTTCATCTTGATAAAAGCGACGTTCCAAACCGAACCGTTGCGATACGGGCGACTGACCTGCGCCACGACGACGATGCTTAAAGTTAAAATCAAAACGATAAGCGAACTGACTAAAATGCGTGTTTTGTTTTTCATAATTTTTCTCCTGTTGTTTTTTGTTTAGAATTGGGATATTTACCGTTCGCCGATGCGCGTATTATGCGCGGCGACTAATTGCCAGCGACCTTTGAGCTTGACAAAGGTCAGGCTGGTTAGGAATTTGCCGCCAGAGTACTTTACGCCGGACGCCATTTTGCCCGTGAAGCGGGTAATTACCGTTGCCGTATCTCCAAAAAGGTAAAAGCTCACAACTTCATGGCTGATTGATTCGTATTTCAAATCGCCCGACTTAAACGCGCCGATCCGCTGCGCTTTGGTCATAATCTCGCCCGTATCGCCGACAAAGGTGTAATTGTCAGCGTAGATGCGGTCGAGCACGGCAGTGTCGTTCTTGCCCAGCCCGGCGGCAAGATCGTTGAGCGTCTGCCGAACCGCTTGTTCGCTGCCGCCTTTTTTATCGGCGTTTTTCCCGTTCGATTGACACAAAATTAAAGCCGGCAAAGCGAGCATCATCGCCATCGTTAATAAAATTCGTTTCATAGTTTTCTCCTATTTTCTCAAAGATACTTTGACAAAGGCGTGAGCAGGCTATTGCAGTATCGAAAAGCAATAGCCGCCTGATTTTGTAAAACGTTTATGGAATTAGAGTCCCCTGCGACGCCCAGGCTTGCCAGTGTCCGTCGCGCTTGATGTATGTGTCGGTATAGCGGATGCGCCGGTCAAACGGCTGACCTTTTTCGTCGCGTCCTTTAGTATGATAAGCATTGCTCCAATCATGTTCCATATACATCAGAACGCCGTAATCATCGAGACTGTGATTCGCGCTGCTGACTGCCTGCCATTTGCCGCCGCGCTTTTCCAGAAAATGAACGCTTCGGCTGTAAAAAGTTTCTTTCTTGCCGCCGGTGCCGTTCTTGGTCGTCACCACGTTGCGATGCGTGATGGTCGCCGTTGCTGGCGTGCAGCTAATCATAAAAAGGTCAGATGAAACCTGGTCTTTATTCTGCGGATTGGCTTTGTTTCGCTCAAACGCTCGCATCGTGCCATCAATAGACTGCGTTTTGTTTATCATCGCGGGCAAGCCCGTAAAATCATCGGCGAGGATATTCGTCAAAGCGGCGCGGTCGCCGTTATCGCCTGCGACGCTCCATGCGTGGTCAAACGCTTCGAGAGCCTTTTTGTCTGCCTGATTGCATTCGCCGAAAGCATATCCGGCAAAGGCAAATGTCACAACGAACATTAAAAAGATGTTTTTCATAGTTTTTATCTCCTTTTCTATTTAGACCAAGTGCAACAAGGGTTTTGTCTGGACGATTCGCCGCACTCGGTTTAAGCGATTTGCCCGCCTGTATGAATGTTGAAAATTAGGGAAGTTATTTGATTGTGCGGTCTTGCCCGATATATTTGGCTGCCGCGTCAATCAAAACTTAATTCTTCTTCTCGAAATGTTTCCTATAAATTTGTTCTTCTACCTGTCTAAACGACATTCGGAGCAAAAAAGGGTCATCGCTCCTCTTATTTTTCTAATCCTTTTTTTACTGCTGAATAATCGGCAGAATGTCGAACAGGTTTTCCTTCAAAATGTAGTCAACCGCGCCCGCTTCACGCGCCGATTCCCTAAAATAATCGTCATTGTAATTTGTCACGATTATCTTCATCACCGTCTTCACATTCGTCTATCCGGTCGGCTATTCCGCAGACGATTGATTTAATCATCCGGCGTATTTTCAGATTGTCTTCCACAATGAGCAGTTTCATAAAAATCCCGGTTACTAAGCGTTTGGAGTTGCGACTTGAAACGTGACGGGTTTGAATGTTCATCCTTCAGCGCCTAGTCGTGCAACAAAATTATGACCAGTAAAAAACACTTCTCTTGATGTGTTTCATTTCTTCATTTCGATTGGATAGTTAGTGGTGAACTAAACGATAGAGAAAGGGTAATTTGAATCGTCGGGTTTGTGAATAGAGTCGAACACACAATTCAATCGTGTGAAGTCACACATTTTTCTGTGTGTTTTCACACAAAATCAGAACCAAAATTTATCCGGCAAGCTCTGATTTGTGCGTCAGCGCAAAACGCAGGAGCGCGTTTGTGCCGTGAATGTCTAATTTTTGGCAGATGTTTGTGCGGTGATTATCGACCGTGCGCGGGTGGATGAAGAGAATTTTGCCTATTTCCTTGCTTGTTTTTTCTTCGGCAATCAATTGCAGAACGCGGCGCTCGGTTTTGGTCAATACGTTTAAACCACTGGTTTGTTCTTTAAAGTCGGCGGTTTTGCGGCTTCGCTTAAGAAGATATTCCGAAAGCGACGCTGTGATGTAATGTTTTCCCGCCGCGACAGCCTTAATGCAGTCGGTAATGTCGCTGACGGCGTTGTCTTTGAGAACATAACCTTGAACGTGTAAGTCCATCGCCGCATTGAACATCGTTTCATCATTATGCATCGTCAGAAAAACGAGAGCTGTTTCCAGATTTTTATCTTGAATTTTTCGAGCGAGTTCGAGCCCGCCCATTTGCGGCATATCGATGTCGGCGACGACGACTGCAGGTTTCAAATTTTCAATCAACTCCAATGCTCTGACACCGTTTTCGGTTTCGGCAACGACTTTTAATTTCGCGTCCGCTTCGATGACCTGTCGCAGCCCACGCCGAAAAATCGGGTGGTCGTCAACTATCAGAATTTTTATTTCATTCAACATACAAAAGTTAATTTGACGGTTGTTCCTTCATTGGGAGTCGAATTTATCACAATTTTCCCGCCTAAAATTCGTGCACGTTCGCTGATTCCAGCCATGCCGAAACCGCTCTGGCTGGCGCGTTTCAAAGCCATCGAGTTAGTATCAAAGCCTTTGCCGTTGTCCCAAACCAACAGTGTCACACCTTCGTTTTCGCTCCGACGGATTTTGACGCCCGCTTCCGAGGCTCCGGAATGCTTGATAATGTTGTTCAAGCATTCCTGCACAATGCGATAAAAGTTTATCTCCGACTCTCGCGCGCAAAACCCGTCAATCAAATCAATTTCCCAAACGAAATTAATCGTCGAAGATTTCGCCACCCGTTCAAGCATTGATTCGACAGCTTTTGTCAGCCCGAGTTCGTTCAGGTGATACGGGCGCAGATTATAAGCAATTTCGCGCACTTCATTAATCGCAACGGAAGCCGTTTCGGAAATTTCGGTGAGCTGCTGACTTGAATCCGCGCCGTTTTTCATGCCAATTAACGCCCAATTTTTGATAACTAATAAATTCTGTCCCAAGCTGTCGTGCAGTTCGCCCGCGATGCGCTGGCGTTCCTGTTCCTGAGATTCGAGTAGTTTGCGCGAAAATTCTTCCTGCGCGGCGCGTCTTTGTTCGAGATTTTTGACCCGGCGTCTGTAGAGGAAAAACAAAATTCCGGCACAAGTTAAAATGCTCAGGCTTAAAAACCAGTATGTCCGGTAAAAGGGCGGTTTGACCATGATTTTCAAGCTGGCACCCCTTTCATTCCAAACGCCGTCAACATTGGCAGCGGAAACTCTAAACGCATATTCGCCCGGCGGAAGATGCGTAAAGAAGGCACGGCGGCGCGTTCCCGCGTCAACCCAATTTTCATCCAAACCTTCGAGCTTGTATATGAACTTAATTTGTTCCGGGTTGTTAAAACTCAAACCCGTGTATTTGATTTCGACGCCCGCCGTTGCATTCCGCGTCCACCATGCCGTCTTTGACACCGTGGGCGACGCTCGTCACTGTCTGTATTTTCCTATCAGCGAAATCGTTCAACTGCTGGCGGCTGACCCGATAGATGCCGCGATTCGAGCTAATCCAAAATCGTCCGAAATCGTCTTCGAGAATTTGAAACGCTCCCTGATCAAACAGCCCGTCTTTAATCGTGATTGCTTTGAACTCGCCGTTTCGAAAACGGAAAACGCCCGCATCGTAAGTTCCAAACCAAAGCGCGCCGTCCGCATCCTCGTAAATCGAACGAACCTCCACGGCAGGAAATTCGGTATAGTTTGTAAATCTTCCGTCCTTGTAACTGCCCAAGCCGCCCATTGTGGCAATCCAGAGCGTTCCGTCGCGAGCCTCATATAGATTTCTCGTATCGTTGTGCGGCAGACCGCCGGCAGTTGTAAATTCTGTAAATTGATTGTCCTGCAAGCGCGTTAAACCCTGCAAAGCTCCAAACCAAAGCGTTCCGTCGCGGGTTTGCGTAATTGCGCTGATATGTTCCGGCATGAAGCCCGTTTCTTTCGTGTACCTGGTAAATTTTCCGTCCTTGTACTTCGTCAAACCGGCGTAGGCGCCAATCCATAAATTTCCTTCGCGGTCTTTGAAAAGAGAGGTTGGAGAAAGCGAAGTTATCTGATTTTCTCTGGCAAAATGCTTAAAAACGCCGTCCTCAAATTTGTCTATACCGCCGTTTAATTCCTTACCGTAACGCCACGAACCCGACCAGATTTCGCCGTTTGGGTCTTCATAGAGCGGATAAATATTGTCGGAAGACAATCCATTCTTATCGCTGGTAAAATTCGTGATAAAGCGTGGCGTTATTCGTGTCAAACCGCTGTCGGAAATTCCAGCCCAAAGCGCGCCCTCGCTGTCTTCGGTCAGATCGAGAACTCCAGTGCCGTTAAAGCCCTCCCCTTTAGAGAGAGAGCGCAATTTTCCGTTTTCAATTTTGACCAGCCCGCCTTCCTCAAATTGCCCAGTGGCAACCCACAGGCTGCCTTCGTGGTCTTCCAAAATCTTTTGAATGAAAGCGTTTGGGAGACCGTCGCGTTCGTCGAAAACCGAAATCCGGTCGTTTTTGAAAACGTAAAGCTTGGCTTTGCTCGGAAGCGGAGGATGAAGCACGCCGATCCAAACTGCGCCCGCACGATCTTCGTAAACTGCTGTCAGGTCAGTTTCGGACAAATCTTCTGGCAGTTTGTATTCGTCAATGCCGGCAGCCGTCCGTCGCCGCAAAACATTTTTTTCTTTGACGCAGTATGCGCCCGTGTTGTCGAGCAGCGCAGTGAAGGGGCGAAGCGGTTCGAGAAAATGTTCGACCGAAACAATTTTTTCGTCCTGCCAGACGGCGATTCCACGCTGCGTCAAAATCGTCAAACGATTTACCCTTCGGTCGGCGTAAATGGAAAAAATAACGTCGCTGGGCAAGCCTTCGGCAGTCGAAAGAAAAGAAAACGCTCCGTCGCGAAAACGGAACAAAAGTCCCTCTTCTCCGCTGAGCCAAAGGCTTCCGTCCAAAGTTTCCGCCAGATTATCCAAGCGATTTGTTTTCAGTCCCGGCGAGTTTGCCGTATTAAAGACCGTAAAACGCACGCCGTCAAAACGCGCCAAACCGTCGGATGTTGCCGCCCAGAGATAACCGTCACTGGTTTGTAAAACCCCTCTTACCGTTTTGTAAGGCAAACCTTGTTCGGTTGACCAATTTTCAAATCTATATTGCGGAAAAATTGGAGAAACGAAAAGAAAAATCAGGCAAAACGATAACAATCGGCAAATCCAAAGAATTTTCCGCTTAAAATAAACCAAGTTTTTTCTTTGGAGGTAAAGAAATGCCATATTTTGTTTAGCCTGTTCACTTGTATTAACTTTTACGAAGCTTTAGCTGCTGTGTAAGCGTCGCGGGCGGTGGCAGTGTCAAGATATTCTTTGAAGCTCGTCATTTTGCCTTCGTCGTTGAAAGTGTTGACGTGAACAAAATCAGACGTGAATTCCTTACCTGTCATTTTGACGCGCCAGCGGTAATCACCCAGCACGACGGTTGTGTCTCCTTGCGCGACAATTTTGCGCGGCTCGAAATGTAAATTTTCAAGGTTTTCACCGACCAGTGACATAAATTCCGCAATTTGCTGTTTGCCTCGCCGCTTACCGCCGTGCGGTACGTTTTCTGTTTGCGGCGACTCCGAACAAGAAATTGTTCGGTGTTCTTCCACACTCCTATTCGGAATCTATTGTTCCATTCTGTGATACGGATGAAGGCGAATATTTAATCACCACTGCTCAGACGGGTTTGGCTCTTAAAGGAGTTGACCCAAATTCATTGCCGACCCTCACCCCATTTCTTTGCTTGCGACCTCCGAAAAGTGTCACAAACAATCATACGCCGATTCTTTTGCTTGTATCACGACCTGTTATGCATCTTCAGCGCGGCAACCGCCAGAATGGTGATGTAAAGCCAAGTTCAGAGAATAATGCTTCTGCTTCGTCAACGCTTCGCCTTCGCCATTCCGGCTCTCTGCGGTCAGGGCTGTACCATGCCTGCGCCAACCGATTGCACTTGTCCAAAGGGATAATCTCACCTCGCGGCAGATTCCAGTCCTGACACCACTTCTCAACATGCTCTTCTGACCAGAAGAGTAGCATCGTCTTTCAATTGAAAACTATGTCATCCCACCAATGTGCCGCAGGAATGGCAAAATGCGCTAACCCACGCGCCTCTTCAAGCGAACCGTTCGTAACCTTCAAACTCATTGCTGTGCTACAACAGCCACATGAAGCCTCTATAGTGGCATCCTGCTTCAGCATTGCAGGTATGCCCATAGCATCCCAAATGCAATTACCATAGTAAGACTGGTTCCTCACTTTAACAATGAAAGGCGTTGGCACGGCTGAGAATGGGTTCGCCATCAGAATCTCACCATTACCTTTCTGCAAGACAAAGATGTGTTCATCAGCAAGACGCTGAAAGGAAGTTCTAACCTCATCCGGCGAGCGTGCCAGAGCAGACGATGTTTCTGTTATGGTTGGAGGTACTCCTTCACGCATAACATAATCGTAGACGTGATAGCGGATTTCTTTATCCAAAGCTACTTTCTCTTGTTCAGCATCCATAGTCTATCACCTATTATAACACCTGGCGCATAACTTATTATACCGCTCGCGTTACGGCATAAACCCGCGCATAGGTACAATTTGCTGCATAATGTCTCAACTGCTTAACCAAATACGCCCCGCCATCTAGCTGGAACGTTTTAGCCGTCAAAACAGAAGCAGCATACATTTCTTGGACTAAAAAGTATAACTTTTCAAATACCGAGTTTTATACACCTGTTTCCGAAAACAAGTCAATAAAATTCGTAAATTTTATGTGCCTCATGTACGTTTATTCGACCTGTGGCGCGTTTTTATTGTGTGGGGCGGCTTTTTATTGCATCCAGCTTAGAATTTACTACACATCGTTTTAAGAGAGCTGCTGTTTTGCACTCACGTCCATTGATTTGTTGGGCGGCGCGTTCATTATCGCACTTATTTCACGTATCTACCATTTCGTTTGCGAGTCAAGTACCACTCATACGTTGGGTGTTGAGAGATTAATAGGCAAGGGCATTTATAGCCTCAATGTGGTGATTGGTCTATCTTGAAAGATTTCAATGCGTTCCTCGCGGCTGACGGATTGACTCTGGCACGCCGAAGCGCCTCATCAAGTGCTTTTTCAGCAGGAACCTTAATGTGTGGCTCCACGCCCGTTTGCTCCCAGCCTTTGCCCGTATCGGGGTCAAAGGGGCGACCGATTGGTATGAAGGCTCGATAACCGCCGCCTAGATCCCTAGTTCTGCCAAAATGTCCCGCTCCGGCTGTTTTCTCTCCGATAAGCGTTGCCCGACCGGTGCGCTTCATGGCTAGAGAGAAATGCTCGCCCCCGGATGCTGTTTTCTTGGAAGTCAGGAGGAAAATTTGAGCTTTCATAAGATTAGTTTTTTTTTCCGACGGAATTGCCACCTGCTCTCGGCGAACGATTCCTTCGGGAGCGGCAATCCTCTTCAGCGTTTCGCTTTCGATCAGGAAGCTGCCGCCCCGCTGTTCTACGTCGAGGCGCGTATCCATCTGAATGATTGTCGTTGGTTTATCGAAGAAATAGGAAAACATAAGGTCAGTTTCGCGAAGTCCGCCCCCGTCATAAAAGCGCCCGTCGATGATCAAAATCTTTGCTGTAGAGAAATCGTTAAGAATCTTCCGAAGTCTGGTTATCTCTTCGGGTGCGCCAGTAAAGCCGTGTATGCTCATATAAGCCACTCTCGGAGCGAGCCACCCGGCTTTACCAATTCCGCGTATCGGATTGACATTTTCAGCAGCTGAATTGACTGAAGTCGGCGTGCTAGGTGGAAAAAGTTTCAAGTGCCCTTCAGGATGAATTGACTGCAGATCGGCAGTGACTACCTTAGCGAATTCCTCGGCGCTCCCGAATTTTGAATAAGCACCGCTCGTCATTTTAGAAAGCAGCATGTTCGCATAGGATTTACCGATCTTTGGATAGATAAAATTTTCCTCCAGTAGTTTAGCCAAGTTTTCAATCGCTTCTTGGGCTTCAATAGGGTTGAAATCACCAAGAGTTTGGACAGGCTGCTGTTTCTCTAGAGTCTGCCCTGCTAGTGTTGTTGATAAAAAAACAAGCGCGGTTGTGATTGTGCCTGCAAAAAGTGCACCGATGAGCAGCGAACTGACGAATATTTTTTCATATAATATTTTCCTCTATATGATAATCATGGGATCTTAAAGCGTCTTACTCAAGAGTTATCACGTCGCAGTTGTTTAGGTCTATCACAATCAAAAGGTCTTGTCTGCAATTAAGAGGGGGTGCTTGCTGCGCGGTATTGGGCAGGAGTCATCCCAGTTACTTGCTTGAAGATTCTGGAGAAGTGAGACTGATTAGAAAAACCGGCGGCGAGGGCAATTTCGGCGAGCGGCTCTTTCGATTGTTAAAATTTTATGGCAAGCAAACTCCACTCGTCGCCGATGCCTTCGACGTTAGCCAGTCAACTGGTCCCGCAAGTGGTCTATAACCTTGCTGTGCTCGTCTGTCGGACTGAACAGAATCACCTCGGCATCTTCAGCGACTCTGATAGTGTGTCCGGGCGACCAGTAAAATAAGTCGCCGCTGTTGACCGTTTCCTCTGTCCCGTCGGCGTAGGTGGAGGTAACTTGTCCCTGCAAAAGGTAGCCCCAATGGGGAGATTGGCACAGATCGCCCTCCAACCCCTTGAGCAGCGGCGCAATATCCGTGCCGGCGGCTAGAGAAAAATACTCACCGCACATTTCGCCGTATCCGGAGGCATCGCCAAAATTTATCTTTTGGCGAGCTACCGCGCCCGGCGCATTGATTCTAACTGGAATGTCATTCTTGGCTATTCGCATTTCATGTTCCTCCTAGTAATTATAGTAACGAGATAAAAGCATAACGATTGAGTTGAGCCGCACCCCTGAGGAGCGGTCGATAGCTTAGCGGCGGCTCACTCACAGCCAGCAGAGCCGCCAACCCGCGACGAATGGGGCTTGTGCCGCGGCTGGAAACTTGAGCTTTAGTCAACGAGCCTGTTGTCGCGGGATGTCGGTTCCAACGATTGGTTAGAGCATTTTATGCAAAGGATGAAATTTATCCGGCAAAAGTTCGCCTTAAACAGGCTCAAGCGACATAAAATGCTGTAACTAGTTATTATACCGCAACTTTGCGGCATAAATCCGAAATAGGTACAATTTGCCGCTATCCGGGTCTAAACTGCTTGACCAAGTTCGTCACGCCATCTGGCTGGAACGTTTTAGCCGTCAAGCAGAAGCAGCATACATTTCTTGGGCTAAAAAGTATATCCTTTCTAATACCGAGTTTTTATACACCTCTTTCCGAAAACAAGTCAATAAAATTCTTAATTTATGTGCCTCATGTGCGGATAGGTTTTAGGGAAGGCGGCGACCGGCGCAAAACAGTCGCCGCCTCTTCTCACATCCATTTGAGGCCGCTTCCGGTGTCCTCACCCCGCCCGACGCGCGAGCGGGCACGTTCAGCATCCGTTCAATTGGCTCACAATATAATCACGCCCAAAGGTGGAAGTTCTCGATGAGTGATGTCGAAGACCGGGGCCGATGGGATGTGACCTGACCCCATCCAAGTGACCCAGTTTAGAATACAGAGTCTTCACCTGACCGACCCCCAAGAAATTGGACACAAAGAATGTTAGGATTTCTGTTTCCGCGAGCGGCTCCAAAACGCGTAAACCTCCACCCTTCAACGACTCAAGTTTTCCTCAACCACCCTCCTTTATCCTGTACCCATCAACCTAGCCCGCGTTCCTGCCTGACCGATATCGTAGGATGTGGGCGCCGGCACTCACAGTGGTGAGGGAGCCGGCCTGGTTCTTGGTAGTCTGAAGTTAAGTAAGGAGAGGTGAATCCATGAATATTCGAAATCTTGCACGTAGCCTGACCGTGTTTCTTTTGCTGGCCGCAGTCCTTCTGCTGGCCGTCCTGTTGGTGCCCCGGGTCCTGGCGGCGGATCCGGACAGCGGCACGCTAGCCAATTCGCAGGACGAGGTAACTTGGTCCGGCACCTTCGCCGCGTCGAACCCGGTCGTCTGCGCCACCAGTACCGACCCGCTGTGCGACCATTTCCGGCTGACGATCTCCGGCACGTCAATCAAGCGGGTTCTCATCGCCATTGCGCCCGAACAGGGGTTCGAGGCTGATGACTACGACCTGTATGTCTACAACGACCAGGGGGTGTTGGTTGCTCAACAGGCCGACGCCGACGGGAAGGAAGCGGTCGTGATCGAGAATACTGGCGCGGCGTTCTATGAGGTCCGCGTGCAGCCATATCTCGTCACCTCCGGATCGAGGTACCGCGGCGTCGCCATGCCGACGCGCGAGCAGGCCTTCGACGTGGAGCCGGACTGCCTCCAGCCCCTCCCCGATAAGATTGGTGTCCCCGGCGTCACCGACAGCGGGCAGACCATCGAGCTGTCCGTGCTGCTGCTGCTTGACGGGACCGATGCGGCCGTCGCCCAGCAAATAATGGCCCGCGCCGCCGAGTCCTACAAGCCCCTCGGCATCAACCTCGTGCTCAAGAAGACGAAGGCGGTCTCTTACACGACGACCGTCTCGACCGAGCTGATCGACGCCGCAAAGGCCACGGTCGGCGGGGTGCCCCCGCGCGGGATCGACCTGGTGGGCGTCTTCACGACCAAAAGTATGCAGGCGGCAACCGGCGGGGCCGGGACGGTCGTCGGGCAGGCCGACTGCATCGGCGGGATCCGCTTCGACGAGAACTCGTTCTTCGTCTTAAGCGACATCCGGTCTATCGAGGACCCGAAAACCGGCACTACGGGGACGCTCGCTTCCATGGGGTTCAACCCCAACGTCGACGCGTCGGCCGAGGTGATGGCGCATGAGATCGGCCACCTGATGGGGGCGCACCACCACTACGCAAACGCAGTGGAAGGTAACCTGACGAGCGCCGGCCCGAACGACCTCTCGCCGGCGACGCTGATGTTCAACTCGGTGAACTTTGCGTCGCTGAACTTCAGCACTGTCAACGCGAGCGTCGTCCGCGGCTACGCGGTCAACTACGCCGCACCCTGAGGTGCTTTCCTAGTTGGGCGGCGCGCCGAATAACCATAGGCGAGCTCGAGGCAAAACAAAGAGGCGGGCTTGAGGTGGGCCGCCTCTTTGTTCTTTCTTGCGTGAGAAAAAACGCCCGCATACATAAGGTTCACCCGCCCAGATTTTGCGTCTGTTATGTTATTGCCATTCAAAGGTTTAGCTTTACCATTAAACCGACACGCTCACGGGCGCGATAAATGCCATATTTAAGTATGGCAGGGTTGCGGCAATTAACTCTGCATCCGTTAACTCTGCATCCGTGTAGGCTCGACCCAAGACAAGACCCGCGCGACGCGCCGCTCGAACGTTAACTCTGCATCCGTGTAGGCTCGACACACTTGGTAAACATTAACTCAAAGCCGATATTCACCCGTCTAAGTCAGTTTGCTTCGCCTGTGGCGCGTTTTTATCACGCAATCCTTAGGGTGTATGCTCTGAAATAAGAAAGCCGCAAGTTTTGACGCTCACGGCTTTTGTCTTAATTGGTTTTTAGTTTGTCCTTTGTTTAGGCTCAAATAGGCACGGGCAAAACTCCCGGTAACAAAATTTCCAGAAGCAAAATCATAAGAGCTAACAAGAATTGTTTTTTCATTGAAATATCTCCTTTACTGGTATAGCTAACTTCAGAAATTTAGAACTTCTATCTATATAACGCTGTAATGAAGTATTTATTAACAACACGCGGAGTAAATTAAGTATTAGCAGTCTCACAAAAAAGAGCCGTCAGCGTAAAAACTAACGGCTTTTCTTTTGTAACTTTTCTTGTGTTGAAGGTGTCTAGTCAAAAAGAATAGAAAGATTTTTCATTTACACTCCTTTTGATTATTTAGCCCGCTCTCGATAAGACGGGCTTTTTTTCTTTGTCCTACACTGACCTAGAGCCGACACTAGGTAAACATTAGCTTTGAACCAGAATTTAGCCTTCTATCTATCTGTATTTCACTAGAACAGATTACCTTTTGCTGTTCAATTCTGTAGCCCTTTCAATGTATTTGTCTGCTGCTCCCCATATATACCTCGCCGAAGAAGCTATGTCTGAAGGATTAATTTCATTAGCTGGTATGTTGTACGCCTTTATAGCTTTTTCTACCGCCGCCGCCTCATTACCTGTCATAGTAAGGCTCTTGTTTTTCTCTAATCCTGTCCAATATCTCTCAGCATCTATATAAGCAGATTTGGCACGGTTTATCTGGGTCTTCAATTCACCCTCAGGTATTTGTGTTTGCTTTTTTTCAACTTCAGCCTTCATAGAACTCAAACGAGTTCTATATTCCTGCAAAGTTAAGTTCGTTTTGACTTCGCCCGACATCTTACGCAACGATTCTAGTGCCTCAGAAGCAGCTACTTGGGATGTTTCAGATTTGCAAGAACCCATTACCAGGCTTGAGTAAAATAAAAGCAACATGAGCACAATCAAAGTAAATTTTTGAGACATAAAATTTCCCCCTTCGAAATAAGCTTAGCGTAAATCAACTTAAGTGTTGTCTACAAACTTAACTTAATATATAGAGTTTTCGCTCCAAAACAAACACAATAATAAAAGCCGCAAGGTTTGACGCTCACGGCTTTTCTCTTTTATCTGTTTGAGTTGTTAAGGAACAAAAGCATTGGGAACAGGTTTGTCAGTTGGATTACCAAAAGCAACGCTTGTAAAGCTAAAGCTAAATATACCTCTCTGGATATACCACGTGCCGTTTGATGGTCGGAACACGGCAATGTCTGCATCATAATCTCCATTGTAGTCAGCCGGAACAGGCAAATCTGTTGCAAGCCCAAAATGCACATATCTTAATCCGGAACGTGATTGACGCAGATACCAGAATCCATTTGATGGACGAAATACGGCAACATCAGTCTTGTCGTCACCGTCATAATCAGCCGCAACCGGTTTATCTCCCGCTTGCCCGAAAGCTAGTGCTGTCATACCATCTCGGCTTCTCTGCAAATACCACGTTCCATTTGATGGACGAAATACTGCAATATCGGCTCTTCCGTCGCCGTCGTAATCACCGATGACCGGCGTATCTCCGTTCTGACCAAACGTGACTACGTTAACCTGATTGTTGATTAAATCATAAACAAACCAAGTGCCGTTTGAAGGTCGGAAGACGACTAATTCGGCTTTACCATCGCCATTAAAATCGGCAGGAACAGGAATGTCTTCGGCAGTACCGAACGAGATGCCGATAAATCCTGCCTGGCTTCTTTGCAGATACCACGTTCCGTCTCGATAAACGGCAACATCGGTTCTGCCGTCGCCGTCATAATCGGCGGGAACGAGTTTATCGTTTGAGAGACCGAACGGCGCGGCGGACAATCCTTGCGTCGAGCGGTTCAGATACCAAACTCCATTCGAGGGGCGAAAGACAGAAATGTCCGAACGCCCGTCGCCGTCAAAGTCAAAACTTGTTCTCGCCGGTGGCGCTGGCGCTGGCGCAATGCCTACATCCTGCATTCGAAGCGTATAGGGACCGGAGCCGGTAGCTCCGCTGGTAGGAGAGTCAACAAACAGGTAAAGAGGAACATTCAATGGAAGATACCTCAACTGATCCCTGTTAAGAGTTGCCGTGCCTTGAGGGGAGGAATACGACGGCCAAAACCAGTTGTATGCAACATTATTCGTTCCAGCAGGACATCCTCCACTGAATTGGCCATCCAAAATATAAATCAGCGGCTTGTAAGTAGTGGAGGTTGTAGAGACCTGTATCTGCGGATTTTGACCGCGACCAGTCAGCGTAAACGAGTAAATGTGGTCAGCTCCTTCGGCTGAATAAGAGTAATAAAAATCACCGAGGACTCGAACAGTGTTGTTGGCGCCCGTTGTGTCGCCGGAGTCAGTAAAAGGCGCAGCAGCAGTATAAGTATCCTGCCGGGATCGGGTTGCCGGGACAGTCATCACCGCCAGCTAATGCGGAAATAATATTATTATATTTACCCGCTTGATGAGGTAAGAGAAAGCTGCTCTGGCGTTGAAGTAATTCCGGTATTCTGCGGCTGTTATTCAGTCGAACAAGTGGTTTCGCGGTTTCCCCGGCGACGCTTACTTCCGGTTTTTTCGCTTCCTCACCCCGCTCTGCTTGTGCCTGCGAGGTCAAAATCGCGGGAAATGCTGCAAACATTGTAAAATAACCCAACTTTTGCCGGAATTGTTTTAAGAACGCGATTAAGATTTCTCGATTTGACGACAAATCGCTATTTCCAAGAATGTTCAGACGTTTGGAGTTTGCTATTTTAGCTTTCATTTTCGTTCCTCCTTTTTTGTTTTGGTTATCCCCACTTGTTTGAATGGGAGAGAGTAGATAGCGCCTAACTATGCGCGGGTTTATACCGCTCGCGTTGCGGCTGCCACCCGCGCATAGGTACAATTTGCCGCATTCTATCTAAACTGCTTGACCAAGTACGCCAGGCAATCTGGCTGGAGCATTACAGTCTCCGGACAGAAGCAGCATACATTTCTGGACTAAAAAGTATAACTTTTCAAATACCGAGTTTTTATACACCTCTTTCCGAAAACAAGTCAATAAAATTCGTAATTTTATGTGCCTCGTGTGTGTTTATTTGCCCTGTGGCGCGTTTTTATTGTGCAATGTTTGTATATCTTCCAAAGGAAGAAAGCCGCAAGGTTTGACGCTCGCGGCTTTTGTTTTAATTACTCGTGGTTATTGTCAATTGGTTAGCATCGCCGCGATGTGTGCCGATGCCAAGTAAAAGCCGCAAGCGAACGAAACCGCCGCCAGTGTGAAAATCATTAGCATCATTTCGATATGTGCCGTGACTGTATTTTTGTGTTGATTTGTTTTCGTGTTATCTTGGTTTCTCATAATTGGTATCTCCTGTTATGAAATTTGCAGTGTAATGAGAGGCTTAGGAAGTCCGCCAAGATTTTCCTAAGCCTTTTCCTTTAATTGATTCTTATTCCGCCTACCCGCTCTGCCTTACGCTCGATTGTCGGTTTCAGATACGGTGCATTGTTCATTTCTTCGGCTTGCGGCTCGTTGTACAACCTGACCAATCGGGCAGCTGCTCTGTGCCAGCAAGCGAAACCGCGTTTGAACGCTGGGCAACTGCAAACGCCGTTGCTGCTGTAAATTTCGTTTGATTCTTGGCTCCAGATAAGCAGAGATTTCGTTTCCGACTGCCACGTCATAAACACGCCGTTTTCTTCGATTTGAGCGGCTGCTTTCGAGATAGCGTTAATCCATCTTGCTTTGGTTTGGTTATCGGTAACTGTCAATTCAACCTTAGCAATCGCGTCTGCGATAACTTTTCCGAATTTGTCTTGGTTGGTGATTTCTAGCATTTTGGTATTCCTTCCTTTGTTTTATTAGTTAATTGCTTAACTACCTAATAGTATATTACTGATAAGTAAGATAAGTCAAACGCAAAAATTACTTTCTAGTAATATACTTGAATTATTTTTCGTTTAGGTATATGCTAGATTTTGTTATGGCGAAAATGATAAAAATTGATGGCTGGCGTTGTGAGAGATGTTCTCACGAGTGGGCACCTAGAAATAAGGAAGAAAAACCGAAGGTATGCCCTAAATGTAAATCACCGTATTGGGATACGGCGAAAAAAGAATCTATCAAGAAATAATTTTAGACAAAGAAAAACGGCTTGAGCGACTATTCTCAAACCGTCCCTTTCAGTTCTTTGACAACTGAATACATTTTAAGCAAAAGCAGTCTAACAAATTATTTTGACTGGCTGCAAGTTGTATGTATCCGAAAATGTATCTATTACCTGTTTGGATAGAGTATTACACAGTGATAAGATACATGTTAGTTATTCAACAAATAACACTCTGTAACACTCTGTAAATATAAGTGAAATAATTCCTTTATGGCTTACCAAGTAATCGCCCGCAAATGGCGACCGCAAACATTTGAAGAAGTTACTGGACAAGAAGCGATAACGCGCACTTTGCGCAACGCTGTAGAACACGACCGCCTCCATCACGCATATTTATTTAGCGGTGCGCGCGGCGTCGGCAAAACGACAACGGCGCGACTTCTCGCCAAAGCCTTGAACTGTCACAAAACCGATAAACCGAATCCGCAGCCTTGCCGGATTGATGATACGGACGCCTGCGCTTCTTGTCTGGAAATAGCCGAAAGCCGCTCGATTGATGTTTTAGAATTTGATGCGGCATCGCACACGGGTGTTGACGACATCCGTGAGATAATTCTGGAGAGCATCAACATCAATCCGGCACGCGATCGCTTTAAAGTTTTTATCATTGACGAAGTTCATATGCTTTCCAATTCTTCATTCAATGCACTTTTGAAAACCCTTGAAGAACCACCGCCGCGCGTCGCTTTTGTAATGGCGACGACCGAATTGCACAAAGTTCCAGACACGATTTTATCGCGGTGTCAAGAATTCGAGTTTCGCACAATTCCGGTTCAGAAAATTTACGACCGATTAAAAATTATCGCTGATGCCGAAAAGGTACATATCTCGAATGAAGCGCTGCGCGAAATCGCCCGTTCCGGCACGGGTTCAATGCGCGACGCACAAAGCAATTTTGACCAAGTAATTAGCTTTTCAGGAGAAAAAATCGAAACTGAAAATGTTGCCGTCGCACTCGGAATTGCGGGTGCGGAAATTTTAACCAGAACCGCTAAAGCAATTGCCGAAAACAAACCCGCCGAAGCGTTGAAAGTGGTTGATGATTTAATCGGGCGCGGTCAGGATCTGCGGAATTTTTGCCGCGATTTGTTAAGCTTTTTCCGCGATTTACTTGTCTTCAAAATGGCTGGTGAAACGGAGAATTTACTTGATACGACGGTTTTAAGTCGTGAAGAATTAAGAGAAAATTCCGCGCCTTTCTCCGAAGCCGATTTGACTAGATTTTTTAATTCATTGGGCGAAACCGAAAGCAAATTGCGCGAAGCAACCGAGCCACGCTACGTTCTCGAAATCGGATTAGTGAAATTGGTAGAAATGCGCCGCGTTGCACCGATTGAAAAGATTTTAGAGCGTTTGGCAAAGTTGGAAAGCATTTTAGCAGATGAGAATTTTCAGAATGAAAAAATCCAAAACGAAAATAGCGGTTGGGATAAATCTGCAAAGCCTGTCGATACTGATGCGCAAGAAAAAAAAACTCTAACAATTGATTTTCCGACGGAAGAAATTCCCTTTCCTGTTTTCCCCACTGTTGTTTCTGAAATTTCTCAGGAAAATCTTCTCAAAACAAAAATTAATTTCGAAGAATCAGTTTCTCTTGCAGAGGTCAAAGAAATTGTTGCTGTTGAAACCACCGTAGTTTCAGCGACTCAACCTGCGTCAAATTCTATTTCTTTTAAGGAAAATGCTGCAAGAATAATTGAGTCAATGCCAATAAAACTGCCGCCGATAACTTCCGAGGAACTTGAACATGTCGAAGACATTTGGCTCGATACAGATTTTGAACGAAAACTTTTGCAAACTGGAGGAATTGTGGCAATACGCTCGAAATCATCCGCTTGTAAAAAAGGCTCTGCGGATTTTTCGCGGTGAAATTGTCGAGGTGAGAAAAGTTTAATTTTTGTTTTTTCAAAATATTTGAAACTTACAAGTTTTTTTTTCGTTTGATAAAAGTGGAGGTAATTTATAAAAATGCGTGAACCTTGGATAGCAGGAATTTTAAGTCTTTTAATACCCGGACTTGGACAAATTTATAATGGCAGAGTAATCATCGGCATAATCTGGCTGGTGTTGACAGGTTTTTCGTGGATTGGCTCGGCAGGTCTTTTGGGCTGGATTTTTCATCTTGTAGCTGCGTGGTGCGCCTACAGCTACGCTAAAGATAACCCAATCAGAAGCTAAATTTTTCTTATTTACACTCCTCCTTGTGCCCGACGTTCGAAATCGTCGGGCTTTTTTTGTATTTTTCAATTATCAGAAATTAACGTAAGATAGGAATAGAGGTTAGTAAATAGTATTTACTAACCTCTAACCTCTGATAATTTTTCTCTATGGTTAAAGAAGGTTTTCCATTTGTTATCGTTCCGGTTGCAATCGCCATAATTTTCGCTTTTTTCCAAATTTGGATTGGAGTTATTGTTTTTGTTGCGCTCGCGCTTTTTATGGCGTTTTTCTTCCGCGACCCGCAACGCTTGATTCCGAGCGAAGCAGACATTATAGTTTCTGCTGCTGATGGTAAGGTTACGCGCATCGAAGATAGAGAAAATGGTAAATTTGTGAGCGTTTTTTTGTCGCCTGTTGACGTACATATTAATCGCGCTCCGATTGCCGGAAGAGTTGTCAAAGTTGAACGATTTCAAGGTAAAAAAGCTCCTGCTACAAGTAATCAGGCAAGTCAAACAAACGAAAGAAATTCTATTACTATTGAAGGCGAAAAAATGACTGTCGTCTGCACTCAAATTGTCGGAATCTTAGCGCGAAGAATTGTTTGCTGGAGTAAAGAAGGCGATTACCTGAAAACCGGCGAAAAATTCGGACTTATCAAATTTGGCTCTAGAACTGATTTACTAATGCCTGAGAATGTTGAATTAGCGGTAAAAATAGGCGATAAAGTGGTTGGCGGCGAAACCATTATCGGAAGACTTATCGAATACAATTTGACTCCAAATTATCTTGACAATTCGTTAGCAGAATTGCCTGTTGTTAATTAAATTTTTAATCGGAACAATTCTTTGAATAATTTGAATGGCAAATTATGGAACCAGAAGAAAAAAAACCTGTTCATCGAGGCTTAAAAAAAGGTCTTTACTTGATTCCGACCGCATTTACAGCAGCAAATATCGCAATGGGATTTCTAGCGGTTTTATCTTCCGTACGCGGTTTTCAGCTTTTATCGCTTAATCCCGAACAAGCCGCCATTTATTTTGAATACGCTGCTAAAGGTATTGCTTTGGCAATCGTTTTCGATATGCTCGACGGACGGGTCGCGCGTATGACCAGAACGGCAACCGAAATCGGCGTTCAACTTGATTCTCTGGCAGACGTTTTAACTTTTGGAATTGCTCCGATAGTTTTAATTTACAGTTGGGCAATCGGCGCAACTTTTAATGAAGCGAACGGGCTGCACAATTTCGGAGTTTTTGTTCTTTTTATGTATTTGATGTGTGGTTCGTTTCGTTTGGCAAGATTTAATCTGCAAGCAATTCGCCCGCGCGTTTTGATAGAAGGCACACCGAAAATTGACAAGAAAAACTTTGTCGGTTTGCCAATTCCGCCAGCAGCCGGACTACTTGCTTCTATTGTTTATCTTCATCCTCGTCCGCTCAGCGTTTTTACGGAAGATCTGGCAAATATTTACACGATTTCAATAATTGTTTTAATGGGATTTTTAGGGCTTCTAATGGTCAGCACGCTTCGTTACACGAGCTTTAAAAGCACCGCTTCAGGCAGGCAAAGCGGTTATTTGATTTTGGTTATTGCCGCTCTTGGTATGCTTGTCTGGCTTTACTCGCGTTATATGCTTTTTGCCATTGCTTCGGCTTACGTTCTTCACGGGATTTTTTGGTATTTTTTGAGTTTTTTCCGAACCAAGAAACAGAAAGAGATAGTTGTCAGAAATGAAGCCTAAATTTCCGCAACTATATAAACTTATTTGGTCGATGCTATTAAATGCTGAGGCAAAGGTTCAAGCGTAATATGCTCGTTGCTGGAAAATCCTGCACTCTCAAACATTTTACTGAGTTCGGTAAAAGTATAAGCATCGCCTTTTGGAGTTGAGGCGAGCATAACCAGACTAAACATTGCTTCCGTTGGCGGTGAAACCCGGTCATCATTCGGCACAAATTCAAGCGTCAAAACCTTCCCGTTTTCATTCATTGCCGCGTTTATTTTCCGCAAAAGCGTTTCACAAGTTGATGGGTCAAAGTGATGTAAAAAATTTGTCAGCAAAACCACGTCATAATTCCCGCCAAAATCAGCTTCAAACGCGCTTCCGGCAATTTTGTGAAAACGATTAGCGACGCCAAATTTTTCGGCGTTTTCTTGCGCTACTTCTAAAACATTCGCCCAGTCAACGGCGTAAACTTCCGCGTTCTGAAATCGCTGCGCTAGCGTAATACCGAAAATTCCGTGTCCAGCAGCGATGTCTAAAATTTTTAGAGCTTCTTTGGAATCTGCATCGAGTTGTGACGCCATCATTTGTGCGGCAGGCATCATCATTGGCATCATCGCCCGTGCGAATTGCACCCAAACCGGATTTTCCGGCGAAACACTTCCATCATCCTTGATTGCAGTACCCCCTTTGCGAACCGCTTCGGTAAGATTTTCAAATCCTTCCAAAAGCATCGGCGACAATAAAAAATCAGTAATGCCGCCCATATAAGCAGGTGAATGCTTATTAAGAAAAACCGTAGAAGCTTCAGTTAAAGCGTAATTTCCGTTTTGTTTGTGCAGGAATCCAAGAATTGTTAAAGTATCGCAGAGAACTCTAACGCCTTTTTCCGAAGCATTGCAAGCTTGCGCAATCTTTAATATATTATCGTTTCCTTCGGCGATTTTTGTAAAAATATCGAGTTCAACCGCAGTTTTTATCGCAGCTGAGCGCTGGTAAGCGTTTACTGTTTCGAAAAATAATTGTGGTGTCGCTTGATTAGATTGTTCCATTTTCTCTCCTCCCTGAAATCTCAAATTTTAGGTTTTTTATTTATTGAAACTATATTTGCCGAATCAACTTTTTTTCGCCGCTTCGGCGTTGGCTCTTCATCAGACATTCTTCTTCCACTAACGACGACCAGCCCGACTAAAGTTAAAAACAAAACTGCGATTGCCGTCGTGTGCAGAACGAAATCGAAAAGGCTGTGAACCAAAATTGCAAAACATCCGGCGAAGGCGCCAATACAAACACCACGCCGAAACGAACCAGAAGTTTTTGCGTTTTGCAGACCGGTGCGGAAAAGCAAAAAAAGAAAAAATGCGCCGATTATCAATCCGACAATTCCCGCATCAGCTAAAACCTGCAAATAATCGTTGTGCGCCTGCTCGACGCGCTCCAAGCCGCTTAACGAATCGAAAGTCGTGTAAGCAACGGGAAAAGCGCCAAGCCCGGTTCCAAACGGTAAATTATTTTTTATAACATCGAGCGTTACGCTCCAGATATG
Organism: Acidobacteriota bacterium; assembly: GCA_020200095.1. Classification (GTDB taxonomy): domain Bacteria; phylum Acidobacteriota; class Blastocatellia; order Pyrinomonadales; family Pyrinomonadaceae. The sequence goes on along the minus strand of JAIVJJ010000015.1, from coordinate 13,163 downwards.
CGTTCGATTGGTTGAAAAATCTTCGGACGTAGCAGTTTCGGCTAATCTGGTTAAAGAAGATTCGCCGCCGATGAGAATCGAGCCGACAACGATTGTCGCAATCAATAAAACCGCCAGACCGATTTTTAAGATTAATTGGCTGTAGCTTTTTGTTTTGGTCGTCAAAATAATGAGAAAGATAATTTGTGCCAACAAAGAAACCAAACCGCCGCGCGAACCGCTCAAAAGCAGCGCGACTCCCATCAAAGCAATTGCCGTTATAAACAAAAGACGCCTATCTTTTTGCACTGCTCCCGCAAACATCAAACCTAACGGAACGGCAATTGTCATTTCTATAAACGCGGCAAAATTATGCCTGTTAACAAACGACCCGAAGGGCGTGGCATTCTTTACCTCGTATATTCCGTAAATTTTATTTGGGCTTAAAACTGCTTGCAGAATGGCAAAAAAGGCGAAAGCAAAGCCGAAAATCGTAATCACCCAAACCATTTTTCTAAGGCGTTTTGTCGAATCAATATAAGTTAAAAGCGCAGCCAGGAAAATGAAAAGCGCAAAAAAATGAAACGCGGAAACCTTTGTCCAAAAAGGGTCGAGCGAGATTGTGCGCGGAATGCCGGAAACGCCTCCGATTTCAGCTAAACTGCCGAACGGAACGATTTGAAAAATACCGTATAAAAAGGTTGCAAAAAGCGGTATCTGCAAAAGACTTTTGTTAAAGCGAAGACTGCCACTCGCAAAAGCGTCATATGCCCACAAAAGAGCAATTATTACAACGAACAAATAGAAGATGGCTATTATCGGTTGATGAACTGCGCCGTAAGCCAGAGCCGTAAAAATAATCGTTGCGCAAAGCAGAAAAAACAGCAACTTGCTCGCCCAGGTTGTTTCTAAATTATCAGTCATTAGTTATCAGTGGTCAGTACTCAGTAGTCAGTGGTCGGTTTTGGGTTAAAAATCCGCAGCCTGTTAGTTGCTGGCTTTAACTGAGAACTAACCACCGATCACTGACTACTATTTTATCTTTTCCAACTTAAAATCGTCATACCAAAACGTGCCGAAAATCGGACATTCATATCCGCAGAAAGCGCGGGTTGTTCTGATTCCGACGGCTTCGGCATTGGCGGGCGTTGTGAATTCCATCTTTATCTGCTGCCAGTCAGTTTTGCCGATTGGAAAAGGCTTGCTGTTGGCAATATTTTTATCATCATTGGCATTAAAAATTTCCAGGACGGGTGTTCCTCCGCTTTTTAAATTATCGGTGCGAATCCAAAAACTAAGTTGGTATCGTGTTAACGGATTAACCACAACATATTGCAGCAGATTGAAAAACGTCGCGTCCGAATAACCGTTAAACGATAAGCGCAAGCTGCGGGTTCCCTCGTGTTTCTGCGTCGGGTCGAGTTTGATATCAACTTTTTCCAGAGACGAAACTTTCCAGCCGAAATATGTATCTTTAGCTTCGCCGATTGGAGATTCAAAATCTCCGTTTTGAACAGTTTCAGCTTTTGCATTCGGGTCAATTCCGAGTTGACGGACAAATTCAATTGATTGGCGAAAAGAGCGTTTCTCGTAAAGCCCTTGGGCTATTACTTTGGCAAATGCGGTATTTTGCTGTTTGCTTTCATCGGAAAGTGAGTTCCAAATCCGCAAACTGTCTTCCGCTCGCCCTTTGCTAGCGTAAAATCTAGCCAAGCCCGCTCTGACCGCAGGCGAATCTCCGGCAATCTGTTCGAGTTTAGCGGTGTCTTGTTCATAATAATCCCAGGCAATCGAAAAGACCTGGTCGCGGTAAACGGCATTATTTGCAGCAGCCTTTTGTAACTCTCGAAAGGCTTCGTCGCCTCTGCCCTGTCTTAAATAAAAATTGCCGAGTTGCCAGTGCGGATAAGTATATGCCGGCGCAAGTTCAACTGCCCGAAGATATGCCTTTTCCGCTTCTGCCGCATCTTCGGTTTGTTCAAGAGTGCGTCCGAGTTCAATCCACCAGCGAAAATCATTAGGCGCGAGTTTGACTACCGTTTCAAACCCGCCGGACGATTCAGAGAATTTTCCCGGCATCGAAGCTTCTCTTCTCGTACTCGCAAATAACCAATTCGATAAAGGATCGCTTGAAGCAAGATTAACCGCTAATTTAGCAATCTCTGCGGCATTGGCTTCGTTCGGGAGCGTAAGCTCTGCAAGCATATTCCCGAATTGCCAGCGCATTGCGAACCAGCCGAATGCAATTACAGTAATGATTGCGACTGCTAAAATTATTCGCGTAACCAACGTGCGTGAATCTAGAATTTTTATTTGTTGAGTTTTGTTTTCAGACACCATTTTAAGAAATCCGTTCGATTTGTAAAATTGATATAAGTTCAGTTTATTTCCACAAAAATTCCCCAATTTTTTCAACCACGTATTCCTGTTGGTTAATGGTTAGCTCAGGATAAATCGGAAGCGCAAGCGTTTCGCGCGAAGCTCTTTCCGATTCGGAAAAATCATTTTCTTTATAACCAAGATATGCGAAACATTCTTGAAGGTGAAGCGAGACCGGATAATAAATATCGGTTCCGATTTCATTTTCGGTTAAAAATTGGCGCAAACAATCGCGTTTTTGCGGAACGCGAATTACAAATTGATTATAAATATGACGCGCATTTTCGCGCTCTTTCGGCAAAACGATTTGTTCGGTTAAACCAGCATCGGTAAAAAGTTTTCGATAGTTGTCGGCGTTTTCCTTGCGTTTGTTTGACCAAGAATCAAGATGCGGCAGCTTAACGCGCAAAATTCCCGCTTGCAAAGCGTCAAGACGCGAATTTAAGCCAACATACTTGTGATAATAACGCTCTTCAGAGCCGTGAACTCGCAGTGCAAAAAGCTTTTTTGCCAGTGCTTCATCATTAGTTGTCATAAAGCCGCCATCGCCCATTCCGCCCAAATTTTTTGATGGATAAAAACTGAAACAACCGATTGCGCTCATTGCTCCGGCGCGTTTACCGTTTTCTTCCGCCCCGATTGCCTGCGCCGCATCTTCAACTAAAGGCACATTATATTTTTTGCTGATTTTTCGCAAATTTTCCATTTCGGCGCATTGCCCGTAAAGATGAACCGGCTGAATCGCTTTTGTTTTTTCAGTAATTCTCGCTTCGATTTGGGCAACGTCTAAATTGTAAGTTTGGGGGTCAATATCAACAAAAATCGGAACTCCGCCTAGCCGCGTAATCGAACTAACAGTTGCAAAAAAACTGTAAGGCGTCGTGATAACTTCGTCGCCGTAGGAAACGTCAAAAGCCATTAACGCCAACAAAAGCGCATCGGTTCCTGATGCGCAGGCAATCGCATATTTTGTTTGGCAATAATCGGCAAGTTCCGCCTCTAACGTCTGAACTTCTGCTCCGAGAATAAAACCGTTAGAATCGAGAACCTTTTTTATCGCTTCGTCAATCTCAGGACGTATAGATTCGTTTTGCTCTTTTAAATCTAACAAAGGAACTTTCATTTTTCAGTCAATTGTAAAAATCTTTTTGTCTCTGCCTTCTATGAACCTCTGCGCGAAATAAACTTTTATAAATTCGCTAAAAATGCCAAAGAAATAATTTAGCGCAAAATCTTTAAATTTGCATTTTCAAAAATTCTCTTTTAGCCTTTTCAAAATGATTTTCGATAATTTTGAAAAAAAGAAACGCACCGGCGAAATAATTAAACGGCTCAAAAAAGAGTATCCCGACGCGCATTGCGCTTTAAATCACTCAAATGCTTTTGAGCTTCTCGTTGCTACGATTCTTTCCGCGCAATGCACTGACGAGCGCGTCAATATCGTGACCGAAACGCTTTTTAGAAAATACAGAAAGCCGCAAGATTATTTGGAAGTTGAACAGGAGGAACTGGAACAGGACATTCACTCAACCGGGTTTTTCCGCAACAAAGCAAAAAGTATTCAAGGCGCAAGTCGGAAAATTATCGAACAATTCGGCGGCGAAATTCCGCAAACGATGGAAGAAATGTTAACTCTTAACGGCGTTGCTCGAAAAACCGCGAATGTCGTTTTGGGAAATGCTTTCGGTATTGCTTCGGGCGTAGTTGTTGACACGCACGTTTCGCGCGTTTCGCAAAGATTGGGTTTAACCGAAATGGTCGTGCCGGAAAAGATTGAAAAAGATTTGATTGAACTGGTGCCGCGCAAAGATTGGATAATATTTCCGCATTGGCTCATCTTCCACGGCAGAAAAATTTGTCAGGCTCGAAAGCCAAAATGTGAAATTTGTGTTTTGGAAAATCTCTGCCCGAAGATAGGTGTCGTTCAAAAGATTCTTTGAATTTTCTGGGAATAAAATAAGAAGTTGGACACAGATGAACACGAAATAAAAACGGATTTTCACGGACTGTTTCAAAAATTTCATTGCCTGAATCAGTGCTTTTTTCGTATTAATCCGTGTCCTATTTCCGGTATTAAATTGCTCAACTCAAACCTTTCTACGCTGTTGTGTGCCTATTCAACCGCCCGAATCAAAGCCGAAACAATCTCACATTCTTTTTCGTCCCAATCGCCTTCGACGCGACAACCCGCCGCGTTTTTATGACCGCCGCCGCCGAATTTTTCCGCAACGCGAGCTACATTTATATCACCCTTTGAACGCAGGCTGACACGATAATTATTCGGCGCGGTCTCGCGCATATAAACAACTGCTTCAACCTCTTTTGCGGCAAGCGGAATATTGACAAATCCGCTGTTGTCGCCATCAACGGCATTTGCATTTTCGCTCATCGCATGTGTTTGTCTCATCCAAGCAACTTTTCCGTCTGCATCGCGTTTGACCGTTGCCAAAACCTGACGCATTAATTCAATTCTGCTCCAAGGGTAGCTATTGTAGACAGCTTCGGAAATTCTCGCCGGTTTGACGCCGACCTTTACTAATTCGGAAGCAATTTTAAGAGTTCTTTCAGTTGTATTTGAAAAATGAAACGAGCCGGTATCGGTAACGAGCGCTAAATAAACGCATTCAGCAATTTCTTTGGTAATACGTCCGCCGATGGCTTTGCAAAGATTGTAAATCATCTCACCGACTGCCGAAGCCGTCGCGTCAATCCAGTTTATCGTGCCGAAATGTTCGCTGGTAGCGTGATGGTCAATGTTGACCGTAATTTGATTTTCCAAGCCTTTAATGCCCGGGCGATTGATGTCGGAACATTCAATTACGAAAATTGCGTCATACTTTCCGTTGACCTGCGAAATCTGCCGTATTTCCTCTGCTCCCGGAAGTAGTGTGTAAGAAATTGGGATTCCGTCACGAACGATAACTTCAGCGTTTTTGCCAAGAGAGCGTAAAAGCCAGCATAATCCCAAAGAAGAACCAATTCCGTCGCCGTCCGGTCGGACGTGCGTGGTAATTGCAAAATTCTGTTTGTTTTCAATTAACTCAACAACTTGACTTAGCATTCTAAAAATAGTGGATAGTTGAAAGTGGATAACGGATAAATTAAATTTTTCAAAACTATCCGTTATCCACTTTCAACTATCCGTTAAATGTATCTCTTCTAAAAGTTCTTGCACGCGGACTGCATTTTCTTCAACGGTATCGCGCACGAAATTAATAAGCGGCGCATGACGCAAATCCAGATTTAACGCAACTTTTTGGCGAACAAAAGTGGCAGCGTTTTGCAGAGCTTTGAGTGCTTCTTTTATTTCTTTATCATCGCCGTGAACAACGACAAAAACTTTTGCCTCGCGTAGATTCTCCGATACGCGGACATCAGTTACCGTTACGGCTTGCAGGCGCGGGTCTTCGAGTTCATAACCAACAATTTCCGTTACTTCCGCGCGTAAAACTTCTGCTAATCTTTCAGGACGACGCATAGATAGTGGGTAGTGGTGAATGGTGAGTGATGAGTAATGTCTTTCACTAACCACTCACCACTACTCACTCACCACTACTAAAGTTCTGTTGCTGCAATTCTTTCAATCACAAACGCTTCGATTTCGTCATCAACTTTGATGTCATTGAAATTAGCCAGACTGATTCCGCATTCAAAACCTTGGCGAACTTCGTTGGTGTCTTCCTTAAATCGTTTGAGCGAGGAAATATCGCCTTCCCAAACGACTACGCCGTCGCGAATAATACGCCCTTTTGCCTGCCGACGAATAACTCCATCGATTACTCGGCAACCGGCAATTGTGCCGACTTTGGAAACTTTGAAAATATCCAAAACAACGGCTTTTCCAAGAATTACTTCCTTTTCAATTGCGTCGAGCATTCCAATCATCGCCGCGCGAATTTCTTCTTCGACTTTATAAATGATTGAGTGCAAGCGAATATCAACTTCTTCCTGCTTGGCTATTTCCGTTGCACGCAGGCTTGGTCGGACGTTAAAACCGATAATAACAACGGCGGTTGAAACTTCGTCGGCTTGCGTTGCCGATGCCAGCAACACGTCCGATTCGGTTATCGCACCGACACCTGAACGAATCACGCGCACTTTCACTTTTTCGGTTGAAAGTTTTTCTAGTGTTGCACGAAGAACTTCAACCGACCCTTGAACGTCGGCTTTCAAGACTACAAGCAACTCTTTGACTTCAGCCAATCCGAGCGATTCGATGCCGCGCTTGGTCGTTTTGAGCATTGCCACGTTGCGAGCGTGTATTTGACGCTGGTTTGCAATAGTTTGAGCCTTGTCAATATCGGAAACAACTTGGAATGTATCACCAGCTTGGGGAACACCTTGAAGTCCGAGAACTTCTACCGGCGTTGCAGGCGGCGCTTCCTGCACGATTTCGCCACGGTCATTAAACATCGCCCGAACTTTACCGTAAAAATGCCCGACGATAAACGGGTCGCCAACGTGCAAAGTTCCCTGCTGTACCAGAACAGTTGCCACCGAGCCGCGACCTTTATCTAGTTTGGCTTCTAAGACAACGCCCGAAGCGCGTCTGGTCGGGCTTGCTTTCAAATCCAGAATATCCGTACTTAACAAAACCGTTTCTAGCAATGTATCAAGATTTTCGCGTTTCTTTGCCGAAACCGGAACCATTTCTGTCTCGCCGCCCCAGTCAATCGGTTGTAAACCTTGATTGGCGAGACCTTGTTTAACTTTATCGGGCGAAGCATCAGGCTTATCAATTTTGTTAATTGCTACGATTATCGGAACACCAGCGGCTTTCGAGTGTTCAATTGCTTCTATTGTTTGCGGCATCACGCCGTCGTCAGCAGCGACAACCAAAATGACTACATCCGTCGCTTTTGCGCCGCGCGCGCGCATCAAAGTAAACGCTTCGTGACCCGGTGTGTCGAGAAAAACAACGCGCCGTTTTTCTTCAGGATTATCGGGGTTTGGTACAAAAACGCTGTATGCGCCGATGTGTTGCGTAATTCCGCCGGCTTCGCCTTCAGCGACATTGTCCGAACGAATCGCGTCAAGCAGAGAAGTTTTTCCGTGGTCAACGTGTCCCATTACGGTAACCACAGGCGGACGCGGCAGTTCAACGTCATCAGCGTCAGTAGCAATAAGCTCTTCAAATTCCTGCTCGATAACCATTTCTTCAAACGGCACAAAGCTGACGTTATAGCCAAGCGTTATGCCGATTTCGTTCGCCATACTTTCGCCGATTGGCTGATTGAGCGTAGCGAAAATACCTCGCTTGACAAGCAATTGAACAATATCGCGCGGTGTTACGCCGAGTGCTTCCGAAAATTCCCGAATAGTTGCGCCTTCAGTCAAACGAACAGTTTTGAGATTTTGATTATCGAATGTTCCTACTTGTTCAATAATGCGTTCTTCGATTGATTTTGGACGCTGTATAATAAAATCCCTTTCTTCAAACCTTCCGCCTTTATCATCAAATTTTTTACCGCCTTTTTTACCGGTGGAACGTCCGAATTTTTTACGTCGCTTTTTCCGTCTCGAGACGAATCTTTCCTTACGTTTTCGTTAACGGATTCGGTTTTTAGCCTTCCGGTTTGAGTCGGCGCTTCGCTAACTATCCGGTCGCCCGTTTTGAATCCTCTTTCCCGAGCCTCTTGAGTTAGTTTGAGTTGTTTTACCTGAGAACCAGTCGGGCGTAATACTCTTGAAGTTACGGGTTTAACTTCTTCGGCTTCTGCCGTTTGCTCATTAACCTTAATATCTTCGGCTATGGCTCCAACTTCTTCCGGAGTTTCTGTTTCTTTAGCTTCGTTTTCTACTTGGGCTATTTGCGGAATTTCTTCAACGACAGGTATTTTCTCAGACGGTTCTGCCTCAACTTTTTTCTGAAGTTTTCTAACTCGACGAGTAGATTTTTCAGGCTTGCTTTCTTCAATGACAGGAGGCTTTACCGTTTTCTTCGGTTTTTCAATTTCAACTTCTTGCGCAGCCACAGCCTCAACTTCCGCAATTTCCTGTTCGGCGGCTTCTTCTGTTTTAGGCGCTTTCTTAATAACTTTTATTGTTCGTTTCGGAGCAACTTCCGTTTTCGGAAAATACCTGCCGCGCACCTTTTCCGCGATTTCTTTGGTTACGGAATTTGAAGGCACATTAACATCTGCGCCCTCACGTCGTAATTCTTCAATAACGCGCTTGGTGTCCTGTTTAAGCTCTCGTGCTAAATCGTAAATCCGAACTGTTCCTACGGGCATATTTATCTTAAGTTAACAGATTATCTATAAATCAATCCGCTTTGCGTATTTCCTTTCCGCCTAATTCTCAATATTCAAATACAGGTTTTAATAAAAAAATTTTACCTTTCTTTAGAAGTGTTTATTCTTTTGATTGCTGCACCTTTTCTTCAACAACCGATGTATTGTCGGAATTTTCTTCGTTTTCGCTTGTCTGGAAAACAATCTCTTGTTCTAAAGCGTTTTCAGAAGATTCATTTTCCACTATTTCTGCCGACTCTTCGTTTTCTATTTCGGCGTTTTCAGGTGTTGGAGTTTGTTCCGCTCCCGCTTCTGAATTATCAAATGCATCGCCAGTTTGCTCCGCAAACTCTTTGCTGCTTTCTACATTACCTTGTTCGTTAATTTCTTCGCCTGTCTCTTGCATTCCGACTTGCGCATTACGAGCTTTAATTATATCTCGCGCCGACGAAAGAATTCTTTCTGCTTCGTCTAAACTAATGTCGAGAGTATCAACTAAATCGTCAATCGAGGTGGCAACTAGAGATTCAACATCCGTAATGCCTTTCTCCTTCAAATCAGCAGCTTGGTTAGCCGTAACGCCTTGCAAAACCGTGATCGGAACAGCTTCGCCCGATGCCATCATTTTGCCCATCTGCTCGGCAATTTCTTTTTTCAAAAGTTCTTCGCTGACAATATCAATATCCCAGCCGACAAGCCGCGTCGCTAGTCTCACGTTTTGTCCGCGCTTACCGATTGCCAGAGAAAGCTGGTCTTCGGTAACAATAATTTCCATCTTGCGATTATTGATGTCGGTAATGCGAACTTGCGAAACTTTCGCCGGACTCAGGGCGTTCGCCGCAAAAACCGAAGGCTCGTCCGACCATTCGATAATGTCAATTTTTTCGCCGCGCAGTTCCTTGATAATTGACTGCACGCGCGAGCCTTTCATTCCGACACACGCACCGACAGGGTCAACGTCTTTTTCATTCGAAGCGACGGCAATTTTTGCGCGGTCTCCCGGCTCTCTCACAGCCGATTTAATAACAACCGTATCATCGTAAATTTCGGGAACTTCCATTTCAAAAAGACGTTTGATAAGTTCCGCCGAAGCGCGCGAAACCTTTATTTGCTGTCCTTTCTGATCTTTCGATACATCCGCAATAACTACGCGAATTCTTTCGCCTTGATTCCAAGTTTCGTTTCTAGCTTGTTCTTGTTTCGGTAAAATCGCTTCCAGATTAGTGCTCAAATCAACTATTATATCGCCGCGTTCAAAACGTTTAACCATTCCGTTTATTAGTTCGCCTTTGCGGTCAATATATTCTTCGTAAACTTTCTCACGAAGCGCTTCACGCACTTTTTGCACGAGAATTTGTTTAGCGGTTTGCGCGGCAATGCGACCTAATTCTTCAGTCGGCAAAGGAATCATCAGCATATCGCCGATTTCGACTTCATCGCCGGCAAGTTCCTGTGCTTCCGTCAAAGAAAGTTCCGTCGAAGGATTTTCTACTTCCGAAACAACGGTTTTATTAGCGGAAATTTCGATTGTTCCTTCTTCGTTGTTCCAATCTACCTCGATGCTTTCTCCGGTTTTGTCTTGCGACCTAAACTGCTTGCGAGCCGCTGCTTTGACCGCTTCCTTCATTGCTTCGATAACCAAATCGCGGTCTATTCCCTGCTCGCTGCATAGTGCCTCAATACTTTGTCCGATTGATGTCATATTTTAGTGCTAAGTGGTTAGTGGTAAGTTTTTTATTTAGCACTTACCGTTTGCCACTTTGTTTTAGTTCTTCCTCAAAATCAATTTCTAAATTCGCTTTAGCGACAACTTCGTACGGAAAACGCACCGTGCCGTTTGTTTTATCATCAAAAATAACCTCATCTCCCTCGACGCCGGCAATGCGTCCGCGAAAATTTTTTTGTCCGTCAATTGCGGCTTTGATTTTAACTTTCGCTAAACTTCCCGCAAACTTTTCAAAATCTTTTAAGTTGTATAGCCGACGTTCCAAACCCGGCGACGAAACTTCAAGCAAATAAGATGACGGAATAAAATCTTCCGCATCAAAGATTTCTCCAAGCTGGCGGCTTACAATTGAACAATCTTCGTGCGTCACGCCGTCCGGTTTATCAATAAAAACGCGAATTGTTAAATTTGCAATTGTACCGACCGTTTCCGCGTGAACAAGCTCCAATCGGTTTTCCTCCGCCACGCGAGCAGCATTTTCCTGAACTTTTCCTTCAATCGAACGCATCTCTAATCAGTTTTTTGCCCAAAATAAAAAGTGGGCGCGAAACCCACAGAATACGTTTTTACGCATTGCAGCAAACAAGCATTATACGCAAAAAACAACCCTAAAAGCAAGCGGCGTATTAATGACTCAACATTAATTTAATGTTTAAATACAAATATTTTAAATTGAGTAAGTTATTAATTAACCCTAAAAATTTTTCAAACTCGGAGTTCCGATCTTCAAACGACGCAGTATTTTTCCGTCTGATGAAACTGCCGCCATCCATAAATTTGTGCTGTTCAAATCACAAGCTAAAATGATTTCTTGCATTTACTCGTCTAAGTTCTCACAAATTAAAACAGAAGTTTACTTTCAGCAAAATAATTAAACGTATATTTAACCGAAAAAGCGTGTAATCATTTTATTTTTACAAAAAGAGTATATTTTTAGTCGTCGAACAAATAGTAAATTTTAACTTTACGGAATTCTAGATTGGCGATAAAAATCTATTTAATAGAAATTTGAGATTTGATTTTAATCGCGGTACAATAAGAATAATTGTAAAATATACCAAGAGCTTTTATAATCGAGCCTTATTTGTTAAAGTTAAATTCTTTTGGTAAGTTATTTAACGACGGGAACAGATGCTCAACAGCAGAAAATTTATTTTTGAATTCATCACTTTCAATACGAAGTAAAAATATGGTATAAGTGTTTTGATATATTAGAATTCCGGTTAATTTACCGCATCCCTAAAACTATCAAACTTTACCGATAATTTTTTACCTTTTCCAAGTAATTTTTATTGACATCAATAAACAATTCGTGTAAAAGATTGGAAGGTTTAATTTTTTGAACAATTGATTCAATGCGATACAAGAGGAGAAATATGAATAGGAAATTATGGATTCGTAAAGCACTTTCTATGTGCTTAGTTGTTGCTACAATGGCGACTTATTCGATGGTTGCTCTGGCAAGTTCTGAAAGAGTAGCCGGAGAACTTTTAGTTAGCGGAAAAAATATTGACGGACAGACTGCCTTTGTTAAAATCAACGGTGAAATGGCACAAAGCGGTCGTTCGGTTTTTTCTTCCAGTACAGTTGTAACGCCGGAAGATGCCAGCGCAATTATCAATTTAGGAAAAATTGGTAAAATTGAGCTTGCTCCGAATACGACTTTAGCCTTGTCATTTGATGATAAAGGGATTAACGGTGATTTAATTGCTGGTCGTCTCAATGTTTTAAGTGCAGCTGATGCTGTCAATGTTAAAACAACCGGCGGAAAAACGCTTAAGCTCAATGCCGGCGAATCGGCAACTAGCGGACAAACTGGCGGACAAACTCAAGACGATGATGACGATGATAACGACGGCGGTTCAGCGGGATTGCTTTATGCGCTTGTTGTCGGCGGCGCAATCGTTGGTCTCGTTTTAGCTGCGAGAACCGATAATAATAGAATTGCATTAGGCGGCGGCGCGACGATTGTCAGCCCATTGCGCTAATTACTTGAAAACTTTCTTGATATACCAAATATTCAATGTATAATTAAGAATAGTTTATTTCACACGAAGGATAAATTCAGGAGGAGATTAAACAAATGCTCGGCAAAAATTTGATTCGCAAGTTTTTAACATTACTTAGTGCCGTCGCTGTCTGGAGTGCTTTTTCAATGAGTGTCATTGCTGCTCCAAATGATGTAATGGGTGAAATCACCGTTAGCGGACAGGTAAGCGTCAACGGTCAATCCGCAGTTTCCGGCACAACCGTAACTACTGGAAGCACCATTACGGCGGGAACTAATTCATCTGCCATTATAAATTTAGGCAAAAACGGACGTGTCGAAGTTCTTTCAGACACTTCTTTAACATTAAAATTCAACAACAACAGCATTATAGGTATGCTTTCAGCTGGTAAGGTACGTATTTCAAACTCAGCCGGTGTAGCGACAAGCGTTACAACCAAGAACGCAACCGTTGTAGCTGATACAGGTCAAGCTAACACATTCGCCGTTGATGTAGGTTGTTCGGATGAAATCAGATGTACTCAAACTTACGTTGAAACCACTGTCGGCTTAGTTAGTTTGAGAAGTGGTTCGACAGATAAGCAGGTCGCTGCCGGAACCGATGCCACATTTGGCAATCCTCAGCAAACTGGTTGTAAGCCTTGTTTGCGTCCGGGTGCCGGTGCTCCAGTTCCAACAGCCGGTATTCCGGCAGCTGCAATTATAGCTGCTATCGTCGGTGGCGTTGGCGCGGCTATTTATTTTAGTCGGCGCGGTAATGATCTTGAGGTAGGTCCTCCTATCATTACTATCAGTCCTTTCAGAGGGAGTTAAATTTTAATATTATTTAGTATAAAGT
>JAIVJJ010000367.1:6713-8560 GCA_020200095.1 Acidobacteriota bacterium | reverse complement strand
TCCTGCACGAATGTGTCGAAGCCGGAATGAATTCGGCAATCGTTAACGCTTCAAAAATTCTGCCTTTGAATCGTTTTAACGAACACGAAATCGAAGTCGCTTTGGATTTGATTTACGATAAGCGGAAATTTGAAGGCGACGTTTGCATTTATGACCCACTCGGCGAATTTACGACGATGTTTCAAGGCAAAACGGCGCAGTCAATGAAGGTTGACGTTTCCAATTTGTCAACCGAAGAAAAATTGAAACATCACATTATTGACGGTGAAAAAATTGGGCTTGAAGATAATTTGAAAAAAGCTCTGGAAAGTTATCCGGCTTTGGACATTGTGAACGACATTTTACTTGACGGGATGAAAGTCGTCGGCGATTTATTCGGTTCAGGTCAAATGCAGTTGCCGTTTGTTTTGCAGTCGGCGGAAGTGATGAAAACGGCAGTGAAATTTCTCGAGCCGTTTATGGATAAAGTCGAAGGCGAATCGAACAAAGGCGTAATGGTTCTGGCAACCGTCAAAGGCGATGTTCACGACATCGGCAAGAATTTGGTTGATATTATTTTGACGAATAACGGTTATAAAGTCGTGAATTTGGGAATCAAACAGCCGGTTGATGAAATTCTAAAATCCTTTGAAGAAACGAAATGCGACGCAATTGGAATGAGCGGTTTGCTGGTTAAATCAACTTTGGTGATGCGCGACAACCTCGAAATTATGAATGAGCGGGGCATCAACGTTCCGGTTGTTCTGGGCGGCGCGGCGTTGAATCGCCGATATGTTGACGACGAACTCGTTCCGCTTTACAAAGGAAAACTTTTTTACGCCCGCGACGCTTTCGACGGTCTTCACGCGATGGACGCGCTGACGCAAAAGGATGAAGGCGAAAGGATAAAGGATAAGGTAAAAGCAAAGTCTGCCGCGGCAAACGGAAACGGCAAAGACCAAAGACCGAAAGCCGAAGACCAAACTTCGATTCAAACGGTCGAAGAAGTTGAAGATTTGGTCGGCGAAGACGCGAAATTGGGAAAACAGGCGGCGCGTGTTAAATCCAGAGTTTCCGGCGACACGACACACGCGAATCGTTCGGAAATTTCACCGAATGTCGAAATTCCGGCTGCGCCGTTTTACGGCTCAAAGGTTGTCGAGGACATTGATTTAGACGAAGTTTTCGCTTTTATAAATGAAACCGCGCTTTTCAAAGGTCAGTGGCAATACAAGCAAGGAAAATCTTCAAAAGAGGATTACGCGAAACTTCTCGAAAATACGGTTTATCCGAAGTTTGCAGCGATAAAGGAAAAAGCTAAAAAAGAAAATCTTTTGACGCCGAAAGTCGTTTACGGTTATTTTCCGTGTCATTCGGAAGGCAATGATTTAATCATTTATGGAGCCGACGAAAAGACGGAGAAATTACGCTTCACGTTTCCGCGTCAGCCGGTTAAACAGCGCGGCGGAAAAAATCTTTGTCTGGCTGATTATTTCGCCTCGAAAGATTCGGGCAAAATTGATGTCGTCGCCTTTGATTTGGTTACAATGGGACGACGCGCAAGCGAATACGCCGCAGAATTATTTAAAAACGACGACTATACCGATTACCTTTTGTTTCACGGCTTATCGGTCGAATCAGCCGAAGCCCTCGCCGAAATGTGGCACAAACGTATTCGGACGGAGTTAGGTTTTGCCGATAAAGACGCAACCGAACTTGCCAAACTCTTCCATCAAGGCTATCAAGGCTCGCGTTACAGCTTCGGCTATCCGGCGTGTCCGAATTTGGAAGACCAGACGAAACTTTTTGAATTGCTGCGACCGGAAAGAATTGATGTCGAGCTGTCGGAAGAATTTCAACTTCACCCC
>JAIVJJ010000367.1:0-6605 GCA_020200095.1 Acidobacteriota bacterium | reverse complement strand
GGAGAGCAATAAAGTTTTAACCGCCATCGAAAATAACGAAGAAATTAGTCGGGAAGAATTAAATGAATCCAGTAAAGACAAAAGCGTAGGGTGAATTATTCGGGATAACTTTTTTCGTCTTATTTTGCTTCTTCCTCAGGTAAATTTAATTCTTTGAGGGAAAAATAAGTCAAATAATTAGAATCTGTTCCGCTCGCAATTCTGGTATAACCGGGAGTTGATTCATTCGCCTGTACGTCTTCAATATATTTATAGTTATTGGATGAACTTCTCTGTTGAGCCTTTACGATGTCAATAACATCGCTGTAACGCACGCGGCTTCCGTTTTCGCGTGCCTTTGCCGTAATATACCGCACCACTTGTTTTTCTTTATCAAAAGCTACAATCAAATGAGAGTAACGAGGGTCGTTATTTAAAGTCCAAATCTCCTGCTGTTTTCTTTCCTCGTGGTCTAACTTTCCGATTTCATTCAAGCGTTTGGTTGTGTCATCTTTGCTCATACCAACTCGGATGCCTAAAATGTCTGAATTAGATTGAGTTTTCGATGAATTTGAGCAACCGAAAGCAATCAAACAGAACAACAATAAAGCCAGTAAATTTTTTAACATAAAATTTCCTCAGTCTTTCACTCTATTTTCGTGAAATTATACTACCTTTTATTTGAAAAGAATAACTCGACTTAAAATCTATAAAGGAAAGCGACTCAGCAAGACGAGATGATTGCTGAGTCGCTTTCCTTAATGACTTTAGATACATTTTTGTATCATGTAACACTTTCCCTGTGCGGTAAGGGTTACAAGTCAGTAAATTAGTATTTACCTTGCGACGAGTGCGGTTGAGGCAGTAAATACTTCAATCGGTCCGACGCTGAGATTAACAACTTTTATCAGATAAGTTCCACCCTGAGTTACCGGCATATCGACCGAAGCCAAGCCGTCGGTAGCATCGCTGATTCCGAGAATCGAGCCTGAAGGGTCAACTACTACGAGACGAATCGGAGCATTCGATTCGGCGATAACCGAAAGAGCCGTCGCGCCTTGTTCGACATTGACGCTCTGCAGCAATTCGCTTCCCGCACTTACGGTATTTGTGCTGCTAGTCGTTGTTCCAGGTCCTGAAAACGGCTTCGAATCTGTGGTGGCGCTTTCTAAAGTAAAGCCGTCAACATAAGCCGGACCGTTAATGTTTCTTAGCTCAAGCGTGTGTGAACCATTAGACAATCCGTCAAATTTCACATTATAACCGTATTCCGGCGCGCGCGTTGAGCCATTTGTTCCATTAAAGCTGACAACTCCTTTTGAAACATTGTCCAAGAATACTTCAGCGCTGCCGCCTTTCGTACTCTTCGCGTAATGATAAGTGATAGCGCCTTTTTGACCTTCTGGTACATTGAAACTCAAGGTTGCCTTGTGTGTAACATCCTTACTGTTGTTGAGTCTGAAGTGTCCAGCACTCGCTTTGGCATCTTTGATAAGATGCCAGCCGTTTGAATAAGCGATGCGCGAATCGTCGTCTTCAATTTGAGTGGTTGTTACAGTCGTTACCGGGTCGTATGCGCTGAACAATCCGAGACCGCTTGATTGTCTGATAATCAAAGCGCGGCGCGCTCCGTCATT
Organism: Acidobacteriota bacterium; assembly: GCA_020200095.1. Classification (GTDB taxonomy): domain Bacteria; phylum Acidobacteriota; class Blastocatellia; order Pyrinomonadales; family Pyrinomonadaceae. The sequence continues at coordinate 4,989 of JAIVJJ010000367.1, read as the reverse complement.
TTCAAAACGGGTGTTTGTTAGACCGTCGCTATTTTTGTCAACACCACCTTGGATGCAACCAGCGGTTATACAGCCATCAGCCAAAGCTGCAACGGCGCGACCTTGTTTGTCAACTTCCATATCATTGAAGTCGAGCAGGTTTCGAGTTCCAGCAGGACAAGTCGTGCCGTTTGTGCAGACAACGCCGCGTTGAACCGGATCATTCGGAGTAGCGTTAACCGTCACCCAGGTCAAGCCGCCGTCATAAGTAGTTGAGATAAAGCCATACCAAACAGCGTCAACATAAGGTGATGTCTGGTCAGTTCCGGTAGCCGCAGAACCTGCCGTCTCTGTACCAAGGAAGAAGAATGCCGCACGGTCAGGGTCGCCAGCTGTAACAGCCGGAAATACAGTGTTATTGATGTTCTGGTAAAAGCCTACGTTTTGGTCGTTTACAAAGGTTTTGCCTTTATCATGCGAAACGGCAATGCGCGGTTTTCCGTCTCCATTGGCGTAACCGACATAGATTGTTCCATCCGAACCGATACCGACCGAAGGATCAGTACGTCCTGATTTGCTGCCCGGAATAGTTCGAATGTTCCATGTAACCCCGTTGTCTTCGGATACCAAAACACCTTGTTTGCCGTCGCAGCTTTTATTCGGCACATAAACTGTTCCATCAGGAGCAACTTTGATAGAACCATGCAGACCACCACATCGCGTAAGGTCATACATCGGGAAAGCTACACCAAACGTTAAGCCCCCGTCGTCGCTGCGGGCGATTTCCGCCAGACCAATATCTTGTGAAGCATAATAAACCGCGTTTGGATAAGTAATCGCCGGATTTCGTACGACCATGCCTTTGAATGTGCCGTCCGCATTTTTCGCATAAGGACCGCCGCCGACTGTTTGGTGGTCAACGCCCGAGTTAATGCCCGCGCCTTGGCTCGGAGTCCAATCGTTGCCGTCGTTGTCGGTGAAAGACATTAAGCTGATTTTTGAGGGGAGCAATTGCGAAGCGAAAGTGCGATTTGTTTGTGAATCAGTAAATAAAATCGGGTCAAAACTTAAAATAGAAGTGTTCGGGGCTGATTTATTTTCCCACATTGCGGTTGCTGGGGTTGCCTCGGTAAAGGTAACGCGCAATGTCTGCAAAGCCGCAATAAACATTGCTTTTCCGGTAGCCCAATTTAAACCGATTGATGGTTCACCGGCGCGTTGTCCTAAAGTCGAAGGTGGAACGAAATTATCATAGGTAGGCGGAACTGCTGTTGAGATCATAGGAGGCGTCTCTTCAGCAACAGTTGGAGTAGGCGCTGGTTCGCCTGCTGCCAAAACGGGCATTGTTACCTTCGAGTCGCAGGGTTCGCTTCCCATTGCCGTTGGGCAAGGCGATTGCGAATCGTAATAAATACGTGTCGCGTTCTGCGAATCGATGTAAACCGGATCAATGTGTAGAACGATGTTTTCACTTGCAATTATTTCAGGTAAGAAGAGGTTAACCGACAGCTTCTGAGCCACATTTGGAATCGACGGTGTAGCCGTTATTCTTTTTTCAAATACTTTGGTTCCATCAGCCCATAAACGGATTGTCCAATCAGCATTTCCCGTCGGACCGCAAGCGGCACAAGACGCCCACCACTGCACATTCATTTCGCCGCCGAGTCGTGTCTGTCCGGAATTCCAAAAACTAATGTTAATGGTGTTATAAAAGCCGCAACTAAAAAAAGCGCAGCAAAAGCGCTCAATGATAAAAAACCAATTTGTTTGGTTAGTTTTATGTTTTGTAATTTTCTTGTTTTCATCTCGTCATTTTCCTTAATTATTTTAAGTTTGGAATCAACATCTTTGCCGAATACGTTGGCTCTTGTTTGTCTACTGCCTTAAGCGATAAACTTTAAATCGAATTTAACTATAATAAAAGGGGGTTGAGGAATACTTGAGAAAACTTGAGAAGCCGGTAAGCCAGCTTATTTTAAGGGTTATAAAAAAATAAAAAAATTCTAAAATTGACAAAGCGAAACCGTTAGTATTTGTTATAATTAACCGTAATTTAAGAAATTGAAATTTTCCGCAAACAAGTAAAACAAATAATGAAACATACAATTTTTATCGCGGGTTCAGGTGGAATCGGTGAAGCTGCCGCGTTGCTTTTGCGCGAATGGTCAAGCATTGAGGTTGAATTGTTTTTGGGCGACATCAACGAAGCCAATTTGCAGACGGCGAAAGATTTCGTTCTAAAGAATTCAAAGAAAATAAGTGCTGTTGAAACGATTTTGATGGCGACAAACGGAATTAACGACGCGATGCAGGCAGCTTTTAACACTTGCGATGTTCTGCTTGATTGCTCACCCGGATCTGAGGCTCCGCGAATGGCTCGTTTCGCTTGTGATTTTAAAATGCAATACGCCAATCTAACCGAATACATCGCCGAGACCGATGAAATTATCGCGCTTGCCAAAGATGCTGAAACAGGTTTTATTTTGCAGACCGGATTGGCGCCGGGTTTTGTCAATGTTCTGGCGATGTCGCTCTATCAAAAGTTTGTCAGCCAATTTGAAAACGAAAAGGTTGAAAAAATCGGAATGAAAGTAGGCGCTCTCACGGCACACGCACATCACCCGCATTTTTACGGATTTACTTGGTCGCCAATTGGCGTGGCAACCGAATATGTTAAGCCTTCACGCGTTTTGCGCGATTATGAAATCCGTCAAGTTCCCGCGCTGTCCGACCGCGAAACAATCATCGTTGGCGGCAGGATTTTTGAGGCTGATTTAACAAGCGGCGGAGCAGCGGATTTGCCTGATTATTTTCGTCACAAAGCTAAAAATCTCGATTACAAAACGCTGCGCCACGTGGGACATTACACATGGGTTGAAACTGTTATGGAGGAATTTGCCAAAGACATTATAGATAGAAAATTGAGACCTGATTTTGATCTGCCCAATAAACTTTTAACTGAGTTTCTCAGGGAAGTTCCCGCCGTCGAGAACGATTTCGTTCTGGCTCACGCTTCGGTTGACGGTTTTGATTCTAAAGGAACGCGGCGAATGCTCGAAAAAGCATTTTTCGTCGAGCCGACGAAAATAAATGAACATCATCTTCGCGCTATTCAAACGACAACCGCCGCGCCGCTTTGCGAAGCGGCAATGATGCTTCTGTCAGGCAAATACAAGGGTGTTGTGTTGCAAAGCCAATTGAATCCACAGGAATTTTTAAGCGGGAACTTTGTCAGCCGGATCTATAAATAAATTCAACCAAGGCAGACATGATTAGCAGAATAATTTTCAACTTTACAGTTGTGTGATTTTGCAGGTAAATTAAATTAATCTTGATGCTCTAAGCGAAGCCGCGTAATTTTATTCGCCTTTCCTGTTTCTTCATCAATTTCAATAACTACCGCGCAAATCCACACATCGCCTTTGGCGTGTTCGGCGCGGCGGGCGGGAAATTTGGTAAAGCGCGCCAATACATCATTTTTGTCCATTCCGATAACTCCGGCGTAGCTTCCGGTCATTCCGACATCGGTAATATAAGCCGTTGCGCCTTCTAAAATTCTTTCATCGGCTGTTTGAACGTGCGTGTGCGAGCCGACAACTGCCGAAACTTTTCCCGCTAAAAACCAGCCCAAGGCATATTTTTCCGAAGTCGCTTCGCAATGCATATCCACGAGGCGAATTTTTACGTTTTCGGGAATTGATTTTACAGCTTCGTCAGCCGCGCGAAACGGGTCGTCAACCGGCGGCATAAAAACTCTGCCCAGTAAATTTAAAATGGCGATTTTGTATCCGTGAATCTCCCCGACGAATAAGCCTTTGCCGGGCGTTTCGGGCGGATAATTTGCTGGACGAAGCAACCGAGGATTTTTTTCGATATAGGGAATTATTTCCTGCTTATCAAAAATATGATTGCCCGAAGTCATTAAATCTATGCCGCTTGCAAAAAGTTCGTCGGCAATCAAAGGCGTAATCGAAAAACCACCAGCGACGTTTTCGGCATTCATTGTCGCTATATCAATGTTATATTGACTCCGCAAATCCTGAATTTTGTCTAAAACAGCACGTCTGCCTTCGCGTGCAACAACGTCGGCAATCATCAAAACATTCATAAATTAAAATAGAAACCGAAATATCTTTCTAAAAGTAAAAAGTGAATATAATTGGAAAGTGTCAATTTGGCAATGCTTTATTCGCTTTAGGGATTAAATATATTAAAATTATGGTAATAATATACTTAACTCAATAGAATTGGTAAATGATAATATTCAAAAGTGTTCGCAAAGTATAAATGACGAAATATTGATTTTGAAGACAGAGATGAACTTACTGACATTATGGAATTTCGTTTAATTTACGAAGGCTCGCTAAAATCCTCAGGCAATTCCACGAAGCACGTTAAGGAAAAGCACGCTATACGGAAGGAGTTTCACAAACAACTGTCTACTTTGGGGGGTTATCATCGAACCCTGCAAAGATGGATGACAGATGTATTACAAAACATACCCGGAACGTCCGAGCAAATGACAAAACTTGAAATAATGGCACGTCAATATTCGCGGTTTGGTTATCGTTTTGTTCCTTTGGTGAGTAGAGACAATTTTATGATATGTGGATTGGATATTCTCTTTCTTCGCCGTGAAAATCCGGGCGACTTGATTTTGCGAGGTGGGGATATAGATAACCGAATTAAAACGCTTCTGGATGCCCTTCGTATGCCTGATGACTGTAATGAAGTGGTTTGGTTCACCAGAAGCCACGGAAGACCCGTTTTTCTGCCTATTACAAAATGACTCACTTGTAACGGAATTAAATGTATTAACCGATAGGTTACTTACCCCTTTAAAAGAAGGGCAACACGAAAATGAGGTTGTTTTGGTAATCAAAGTGAAACTTCAAGGAACTAGGATTACCGGCGGCAACTCTTCACTTGTTCAGTAATCATTTGTCTTTGTTGTATTGGTTTTGATTACAATTGTTTATAAAAAAACAAAAGCTTTACTGAGTTAAATAT
>JAIVJJ010000125.1 GCA_020200095.1 Acidobacteriota bacterium | reverse complement strand
CCTTATGAAAGACGCTTCCCAAAATGAGAAGCCTCTTTGCCGAAAAATTTATTTTTGTAACTATTAAATTCCGAATAATCTTGGCGGCGCTTTTTTCTGCAAAAGTTTTCGCAATTTCAAACGCGCTTTGTGCAATTGTGATTTCGATGTTCCCACCGAACAACCTAAAATCCGCGCTACTTCTTCGTGTTCGTAACCTTCAACGTCGTGAAGAACAAAGACGTTACGATAACCGGTTGGAAGTTGTTCGATAGCATTTTCGATAGCGATTTTGTCAACAACCGGCATTTTTCTCGGGTTTTCCGTGCCGCCGACGATTTGCACCGGTGTTTCGCCTTCTTCGGTTGTCTTCTCGAATTTAACATTTCGCTTACGAAAGTGCATCAAAACCTGATTAACCGTCAGACGGTGAAGCCAAGTCGTAAAAGCCGAATCGCCGCGAAAACTTCCGATTTTGCGATAAAGCTGAATAAAAACATCTTGTGTTAGGTCTTCAGCTTCAGTCGCGTTTTGCAGCATTCGTAAACAAATCGAATAAACTCTGCGATGATGCCGTTGATAAATTTCCTCAAAAGCCGCCATATCACCTCTGGCAGCCGCTTGGGTCAAATCAAAATCATTACTTGAGGTGACGTTGCCAAGTTCTTTGGTTTCGACAAACTCTTTGTTCTGTTTCTTTTCTTTAATTGTATCCTGCCAAATCGGATAATCTAAGGTTTTAGTAGTCGTTGTCATTTTCAAATTCCCCCTCGTTCTGTTTCTATATCAAAAATTGTGCCACAACTTGTTTTTATAAGACTTACTAAATTAATATACGCAAAACATCTTCATTTGTTCCCTTTTCTTAGACATACATTTATATTCGTCGCTCATCCAAGTTTGGATTTAAACCAAAGCGTATAGCCTTTGGCGCATCTGATACACGTTCTCGTGAGTTGTATCAATTCATTACTAATTCTCGAAAGTTTTTGAATAATGATAATATATTTATTCCAAACAATTCGGAGAAATACTTAATCGGAGATTTTTAGAAAGATGCAAAAAGTCGGTTTTGTAAAATTTTTAATTTTTGGTATTTGCGTTATTTTCATAACCATTTGCGGAGTTTTAGGTCAGGAAAAAAACGCGCCGCAAATAAAAAGCCAGGAAGTTTCGGAAAGCGACGGAATTCCGGTGTTAATCAAACATTTGCCCGATTGGGAAAATGTCCGAAACAGTGCAATTCATACAAACAATACAAACGATTTGCGTAAATTTCTCGGAGAACGTCCCGTTTTCGATTTTGTAGATTTTGGAGGCGGAACCGAAGCCGTTAGCGCAGAATACGCTCAGGGAAAACTTTTAATTATCGAATATAACACGCCGCAGGCTTCAGTTGAGGCGGATACCAGATTTAATCAAATAATAGCGGGAATGGGGCAAAATTCCCATATATTCTATCGTCGCATCGGTAATTATAATACTTTTGTTTTCGACGCAAGCGACGAAGCATCCGCTAACGCGCTGCTCGACCAGGTGAAATACGAAAAAAAGGTTCACTGGTTGGGAACCGATCCTTTTTTGTTAAAACGAGCTGAGCGCGCTATAGTGCAAGGTTTGTCAGAATTATTTATCGCGACGACTTTAACAATTGTCGGCGGTCTCGGACTTTCGCTTCTGATTGGGTTCGTTGTCGGTATAATTTTTTTCTACATCCGCGAACAAAAACGCTCGACAATGGAAACGTTTTCCGACGCGGGCGGAATGACTCGTTTGAATTTGGACGACCTGACTTCGCAAATTTCAACTGATAGATTACTCAAAGATTAAAAGTTTAAAATTGAAAAGAAAATGTCATTGAACTGTTTGCTTATCAATTTTTCACTTTTTCACTTTTATAGGCTTGGACAGCTTCCGCCGCGCCCGCGTGCATAATTTCCGGGCGATGGTAACGCCAATGTTTTTCAAATTCTTCATCGGTCATACCGGAATTTGCCTCGCGCTCTTTCGATTTCAAAAAATTTTCGCACCAATCGCGCATTTCCTGATTTTGATTCAACGCGGTTCGCGCTCCGTGCATCAAATTATCTCGTTCCATTGTTTGGTTCTCCTTTATGGTGAATTTTTATTATTAAACTTTTGCGCAAAATTTGCGTAAAAACAACTTAAAATTTTCTTTGGAGTTTTCTTTGTGAAAAAACATTTCTTAAATTCACTTTTAATTTTATCAATTTTAACCTCTGTCAATTTTGCACAAACGAAAAAGCCCGTGCAAGTTGTGCCGAAAGCGGTGCCGACTTCGGCACATGCTTCCGCCGCGAAGCAAAGCATCGAAATTCCGTTTGTGAACAAAACTCTTGCAAACGGTTTGGAAGTTATCGTTCTGCCAGACCCCAGCGTTCCGCTTGTAACGGTGGAAATGGCGGTTCGCAACGGTTCTTTTACCGAACCGCCCGAATTGAACGGTTTGTCACACCTTTACGAACATATGTTTTTCAAGCCGAACCAATCTATTTTGTTATACAGATGTGAGCTTTATCAAAAATACGGAAGAACTGATTTGTATAACGGAGACGCTTGTTCGGAGAAGCTGAAACTTAAATCGCAAATCGGAAACGTGGCTTATTTAGATAATTACGGACAGCTAAACGTCAAAAACGCGACTACGCAGGAAGAAGTCGTTAATTACTTTTTTACGACGACTAGCCCATATCTTTTTTCGGCGATGAAATTTATTAACGACGCGATTCGCTATCCGACTTTTAACGAAAACGAACTGAAAGAGGAAATAACGGTTGTCAACGGTGAGATTGACCGCAATTTTTCAAACCCATTTTTTTATCTTGACCGCGCTCTTAAAGACAAACTTTTTTACAAATATCCGACAAGAAAAAATGCGCTTGGCACGCGCGAAACGGTTCTTTCAGCGACAACTGAAAAAATGCGTCTTATCCAATCGCGCTATTACGTTCCGAACAACGCCGCATTGGTTGTAACCGGCGACGTTAAACCTGAAGAAGTTTTCACAATGGCGGAACAAAACTTTGGCAGTTGGAAACGCCGAGAAACTGATCCGTTCAAAGAATTTCCGCTAGTTGAGCATCCGCCACTCACGAAAAGCGAAGGTGTGATAGTCGAGCAGGAAGTAAAAAACGTGCTGATTCAAATTGGCTGGCACGGACCTTCAATCGGCAGAGATAATGCGGCGACTTACGCAGCAGACGTTTTTTCTTATATTTTGACGCAGCCAAATTCGCGTTTTCAGCGCGCATTGGTTGATTCGGGATTGGTTGTTGGGGCGGATATTACTTATATCACGCAACGCAATGTGGGACCGATTACAGTTAGTTTGGTTACCACGTCTGAACGAGCAAAAGATGCGCTAAAGGCAGTTTACGCGGAAATTGCACAATTTGATAAACCTGATTATTTTACCGATGAAGAACTCGAAAGCGCGAAAACTTTGCTCGAAGCCAGAGATTTATACGAGCGCGAGAAACTTAGCGATTATGCGCATACGTTAAGTTTTTGGTGGTCTTCAACCGGTATCGAGTATTTTCGCGGTTATCACAAAAATTTACGTGCCGTTTC
>JAIVJJ010000124.1 GCA_020200095.1 Acidobacteriota bacterium | reverse complement strand
GGCGAGATGCGGATGCGCACTTGCTTGGATGTCGCGCTCCCGAAGATGCCGCCAGACGGGCAGATTCCCCAGCCGGAGAAGGTGATATTAGCGAATTCTTCCCATGTATGGGTGACAGCCTCCCGGACAATTTCCTTTTCGCGGTCATATCCGTTGGTTTCCCAACAAACAGGGATTACGTTATTATTCTCGGTCCAAAGCCGAACTTTTCTGACAGAGAGTCCCTGCTGTGTTTTTCCGGTTACCTGCGCGTCGGCGATGCCGGCGAATGTGATTACTGACATCATGACGAGCGCGACGATGCGAAAAAGACAGATGCTATGACTGTAAATTTTATTGTTCATTATTTCTCTCCTTATCTTTGAAATTTCAACCGGCTCATACGACAGGCGAAATTTGCTGATTTCTAACAACACTAACCGATGACAAACTCTTATGTAACTACCAATTCTGGCAGGGTAAGAAAAAAGATGATGGATGAATTGGAAGTAGGCAGCGGCAGTTGGCGCTAAGCAGTCGGTTTTCTTCTGCCAACTGTTTTATTCATCCTTCAAATCAGCCGCTCGCGCAGGGCTTTGGCGACGGCTTCGCTCTTTGAGTGGACTTGCAGTTTTTCGTAGATGTTGCGGAGATGAAAAGAAACCGTGTGATAACTGATGTCGAGGTCGTAGGCGGCGGTTTTATAGCTGTGACCTTCGACGAGCATTTTTAGCAATTGTTTTTCCTGCGGCGTGAGGTGATATTCGGCGGCGGCGGGCGGCGCGAAATCACGAAAAAGCGTGATGACCTTTCGCGCCACTTCCGGCGACATCGGCGCGCCGCCCGCCGCGACTTCGCGCAGAGATTCAATCAAACGCGCAGGCTGCGTATTTTTCAATAAATAACCGCATGCGCCGGCGCACAACGCGCCGAAAATTCGCTCGTCGTCGTCATAAACCGAAAGCGTGATAAACGATATGCCGGGAAATTTTTCGCGTAAGACTTTGATTCCCTCGATGCCGTCCATTCCGGGCAGCCCGATGTCGGTTAAAATTATATCCGGCACGTTGAGACCGATTCTGGCAATCGAGTCTTCGACCGAGCGGTAACGCCCGACGCACGTGAAACCATTCGTGCCGCTAATCAGCATCGCCAAGCCTTCGCGCACCTCGCGCAAATCTTCGATGATGGCGACTTTGATTGGCGCAGCAGCCGGCGTTTGATTTTCTGATATATTCGGCATTACGAGCGTTTGCATTTAATGATTCTAGCGGAAAAATTTATTTTCTTAACCTGCGAGTTTATGTAGGTTAAAGATTGGAGCGCGCAAAACAATCTTTGTTCCCGCGCCGTCAGACGAATTTATCTGTAAACTTCCGCCCGCGTCGGCGGCGCGTTTCTTTATACTCAACAAACCGTTGCCGTCATATTCCTGCGATGTATCGAAACCTTTGCCGTTGTCTCTGATTTGCAAAATCAATTCCTTGCCGGCAATTTTCAAATCAACTTCAACCTTTGAGGCTTGCGAATGGCGCACGATGTTGTTGAGCGATTCCTTGAAAATCAGATAAATGTTGCGGCGCGTGTTCGCGTCCAGCTTCAAGTCCGAATCAGCGAGCGGCGCTTCAAATTTCAAACGAATGCCGCACTGCTGCAGAGTTTCTTCCGCATAGCCGCGCATTCTTCTGGTCAAATCGAGCAGGCTGTCTTTTTTCGGATTGATTGCCCAAACGATGTCGCTCATCGAAGAGACGGATTCGCGCGAGATGTCGGCGATGGACAAAAATAATTTGTCCTCGCGCCGAATCGTATTTTGCTCCAACTGATGTTGCGCGACTTCGCTCAGAATGGCGATTTTCGTCAGATTCGCGCCGATGTCGTCGTGCAAATCGGTGGCGATGCGCGTGCGCATGTTGGCAACTTCGAGCAATCGCGAAACGCGGTAACGATAGAGCGCGTAAGCCACCAGCAAGCCGGTCAAAGCCAGCAATGCCAGAGACCACCAGCGCTGCCATAGAGGGCGCATCACTACAAAGCTTATAGCGGCGGGTGAAGTACTTGCGACGCCGTCTGAGTTGACTGCGCGCACGAGGAATCTGTAACGACCGGGAGCGAGATTGGCAAGGTTTACCGTGCGCTGATCAACTGCCGGGCCCCAATCGTCTGCGGCGCCTTCGAGGCGGTACTGGTAACGCAGCACTTCGCCGGGCGCAAAGCTTAGTCCCACGAACTCAATCTGCAGTTCATTCTGACTCGCCGGCAGGTCGGGTAACGAAACTGCTGTCTCACCCAGCGCGGAAATTTTCTTCCGCTCGCCAGCCACAAGCAATCCTGTAATGACGATGGGAGGCGGCACGATAGGAACCTCAGGCGCTGGTGAGAGGCGGGATATGCCTTTAAGCCCACCGAACCAGAGCGCGCCTTGCCTGTCGCGAAACGCTGCCACAATAACGCCGGGAACCAACCCATCAGCGGTTGTGAAATGCTTTATGCGTCCGGTTTCGGTGTGCAGCCGGTCGAGACCGCGCCCGGTACTAACATAGATGTATCCGCTCAGGTCTTCGATCACGACTGCCGCGCTGTTGCTCGACAAACCTTCGGCTGTCGTGTAGCTGGTGAAAGTTGGCCGGTCGGCTTCCGGGTTATCAACAAGAACTAATCCGCTGCGCGCTGAGGCGAGCCAAAGTCGGCCACGCGAGTCCGCGTAGATGTACTGAACTGCGCCCGGCGGTAGTCCATCGGCGGAAGTGAAGAAAGAAAAGTGCCCGTCGCGATAGCGCGCAAGTCCCGTGCTGAATCCTATCCAGACGTTTCCGCTTCGGTCTTCCGCGAACGACCTTGCGAGGTCTTCCCTGGAAGAGGGCAAGCCTGGAGAATCGGCCAGATTGCGAAGAAAGATCTCGGTCGCTCGTTCCCACCGTGCAAGCCCATTTGGACTGCCTGTGGTTGAAGCCCAGATGTCACCGCGCGAATCTTCAAAGATTCGAAACACCTGTTCGTAACCGGCCACTGGTTCCTTTGTTCTGAAAACCGCCAGCGGGCGGGCAGTCTTCACCTGAGAAAAGTCGTCGGATGGCGGGAAGCGGTAAATGCCGTCGCCAGTTCCCAGCCACCATTCGCCGTTAAGAGCTTGAAGTGTGACCCGCTCGTTAACCCAACCAAAGTTTCCGCTCTTTGGTTCCCTGGGCATAAACCAAGTGAAATTGTGTCCGTCGAAACGACCATACCTGAAATAGTAATTGTCGGGGGTTCGCCGCAGATCTAATTTTGCCCCGTCGAAGACAGTTCTTCGCTCGTCACCGAGGACGTAGCCCCTGAAGCAGACCGCGCCAGTACGATCTCCAAATATTGCGCCAACCGTAGAAATGCCGTCCGCCTCGTCGTAGGTGACGAAGCCATCGCGCGCGAGCTTCATCGCGCCGGCATAGCTTCCTACCCACAGGTTGCCACCCGCATCTTCGTTGAGTGCGGTGATTTCATGGAAACTCAGTCCATGCCTGCGTGTGTATAAGCGAAACTGTCGGCCCTGTTCGTCTCCTCTGGGACTAAAATGCAGGAGTCCTACATTTGTCGCGACCCACAATTTATGGTCAAGAGTTTCAAG
>JAIVJJ010000366.1 GCA_020200095.1 Acidobacteriota bacterium | reverse complement strand
CAGTTGGCTTTGATTATAATAAATTATAAAGATTTAAATTGAAAGCCGCAAAAAATTTCGTTGCGATTTTATGTTTTCGATAAATTTTCCCGACCCGCGCCGCCACGAATTTACCGAATGGGTTTTGTTTGGCGATTATTATTATAACGCCCGCGATATTATCGGTTTCGGCGGTGGACTTTCAGTTAAGAATTTGCGAAAGGCATATCGTGCAGGCATTTTCCCCTGGCATATTGAAGGTTTGCCACTTCCCTGGTTTTGTCCCGAACGCCGCGCTGTCCTTGAATTTGAAGAACTTCACATTCCGCGCACTTTACGAAAGGAATGGAAAAAGACAAATTTTACTTTTACAATTGACAAAGATTTTCGACAAGTCATCGAAAACTGCGCGAAGGCAAAGCGAGACGGCGAAAGCGGAACGTGGATAACAAAAAATTTTATCGAATCTTACTGCGAACTTCACGCGGCTGGTGATGCGCACAGCATTGAAGTTTGGGAAAATAAAGATCTTGTCGGCGGACTTTACGGCATTGACGCGGGCGGAGTTTTTTGCGGCGAAAGTATGTTTCATCTCGCGCCGAACGCTTCAAAACTCGCGCTGCTTTTTTTGATTAAACATTTAAGGTCTCGCGGTTCAGCGTGGCTTGATATACAAGTTATGACGCCGCATCTTGAGATTTTAGGAGCGAAAGAAATTGAGCGCAAAAAGTTTTTGGATAAATTAGAGGAGATACAGGCAAAAAACTTGAATCTATTTTAAGAAAATCTCAAAGAGGATAAACAGGATAATTTTTCGTTTATTCTGTCTATCCTCTTTGAATAATTTTATGGAAAAAAACTTTCTAATCTACGGCGCGAGCGGTTACACTGGCGAACTCGTCGCGCGTGAAGCTGCAAGGCGCGGTTTGAAACCAATTCTTTCAGGGCGAAGCCAGGCGAATGTCGAGCCTTTGGCAAAAGAATTAGATTTAACTTTTCGCACGTTTTCGCTCGAAGACAGGAAATCGCTTGAATATACGCTCAAAGAAGTTGAATTTGTGCTGCATTGCGCCGGACCCTTTTCGTTAACATCAAAACCGATGGTCGAAGCGTGTTTGCGAACCGGAAAACATTATCTCGATATTACTGGTGAAATTGCCGTCTTTGAGGCATTAGCGCGGCGTGATAAGCAAGCAAAAGAAGCCGGAATAATGATAATGCCGGGCGTTGGTTTTGATGTTGTTCCATCTGATTGTTTGGCTTTGCATCTGAAAAATCGTCTGCCGTCGGCAGCCCATTTAACTTTAGCTTTTTACGGTTTGGGAAAAATCTCGCACGGAACGCAGGCAACAATGACGATGAATGTCGGAAAGGGCGGCGCGATTCGTAAAAACGGCGAGATTGTAAATGTTCCTGCCGCTTGGAAAACGCGCGAGATTGCTTTTGGCGAATTTACGAAAACTGGCGTCACAATTCCTTGGGGCGATGTCGCAACAGCTTTTTATTCAACCGGAATTCCGAATATCGAAGTTTACACTGTTCTGCCTGAAACAAATTTGCGAATGCTCAAACTTAGCCGTTATATCGGTTGGCTTCTGGCAACAAAACCCATGCAAAGTTATCTGCAAAAACAAATTCCCGAAGGCGGACCAAACGAGAAGGAACGAGCTAAAGGCAAAACTTTTTTGTGGGGCGAAGCGAAAGACGAGCAAGGAAATCGAGTCGAAGCGCATTTGCAATGTCCCGAAGGTTACACTCTGACTGCTTTGACCGCGCTCAACATTACGGAAAAGGTGATAAACGGAAATTACAAAACGGGTTTCCAAACGCCCGCGAAGGCTTACGGCGCGGATTTGATTTTGGAAATTGAAGGCGTTTCCATTAGTGATTAACTATGAACGATGAATGATGAGTTGAATGACAAAAACTATCATTCATCACTCACCGTCCACAATTCACCATTAAATTAAGTAACTCACTACTAAATTAAGTCGGCGAAATCATCTTCCATTCGTTTGAAAACGAAAACTGAAAAAACTGCTAGAACAATTGTCATAGCAAACGAAACGCCGATTGCCAACCAATCAAATTTTTCCCCGAAAAGCGAAGCGCGGAAGCCTTCCAGAATTCCTGTCAAAGGATTAAAAGCGAAAAGAACGCGCCATTTTTCCGACAAAACATTGAGTGGATAAAAGATGGGCGAAACGAACATCCAAATTTGCAAAGCGAACGGAAGCGCGAACTTCACATCTCGGAAACGCACATTCACCCCCGAGAAAAGCGTACCGAAACTTAACGTGAGCAAAATCGCCAGAATGACAAAAAGCGGTGCGAAAACGATTTGCCAAGTTAAACCGATGCCGTAATAAAACATTAAAATAACAAGAATCACAAAACCCAGAGCTAAATCTACCAAACCGGCGAGCGTGGCGGAAATAGGCATAATCAGGCGCGGAAAATAAACTTTCGTAACCAGGTTAATATTACCGATAAGACTGCCGCTTGCGGTATTTATTGAGTTATTGACGAACAGCCAGATGAGCAAACCGCTTAAGGCAAAAAGCGGATACGGAACTTGCAAAGAATCGAAGCGCGCAAACTGCGTGAAAATAATGGTAAATATCGCAGTCGTTAAAACCGGCTGCAAAATCGCCCACAAAACGCCGATAGCCGTTTGTTTGTAGCGCACCTTTACGTCGCGCCACGTCAGAAAATAAAGCAACTCGCGGTAGAGCCAAATTTCTTTCAAATCGAGATTTATCAACGAAGCGCTCGGTTTGATTTTTGTAACTTGCGTTTCCTGCATTGAATAATGTTTTATTCCGATTTGTTAATTTTCAAATCTCCAATTTTCCATAACTTTTAATCGCCTCACGTTTTTTGCGCTGCCTGTTCCATTTAAAAAGCGTCTGCGGAATCGAAAGTCGAAACATGGTTTTTCCGATTTGCGAAACGGATTTAGCACCGCTTATGTTTTCCAAAAATAATTTTGCAGCTTCACGTTGTCGCCCGCTGCGAATGTAATTTAAAACCGCGTCAAATTTCAGTTCGGTTTGAACTTTATCGAGTTCTTCGCGGCTGATATTTAATTTGTCGGCGACTCGGTTTTGAGCGGAAATCCATTCTTCGAGCATCAACGGCGCGTCGCCGCTTACATTCCAACCGTGCTGTCGCCAAGCGCATAAAACACTCTCGTCAAAGGCAAATTCGCCGTCGGCGCAAAGTCTCAGATAAAGCTCGTAATCTTCAAGAAGCGAATTTTCATTCCAGCTGTGTTTTTCCAGCGCAGAACGGCGATAAACAACGCTCGAACTTGAAAAGATTATGCCACGAAGCAGGAGCGGAAGCATATCCCCGTCAGAAAATGAAGTCCAATTCGATGTGCAATCAATTATTTGGTCGTGTTCGTCAATCAAAAAAGCGTGTCCGAAACGGACAATCATTCAAAACTTTTTCAATCGTTTGTGGCGAACCGTCTTGTGAGCCATCGTCAATGACAAGAAGCTTTTTTGGCGAAAAGGTTTGTTTGATGATTGATTTTAAGCATTTTTCGACAAACGGCGCGTGGTTATATGACGGAACCAAAACGAAAACTTCCGGTTGATTGTAGTTTTTACCTGCGTTCATCGCTCAAAATACAAAAGAAAATAAAAGCATATTTGTTCGTAAATGTCATTTGATTGATTTATATTGTTTTGATGAAGGTTTTGCATCTTTTAGACACGGTTAATCGCGGCGGCGCGGAAATGATTGCTTTGGACGTTTGCCGCAACGCGCGCGAGTACGGAATTGACTTAACTTTCGTAACCAATCAGGGTGGCGTGATGGAAGAGGATTTTCGTGCTTCGGGAGCAGAATTTTTTCGTTTGCAGAGAAATCTTCCGCTCGATTTCAAGGTCGTTTTACAGCTCAGAAAAATTATCAAACAAAAGCGAATCAAAATTGTCCAAGCCTATCAAGCCGTTGACGGGCTTCATTTGTATTTTGCGACAGTCGGATTAAAAAACGTAAAAAGAGTTTTGAGTTTTCAAGGCTTTATCGCCGATAAAAAAAATCGCCACGCTTCTCGTTTTTTAATTCCTCAAATGGACGCCAACATCGTCGTTAGTCGCGGTTTGCAAAAATGGCTGGAAAAGGAAGACAAACTCGATACAAGTAAAAATTTTCATTTGATTTACAACGGCGCGGACACAAAACGACTTCAGCCGAGCGGAAAATCTTTACGAAAAGAATTGAATTTGGACCAAGACGCTTTGCTTTTCGGAATGGTCGGCAACTTTTACCGTGACCCGCGCAAAGACCAACTTACGCTTTGCAAATCCTTGCCGCGCGTATTTTCGGAAATAGAAAACGCGCATTGCCTTTTCGCGGGAAAAACCGAAACCGGCGCGGAGCGAAAATTACAGGACTGCATAAACTTTTGTAGTGAAAACGGCATTGCTGAAAGAGTCTATTTTCTCGGCGCAAGAAGCGATATTTCCGATATTTTGAATGCGCTTGACTTGTTTGTGTTCTCGTCTTTGCACGAAGGTCTGCCAATCGCCGTTACCGAAGCGATGCTCGCCGGCGTGCCGATGATTTTGTCTGATATCGAACCGCTTTTGGAAGTTTCTGAAAACGGTAAATACGCCGAAATTTTCCCTGTGCAAAATGAGGAAATTTTGAGTGAGAAAATTATAAAATTACTGAAAGACAAAAAACGGCGTGAAGATTTGGCAAAACGCACGCTTGAATATGCTAAGAAAAATTTTAGTATCGAAGCGCATATCAAAAATTTAAAGACGCTTTATGCGAATTTGATTTAATCACTCAGAAAATTTCAGATCTATTTCCTTATCCTTTGACGGGTTGTACGGTTTGATAACGCGCCGTTTGACGGGCGAAGAAAGCACAACTGAAGTCGTCGTAATACCGTAGGGCGTTAGGCGGTCAATGATATTTTGT
>JAIVJJ010000014.1:8068-29557 GCA_020200095.1 Acidobacteriota bacterium | reverse complement strand
CTAATAATACCTTCTATAGTAATGGCTCAAGCTTTTGGATTAAAACAACCTTTTCGCTTTCTTCACGACATTCTCAACCGTAAAACCAAACTCTTTAAAAACATCTTCGGCAGGAGCGCTTGCGCCGAATTTATCAACCGTCAGCGTGTCGCCCGCGTCGCCCGTGTATTTTGCCCAGCCTAAAGACACGCCCGCTTCGATTGCCAAACGTGCTTTGACGTTTGACGGCAGGACGGATTCTTTGTATTTCGGCGTTTGCTCGTCGAAAAATTCCCAGCACGGCATCGAGACGACGCGGGTGGCAATTCCGCTTGAGTTTAATTGCTCACGCGCCTGCATCGCCAAGCCGACTTCCGAGCCGGTGGCAATCAAAATTAATTTGGGCGCAACCGTTTCGCCCGTTTTGTTTTCGGCTTCGGCTAGAATGTATGCGCCTCTGTGTAATCCTTTTGCGTCGGCGAATTTTTTGCGGTCAATCAAAGCGACCTTTTGACGCGAAAAGGCAAAAGCCGTCGGCGCATTGTCGCGTTCGAGAGCGGCACGCCAAGCCTCGCGCGTTTCGTGCGCGTCGCACGGGCGAATGACGGCGAGTTTCGGAATGGCGCGGAGCGCGGCGAGATGTTCGACCGATTGGTGCGTCGGACCGTCTTCGCCCAAGCCGATTGAATCATGCGTGAAAACGAAAATCGTCTGCACACCGGATAGAGCGGCAAGGCGAATTGCGGGGCGCATATAATCCGAGAAAGTTTGGAATGTGCCGCCGAACGGAATCACGCTGCCGTAGAGAGCCATTCCGTTCATCGTCGCGCCCATCGCATGTTCGCGCACGCCGAAATGGATATTGCGCCCGTCATATTTTCCGGCTTGAAAATCGTGCGAATTTTTTATCGTCGTGTTGTTCGACGGCGCAAGGTCGGCAGAGCCGCCGATAAGTTGCGGCACGGCGTTGGCAATCGCGTTGATGACTTCGCCCGAATAGGCGCGGGTCGCTTTCGCTTCCGCGTCGTCGAATTTCGGCAGCGATTTTTCCCAGCCTGCGGGCAATTTATTCTTGCGGGTTTCCTGCAAAGTCTTACCCAAATCGCCGTGCGCTTTTTCGTATTTTTTAACGAGCGCGTCCCAATCTTTTTCCAATTTCGCGCCGCGTTTTATTGCTTCGCGGAAATGATTTGAAACTTCTTTCGGAACGTAAAAATGTTTGTTCTCATCCCAACCTAAATTGCGTTTTGTTTCTTTTACTGCTTCCTCGCCCGGTGCGTCTGAGTGCGCTTTGTTCGTGCCTTGCTTCGGCATCCCAAAACCGATAATTGTTTTCACACGAATCAATTTTGGTTTGTCTTTGATTTGGTGCGCGTCTTTAATTGCTTTTTCGATTGCCTTTAAATCGTTGCCGTCTTCAACCATCAAAACGTGCCAACCGATTGCTTCAAATCTTTTGGTAACATCTTCCGTAAAAGCCAAATCCGTGAAGCCGTCAATCGTAACGTGATTGTCATCGTAAAAATAAATTAGATTTGAAAGTTTGAGATGTCCCGCCATTGAAGCTGACTCATACGATACGCCTTCCATCAAATCACCGTCCGACACAATAGCGTAAATGTGATGGTCAATAATCGGGAAACCTTTTTGATTAAATTTTGCCGCGAGATGCGCTTGCGCCATTGCCATTCCGACGCCGTTGGCGAAACCTTGACCCAAAGGTCCGGTCGTGATTTCCACGCCTTTAGTCATAAAGTTTTCGGGATGTCCAGGCGTTTTTGAATGAAGCTGGCGGAAATTTTTCAATTCGCTCATCGGCAAATCGTAGCCAGTTAAATGAAGCAAGCTGTAAATCAACATCGAGCCGTGTCCGGCACTCAATAAAAATCTGTCCCGGTTAAACCACTTCGGATTTTTCGGGTTGTAGCGCATAAACTTCGTCCACAAAACATAAGCCGTCGGAGCCATTCCAAGTGGCAAACCCGGATGTCCCGATTCGGCTTTTTGCACGGCGTCTAAAGACAAAGTTCGGATGGTGTTGATGCAAAGTTGGTCTAAG
This sequence comes from Acidobacteriota bacterium, assembly GCA_020200095.1. Lineage (GTDB taxonomy): Bacteria > Acidobacteriota > Blastocatellia > Pyrinomonadales > Pyrinomonadaceae. Next base: position 27,519 of record JAIVJJ010000014.1, on the reverse strand, counting down.
TTTTGTTTGGTTTTCGGCGCGGTCATAATTTTATTTTAAATTTCGATTTCAAGATGTATTAGAATTGCTTTTTCGATTTCCTTCAAGATTTCTTCGTTGATTTTGCCAAGTAGTCTTTTCAAGCGCAACTTGTCAGTCGTTCTAATTTGGTTGGCTTTGGCTTTTGAATCGTTCGTCAGATTCGCTTCGCCTTTGGGCAGGAAAACTTCAAACGGATAAATTTTTTCGGTCGTGGAAGTTATCGGCACGATTGTAACGGTAGCGGCGTATTGATTATTGATGTCGTTGGAAACAATTAGCACAGGACGAGTTTTGGCGATTTCGCTGCCGACGGTTGGATTTAAATCGGCAAGATAGATTTCGCCTTTCAAAACGCGGCTTATAAATTTTCCAAATCGGCAGCTTCAAATTCCCTTGTAATTTTCAAATCTTCCGCCGTTATCGCCTGGTAGCCTTCGACAAGGAGCATTTCTAAATCGCGCTTTTTCTCACGATTGACTTTTTCCTTGATTGCTTCCAAGACAAATTTTTCTTGCTCTTTCGACACTGAACCAAGAAAACCCAAAATCTCATCAGGAACATTTATTTCGATTGTTTTCATAACGTCATTTTACCACGAAACAAAATTTGTATTGTGATGCAAAGTTGGTCTAAATCAATTTTCTTTTTCGGTTCGGTTAGGGTTGTCATAGATTTTTATTTTTTTGGAATAATTCTTTGATTTTTTGTTTAAGTTCTTCGGCTTTAATTAGCTGGTAATTTTCGGAATCAATTTCGGGAAGTTCTGCACCTTGCGGAACAATCCATAAAGTGCCTTCTTCGGAGTCACCCTCAGAAACTACAAAAGAAATTTGAGTCAAATCAAATTTTCTAAAATTAAGGTGATTATAAATCTTATTGTAGGAGAGAAATTTTGTAGCTTCGATTATCTTTTTTATCAAATCTTAAAACAATCAAACCTTCTGACAGTCCATTTTCTCTAACTGAAATCAAGAAGCCGTCAAGTGTCGCTAAATATTCTAGTAAGCCATTCTTAGTTGATTTATGTTTCCCTAAATTTCCATAAGGTTCTCCAATTGGTAATTGTATAATTCCGATAACATCCGAAGCAGTATCGGTACAGTTTTTTGGTAGCCCGTTTACCTTTACAGAAACATTAACATTCGCTCCTTGGTTTTCTTTCCCTGCCAAAAATTCGATTTTCGACGTTCCTTGTCCCTGAATAATCTTTCCTGTTGAAACTGTCCAAAGATATTCGACGTTAAATTTTTCTGCTTCATTTATTTTGACGATGAAGTAAGCAAATTCTTTGGGAAACAAAGGCTTGTGCGGGAGTGTAAGAATGATTTTAGGACACGAATTTTTATTCGCTTGAGCAAAAGCCGCAAAGCAAAAGGCTAAAATCAAAATAACGGTGAAAATTATTTGCTTCATATTTTTCTCATTCGGCAAAGCTCAATTCGGAAACATTTTCGTCTTCATATTTCTCAATCAACACGCCAATGATTTCCATCAATGACGCGAGCGGATGCGATTCGTCTTCACCGACTTCATCAATTAAATTATCAAGTAACCGGACGAGATTTTCATATTCCTTTTCCGTGTGTGGAACGTAAAGCGTGTTTGCCAAAGGTATCCAATTATTAACAGTTTGGCTGACATCGAGATTTTGCATAAATTATTCAATAATAATCTTCTTCAAATTCATCATCTTCGTCATCTTCAAAGTTCTCGTCAAATTCTCGTAAAAATTTGCGTCTGAAATTTCTATCTCTTTTCAGCAGATTTATAACAAACTTTCTCAGATCCTTATTCGGTATTTCTTTCAAAATCGAATTGAATTTATCGCTTGAATTACCCGTAAAATTTCCATAGCGAATTTGATAAAAAACGGCAACGGCGTGTTTGCAGGTATTTCCCCAATCGTAAGGACAATCGCATTCGTATTCAACAATTCTTTCACCATCTAATTTGACATAAACTTCGTAATCGTCGCTTCCGAAAGCTATCGCGCTGAATTCGCCTTCGTCAACTTGTTCGACTTTGGCGATGCGTCCGCGTCTGTAATAATCATAACCCCGCTCGACGATTTTTGCCTCGACAAACCCTTCAAAATTTGTCAGCGTCATTTGCATAAAGCTTTGTCAGAAAATTATTTTAATTCTTTCTTGATTCGGTCTTTCAAAAACATTTTTATCAATGATTGATACGGCACATCGCGCTGGTTGGCAATCAGCCGAATTTGATTCAGCATTGATTCGGAGATTCGCAGAGAAATCATCTGCGTCGTCGGTTTGAGATTCGGCAAAACGCTCACTGCTCGCCTTTTTCCCAATCAATAAAATCGGTCGAATAAGGAAAAATCCGCTGTACGATGAATATACAACGGATTTTTCCTTTGGGCTTCACGGGTAACCGCACGGTGAATTTCATCAGCTTTTTCGTGAACTGTGAAAAACTCCAAGCCCGACTCGGACGAAATGTTATAATTTTTAATTAATCCTTCAATTTTTGTTGTGGAAACTTCAGGAATCTGAGCTTCGTACGCATACAGAGCTGCAATGCCTTCAGCAGGATTTCTGCGGGAAGCAAGGTCTTTTAAAGTGCGAACAGACATGCGTGTGTGCGGAAGATATTTACGCGATTTCATTTCTTCGCGACTCACACCAAGAGCATCGCTGAAACGCAGCCACAGCTCAGGGTGATTATTGGGACCGTACTCTTCTTCCCAAAGATTTTCAAGAAGCATCTGGCGAATTTCCATATCATCGCAGTTTGCGTGTGTCGCGCTCACATATGTCGGGAAATTGTGAACTTGATGGTAATATTCTTTGGCGTACTCGCGAAGCGAATCAATGGTCAGTGTTCCCGCGTTCCACATTTGATAGAACGGATGCTGCAAGAGATGGCGCTCGCTGATAATAGCGTCTAATTTTTCTAAAAATTCCAGATTTGTCATTGTTTTTACTCCTGAATAAAATTATTATCGGAAAAAATTGCCAGTGTTTTTCGGTCGGTGCGATGGTTTACACGAGCGAATGTGTGAAAAGTTGGTTCAGACACTTCTCAGTTTCGGCAATCTTGAACGGAACTTATCGTAAATCGTTGTTCTCATAATGCGAGCATTTTAGCATCACATTTAGGAAGCATCAAAACATCAAATCAACAATTTGTAAAACTTCTTGTGCCTTTCACGCGCCTCTTGATAAATCGCGTTTCGCTTTTTATCAAATTCGAAGTTTTGACCTTTGGGCATTTCAATTTCTGCAATATCTTTTATCTTGCCAATGGTTTCAAGCGCCAGTAAAACCGCGCCACGTGAAGAGGCTTCGCGCGTCTCAGGCAAACTCAAATTTTCTGCTAAAACGTCCGCGATTATTTGCGTCCACAATGGTGATTCGCGTAACGCGCCACCGGATGCGATGATTTCGCGGATTTTGCAAACGTCGTTTAGTTGGTCGTAGATTTCTGCGAAACGATACGCGACCGATTCAAGCGCGGCTTGTACAATGTCAATCGAATCGGTTGCAGATTGCAAACCCAAAATCGCGCCGTGTGCCGATTCGTTATAGCCTGTGCTTCGCTCGCCAGCGAGAAACGGCAGAAAAGTTAAACCATGCGCGTCCGGCTCGCGTTTTTCTATTTCGGCTTCAACAATATCGTCAATGTCATTTATTTTGTGCGTATCTTTTAACCAGCGATAAAGCCCGCCGCCGTCAGAAAGCGCGCCGCCGATAATTATTCTTTTTCTATCAATTCGGTAACACCAAAGACCATTTGGGATTTTCCCTGGCGGTTCGCCCGCGAAAGCGACGCGAATTGCGCCCGATGTACCAATCATCAAAGCGGCTTTCGATTTTTGCAGGCAATTTGCGCCGATGTTATTTGCCGCGCCGTCGCCGATTGCAGGAAACCATTTTGCATTTTTCAATTTCGCCCAATGCTTAATATATTTTTCGTTTAATTGGAAAGTTTGCGAATCGCTTTCAACAACTTCAGGTAAATTCTCCTTTTCGATTTTTAAGAATTTTAGCAGTTCTTCATCCCAAACATTACGGCGAATATCAAAAATGCCCGTTCCCGAAGCCATCGAAACCGATGTAAAACAGCTACCTTTCGCTTGAGTAATTTCTGTTGGAATTGGCAAATGTCCACCGCGTTTGTTAAGGCGTCTTTTTGCCGTTTTGATTGATGATTTGCCGAAAAGTCGCAAAGCTGCATAATCACTAAACGAAAGCCATTTGGTAGTTTTTTTAAAAACGTCTCTGTGTTCTTTTTGAAGCCATAAAAGTTTCGCCGTCCAATAACTTGAGTGAAATCTACAGCCTGTGCGGTTGTGCGTATCGTTTTCGTCAAAATTTTCGCGCAAAACCGAAACATATTCGCGGCTTCGCGTGTCTGCCCAACCGAAAACTTTAGTCGTTGCTTTTCCTCGCTCATCAATTCCGACTAAGCTATGCCAAAACGACGAAGCGGCGACATATTCAATACGAATCGCGGCTTGCTGAGACACTTTCAAAACATTGTCAATTGCTTTAATAACTTGTGAAAATGCTACGTCCGCGTCAATCTCCGCACCGCCGTCTTCGGTTGCGGTTAACCGACGCTCATTTTTCACAAAAGTTTCGGGCAAAACATTGCCGGCGAAGTCATAAAGCGCCGCTCGCACGCTCGAAGTTCCGATGTCCAAAGCTAAAACGAATGAATTTTTTGTTTTATTTTTCAAAGTTTGCCGATAATTTTAGTTTAAAAATTGTTTTAACAAAAGTCCGTTGCTTTTTCACAGGTATTTGAATGTGATAAATTATTCGAGAGGTTATAAAAGCGTGAAAAGATGTCAAAATTGCGGATTTGAAAATGATTCGACAATGAATTTTTGCCTTGAATGCGGAACACCGCTCAGAACGAGTCCGCTCACCAACGCCAAAACCGAATACCAACCCGTAAACCCGCAAAGCATTCCGACAGTTGTTCTTGTACTGCTCGGAATTGCCGGGGCTTTGTTTTTGGCGAATAGATTAAGCAAAGAAAATGTTGCGGTCAAGACGCCGACTCCGGCGGTTTCGCCGACACGAAAAGTATCTCCGACGCCCCAAAAATCAGCTGGGATTAATTTATCGAACGCTTCCGCCGAAACGCCTGAAATTGAAGTAAACGTCTCGCCCAATCCGAACTTTACACCGCCGACAGAACCGACCGCGCGCGGCGTTTTCAATGTCAAAGCCGATAAAAACTGGCAGCTTTCAAACCTCGATGTCATCGGAGGTGAAAAATTTGTTTTATTGGCGTTGGGCGCGATAGATTTGCGCGAGATCGAAAAGGGCGTTTCTCCCGAAGGCGTTGCTGACAAAAAATACCAATCGCGCCGGCTGTTCGCCGAATTTCCGACTCGCGCACTTCTGATGCGGACGCGCTATGCTGACGGAAAATACTCAAAAATTTCGGCGGTGGCACTTAAAAAGGCATCAGGCGTTTGGCAAAATGCGCCTGACGAGTTCGGAAAACTCGAATTTTGCATCAACGACAACGCACCTGACGGCAACAAAGGAGAATTCGTTGTCAGCATCGTTGCCTTTGAAGAGTAAAAATTAGAAATTATTGTTTTCCGAAAGTCTTTTTAATCCACCAGCGCAAACCGACAAACAGAAAACGCCAATCTCTGAAAAATTCGGGCGGTTTTCCTTCGAAAGCGTGTCCGACAAACTGGAAAATCCAACCGACGACAAACAACGTGAGTGGGACAATCCAAAAGTTTTTGACAAAAATCGCAATCAAAAAAAGCGGTAAAGAAAGCGCAATCATCGGAATTCCGATTTTGTGCGTTAGCTTGTTTATCGGGTGTTGATGACTTTGCGAATACTCTTCAACCCATTCTTCAGAAGTCTTATTGCCAAGCATAAGTTTTCTCCTTTCGTTTTTGAGATTTTACAACAAACGCAAATCAAAAGCTGAATAAATGTAAGCCTAAAAGCATTTTCATACAGAGGCGAGACCGAGCGAAGCAAACATTTCATTGTTTGTTTCGAGTAATAAATGTTTTACAGCGCAATTAAATTGCAGTTAAAAGCAAATTCAAACAAATCTTTTTTCTGTTCGATGGCTTGTAGTTCAATCGTATAATCTTCGCGGCTTTCAAGTTTCAGATACAAATTATCTTTGTCGCGCCTGAATTTTATATCTTCAACGTGATTTTCGTAGCCACGGTCGAGCGCGTCGGCAATGCGTAAAATCCCGCCGAGCCGCGCGATGGTTTTGCGGTCTCTTTCGTTGAACTGCATAAAATCGAGATGCTTTTCCTTCGGCAACGCGCGGCGATGGTAGCGCGCGATGTTAGCGATAATTAATTTTTCGGTTTCGGTAAAACCCGTCATTTCCGAATGTTTGATAAGATAAAACGAATGTTTGTGGTGCGCTTCGTGCGAGATGTGATAACCGACATCGTGAAGAAGGGCGGCGGCTGAGAGCAAAGTTCGCCCGTGTCGTTTGAGATTGTAAATCGGCGCGAGCGCGTCAAAAATTTTTTCCGACAAATCCGCCACCTTCAAAGCGTGCGTTTCTTCGTAACCGTAACGACGACCGATAGCAAAAACGTCGCGCAGTCTTTTGTCCTCAACGTCGGGAACGGGCGGCATTGATTCGGCTTCAATCTGTCGCAGATGATCAATAATCACGCCTTCGCGCAAAGCATATGCGCAGGGTTGAAGCGTTTGAATTTCCAAAGCCCGCATTACGCCTTCCAAAATCTGCCCGCCGGCGACTATTACTTCGGCGCGCTGCGGGCTGATTACCGGTAGTTTGGTGCGTGCTTCCAAAGTGATTTTCGCCATCATTTTGTTTAACGCCGCCAAGCGCTTGAGCGGAATCTCCATTTTTTCAGACGGATTTCCGGCAGTTTGAAAATTCAGCAACGCGGCAAGGTTGAGAATCGTACCGGAAGTCCCCGTTGCAAATTCCCAAGTTGCGCCTTTCATTTTTTGAAGCGGATGTTTGAGTGCAAAAACGATTTCCGACTTCAAATTCCTGAGTTCCTTTTCCTTCGGCGGGTTCGAGAAAATAAATTTTTCCGTCAAACCGACCGCGCCGAGCTTCATCGAAAAAAGTTTGTCGGGTTCGCCGTTTTTCATCAAAGAAAGTTCGGTCGAGCCTCCGCCGATGTCAATGTTGATAAGCGAAGTATTTTCCGCGTTGAAGAATTGCGCGACAGCTAAACCGATTATCCTTGCTTCCTCAATCGAAGAAAGAACGTCAATGTGAACGCCGGTGCGCCGTTCGATTTCGTTAACAAACTCCACCGCATTTTGCGCTTCCCTGACCGAAGCCGTCGCAACGGCAATAATCGAATCAACTCCACGGCTTTCGGCGATTGAACGAAATTTGGCAATTGCGTCCGCCGAAAGATTGATTGCTTCGGGCGAGAGAAATTTGTTGCGCAGCGTTTCGTGTCCGAGACGCACGCGCTCGCGGTCTTGCAAGATAATCGTAAACGAATCGCTGGCGGCGGCTTCAACAATAGCGAGTTTTAATGAATTTGAGCCGATATCAATGGCGGCGAGTTTTTGTGTTTTCATCCTTTGTAAGATAATAAAACAAATTCGGTTGCAGTTTCCATTTTGCTCAGAAAATATTTTCGCGTAAAGACGCCATAAATGGAAAATGGAAAATATGAAAACGGAAAATTAAAATCTTCATAGTTTTACCGTTTTCCATTATTCATTTTCTATATAAATAAAATCTGCTTCTTGAATTTGCGAAAAGCAAGCGGTAAGTTTATAAAAATCGTAGAAAAATTGTAGGAGAAAAATTTATGCAGGAAATTACCGCAACCGAATTAAAACAAAGATTGGATAGCGATGCCGATATTCAACTGATTGACGTTCGCCAGCCGGATGAATACGCTTTCGCCAAGATAGAAGGCGCAAAACTAATTCCGCTCGGCGATGTCGTCAAACGAATGAACGAAATAGATGAAAACCGCGAAACTGTTATTCATTGCAAAATGGGCGGGCGCAGCGCGAAAGCCATCGAAGTCTTGCAAAAAGCGGGCTTCAGAGGAGATTTGAAAAACTTAAAAGGCGGAATTACGGCGTGGTCAAATGAAGTGGATTCAAAAGTTCCGAAATACTGAATTAGTGGTAAATGGTAAGTGGTAAACGGTAAATCAAATACAAGTTGCTTTCCATTTAGCACTAACCACTTACCATTTACCACTTACCGTTAATTTTTACAATTCGCATTCCACTGATAAACTATTTCACTAAAAGGAGATTTTTACGACAATGGCTATCGAGATGTATATCAAACCAGATTGTCCTTACTGCCAAAAGGCGCGTGATTATTACAACGAAAACAACGTCGAATTTGTCGAATACGACGCGCAAAACGACCCGCAGCGAAAACAAGAAATGCTGGAGATTTCGGGCGGCGATTTGGTTGTGCCGTGCATTGTCGAAAACGGCGAGTACGTTCAATCGGGTTGGGGAAATCCTTTACGCGGCTGAACAATTACGCTTGATTAGTCGGCAGTTTGCCGACGAACAAACGGGGATTGCGAAATGCAGATTGCGGATTTCGCTTTTTACACTATAATATCAATTTGCTTGATGTGTCGGTTTTTTCAAATCCGCACTTCGCATTTGTTATGGTTGGCTCGAACATTAACCAATACAAAATCCTTGAGAAGATAGGCGCCGGCGGACAAGGAACCGTTTATAAAGCTCTCGATACAAAACTTGACCGCACAGTTGTTATCAAAGTTCTGCCGCCGGAGCTGACTGCAAAAACTGCTAATTTCAAACGTTTCGAACGTGAAGCTCAACTCTGTTCGCAGCTTGACCATCCGAACGTCTGCACAATTTTCGATTTTCACGAAGACAACGGCGTTTTTTATATTGCGATGCAGTATGTCGAGGGAAAGAATGTTCGTCAATTGGTTAACGGTTATCCGCTTGATTTGAAAAGCGCGTTGAGCATCGGCGTTCAGGTTTGCGACGCGCTTGCTTACACGCATTCGCGCGGAATTATTCACCGCGATATAAAAGCGGGAAACGTGATAGTAACAGATGCTGGACAAGCAAAGATTCTCGATTTCGGTCTGGCGAAACTTATGGAGGACGAAGCCACGCCGCGTACCGAAAATTTAGACCGCACGCAAATCACCGAATTGGGCATTCCGTATGGCACAGCAACCTACGCCGCCCCCGAACAAGCAAAAGGCGAAAAAGCCGACCATCGCGCCGACATTTTTTCAACCGGCGTTTTGCTTTATGAAATGCTTACGGGCATTTGGGCTTTTCAAGGAAAAAACGTGGTCGACGTGCGCCATCAAGTTCTCTATGGAATTCCGACGCCGATTGCAGAAATGCGCTCCGAGCCGATTCCGCCGCGGTTGCAGGAAATCATTGATAAAGCATTAGCTAAAAATCCGAAAGACCGTTATCAACAAATCGCACAGATGCGCGATGATTTACGCGCCGTTTTGCAGGATGTTTCCGGTACAGCTGTTTTACAGGGCGACACATATGCGCCCCAACATATGGAAGATAATCCGGTAAAACGAGCTTGGAATTGGTTAACCGGCAAATCAATCACAGACTATTCGACTCAGCGTACGAATTCATCTTTTTCAGTAACGCCTACTTTTACGCCCGAAACAACATTGACAGCGAATGGGAAAGAGAAAAAAAGCGTTGCGATTTTGCCCTTTAAAAATTTAAGTCATGACCCGGCTTCAAATTTTTACGAATTTGCTCTAGCTGACGCGGTTATTACGGAACTTGCCGGACTTCGTTCCTTAATTGTGCGTCCTTCGTCGGTTATCGCTAAATACCAAGGAATCGAGTTCGAGCCGCGCGAGATCGGAAACGAATTAAAAGTCAACGCGGTTTTATCCGCCGGTTTTCTGCGTTCCGGCGAGCGTCTGCGTGTAACGGCACAACTGCTCGACGTTTCGACAGGCGAGATTTTGTGGAGTGACCGTATTGATGCCGAAGGCGAAGATATTCTTGCCCTGCAAGACACGATTGCTCACCGCATTTTAGAAGGTCTCAAGCTCGAGCTTTCGACCGGCGAGAAGGAAAAACTCAATCGCCGCACGACGGAGAATCCTGAAGCATACGAAGAATTCTTACGCGGGCGCGATAATTTCGGCAGATTTATTTTCCGAACGGTTGCGGCAGAAGACTGCGAAGCGGCAATTGCAAATTTCAAACGCGCCATCGAATTAGATTCACATTTCGCGCTTGCCTACAGCGGTTTGGGCGCGTGTTATGCCAACCGTGTTTTCAAAGGAATGGGCAATGTCGAAGATTATACTTACGCGGAAGCCGCATTTAGCAAAGCGTTTTTCTATGACCCAAATGTTGTTGAAGCACGTGTTTTAATGGTTATGATTTATCTTTCGCGCGGTGAAAAGCGAAAAGCAAGAGCGGAAATTAATCTGCTGCAGGAGCAATTTCCCAACGATGCGCCGCTTTACTTTGTCAAAGGTACAATGCATCGGCTTGACGGCGAATACGACGCTTCGCTGAGAAGTTTTGAAAAACTTACGCGGCTTGACCCGGCGGCGCGGGTCGTCGCCAGCTACAACAAAGCGCGAATTTACCTTTATCAAGGAATGTATGCGGAAGCGATGAAAGAACTTGATAAAGGCGCGAAAGCAGAGCCTAATCATCCGATGGTGCGGATTTTCCGCTCAAGCGTCCTTTTTTATCGTGGTGATGAAGAAGAAGCAATCGAACTAATCAAAAAAGTTTTAGAACAAAATCCGCAAATGGAAGGAATTCGCTCACTTTTAGCGATTTATCTGGCGCACCAGGGATTCAAAGATGAAGCCAGAGAACAATTAACCGAAGCGGCGCGCGGGCTTGCAAAAGCCGACCACGATATGGCTTATTGGATGACCTCGGCAAATGCTCAGCTCGGCGAACTAGACGAAGCGTTTCACTGGATGGAACGCGCTATCAAACTCGGCAATGAAAACAGACCCTGGTACGAAAACGACAAATGTCTCGCTCCGCTTCGCCAAGACCCGCGCTTTAATCAATTGTTAAGTAAAATTGAAAAAAGAGATTAAAGAGTCTTTGATAAAAGCAGTCAAGCAACATTGCTTTTCTCCCTTTCCCCTCTTCTTATCTTCTAGCTTCCGCAAATTTCGTCAATCGCTTCCTCGTATTTTTCGTCAATCACATTGCGTTTGATTTTTAAGGTTGGAGTCATTTCGCCTTTATCAATCGAAAATTCACGCGGCAGTAAATAAACTCTTTTTACTCTTTCGTAATCGTTCATTTCGCGCGTAAATTCAATTGCATCTCGCTGCATGCGTTTGATAACAAACGGATTTTTACACATTTCCTCTCGCGTTCCTTCCGCGTTGATTCCTTCTTCTTCTAAAGTTTGTTTAAAGGTTTCCCAATCAGGCACAATCAACGCGCCGACTTGTTTTCTGCCCGAACCGACGGCGACGGCTTGTGAAACAAGCGGCGATTGTTTCAAAAGACTTTCGACTTGCTGCGGCGCGACATACTTACCGTTTGAGAGTTTGAACAAATCCTTTTTGCGGTCGGTGATGAAAAAATGTCCGTCCGCATCTTCGTAGCCGACATCGCCCGTATGATAAAATCCTTGGTCGTCAATAACTTTCGCCGTTTCTTCGGGTTTATTGAGGTAACCTTTCATTACGTTTTTACCGCGAACAAGAATTTCGCCATCCGCTTCGGCAATTTTTATTTCAACGCCTTCAAAAGGTTTTCCGATCGAACCGACTTTGCTATCGTCCGGTAGATTTGCAGAAATAATACAGGCTTCAGTCATTCCATAGCCTTGCAAAATCGGGATTCCAGCCGCCCAAAAAGCGTTGGTAAGTTTTTTGGAAAGCGGCGCTCCGCCCGAAACGAAAAACCGGATGCTGCCGCCGACTCCAGCCCGCCATTTTGCAAAAACCAGACGGCTCGCAATCGAATGTTTCAAAGCCAAAATAGGCGAAACCGATTCGTGTTTATCTTTCGCTTCCCAATACTCCTGACCAACCTGCAAAGCCCAATCAAAAAGCGAAGTTTTCCAGCCGCCAGCCGCTTTTCCCTTTTTGACAATCTTGTGATAAACCTGCTCGAAAAGACGTGGCACGGCAGTCATAATCGTCGGACGAACTTCGCTCAAGTAACTCGCCAATTGGTCAAACGAAGGGCAATAATGAATCGAAACGCCATTTGAACACAGCACGTAAAAAACCATCCGCTCAAAAATATGCGACAAAGGTAAAACGGCTAACGAGCGGTCAGATGCTCTTATCGGCAAACCCTTCGAAATCCCCAAAACATTTGAAGTAACATTTTCATGCGTCAGCATCACGCCTTTCGGCTCGCCAGTTGTTCCCGATGTGTAAATTATTGTGGCTAAATCACCCGCTTCGAGTTTAGAAAGATTATTTTCAAATGTTTCCGCGTCAATTTTTTGCAATTCTTCGCCGCGTTTTTCAATTTCCGCAAGCGTCAAGGCTTTGTTACTGTCGGCGGGAACGGCGTCTGCGTCAAAGAAAATCAATTTTTCCAATCGCTCAACCGATTGAATCGCGTTTTCGGCGTGCTGCAAAATTTTTTTACCTGAAATGCAGAGAATTTTCGCGCCCGAATCTTCTAAAATATAACGAATCTGCTCAACTGCTTGCGTTGTGTAAATCGGTACATTAACGGCGCGTAAAGACAAAATCGCTAAATCGGTCAAAGACCATTCGGGACGATTTTCCGAGATAATCGCCACGCGGTCGCCCGCCTGTACGCCCAATTCCGAAAGACCGAGCGCAATATGCCTTATTTTTTCGATAACCGCTTCACCCGAAAGATTTTCCCAGGCATCTTTGATTTTATAACTCAGCGCATCCGCTTTGTTGTTGCGGCGAAACGATTCGATACAAAAATGAGGAATCGTCTGCGGCAGGTTGTCAAATCCAATTAAATTTTGAGCAGCCATTTTTTTTATTTTTAACCTTTTATTCAACTCATAAAACAAACTCAATATCTTAACATTTTCAGCACAGAGAATAAACGGAACGCGGGTGGACGGTAATGTCCTAACTTTGAAGTGCTGAAAACGGTTGGTTTAATTTTTAGAAAAGTGGATTGGTAAATGTCTCAAAAGTTGGCAAAGAGAATTAATAAATTGGAAAGAACAACCTTTTTTCAGAAGCCTTTTTGAACATACCTGTAAATGGTAGATAACTTCTTAATTTGTAATATTTTGTTTGCATTCCTTTAGAATTAAAAAGACTCATTGTAGTGCGATTACCGAAGTATTCCAGCAAAATGTAGCTGGTCAACAATTCGTTAATGAAGTTAGACACCATAGTTTCAGATTCTTCCAAATCTTTATTTGCCCATTCAAATGTTTCTGGTATTCCATCAATATCTATTCTCAAACCGTCTCCTTCCAAAAAAATGTGTATAGGAACCGTATTTCTGTTCTTTGGCAGAATTTGAATTTGAAGGAAAAATGTTCCTGCTGATTCTCGGTTAATGAGAAAATCAGGATTGTCTTCTATATTAGCGACATTCAACCCATTTAATATTTTGTCTAAGAATCTAACTTGATTAATAATCAAATCATCGAGTTCAAACGAAAATTCCATATCTCAATAATTCTATTGCCAATCCGCCAAATCAGCGTTCTATTTTCCCAATTTTTTCACGTCCAATAATTTCTATCGAGCGAGCGATAACCAATCGCTTCGCTGATGTGTGTCGGCTGAATATTTTCGCTTGCTTCCAAATCGGCGATCGTGCGGGAAACTTTCAAAATTCTATCGTGAGCGCGGGCGGAAAGTCCTTGCCGCAACATCGCGCGTTCAAGCAGACTTTCGCTTTCCACCTCAAGCGCGCAGAACTTGCGAATCTGCGTCGGCGACATCGCTGAATTTGAAAAAACGCCATCACCGGAAAATCTTTGCAATTGAATATCACGCGCTTTTATGACTCGTTCACGAACTGTTTCGGAACTATCGCCAGTCGGAACGCCTTTGCCGCGCAATTCCTTAAAATTTACCGCCGGAACGTCTATATGAATATCAATCCTGTCTAAAAGCGGACCGGAAATTTTGCCGACGTACCGCTGAATTTGAATTGGTGAGCATTTGCATGCGCGCTGGCTTCCGTAGTATCCGCACGGACATCCCCGCGTTGCTAAAATGCCATTATAGTTTATACGCTTCCAAACCCCCTTCTCGTATTTTTACTCCCCGTCCTTATCCTTATTTTCCGACTACTATCGGTGATTATTTACGAAAGAAGCGACTTGATTTAAGACTCAGACAAAAGGATGTCGCCAAAATTATTCAAACAACAGTCACTTCAATTCGTAACTGGGAAAATAACTTTCATCAGCCTTATTTGCAAGTCATACCTGCAATAATCAACTTTCTTGGCTTTTGCCCATATTATTCAAATTTGCCTATTAGCCAAAAGTTAATTATTTGGCGCTCAGTCAAGGGAATCCGGCAAGGTGTTATGGCGCAATTAATAGGTATTGACCAAAGCACCCTTGCCAGATGGGAACAAGGCAGAAAAATTCCATCCTTCAAACAACTACAACGGATTCATGCAGCATTTGAAAGAATTAATGCTTACAGTGAAAAAGAATTATCTGAGAATTTGGCAAACAAATTAAATTTTAAGCTTGCTAGTATCCATCTAATTCAGCAAAAACTATGTTGTGATTTTAAAACAAAATTATCCGAATCTGAATTGCGCAGGATTTTGCAAAAAATAATTTCAATTGATTTCATTCTCTATGAAACAAATTGGGAAATTGGCAAAAAATTAATAGTTTGGAGAAGCAATTATGGATTATCTCAAAGACAAATGGCAAAGCTCACTGGTTTTGCCCCGCAAACAATCTGTCTTTGGGAAACAGGCAAACGAGTTCCAAATCCTAGAAATATAATTCATATCAGACAAATAATGGCTAGACTAGCCAAAATACTAATTTGAAATCTGCTGTTGTTTACTACCCAAAGATAGGGATGAATAGATAACATTTCAAAAATTATTCAAAACGAAAATAGAAAATGACCTTAATAATATTTAATCAATTCTAAAAAATTAACAGATTCCTGACCAAAACTTCCACGAATTGAAAGATTCTGATTTTAAGAATCCTTTTTTTACATCAAACTAGTATGAATAAAATTCTTCTCTCAACTTTTGTCTGCTATCATGATTACGTCTATTACTCTGTTTAACCTGCGCTACTTAACTACCCTTTTTTGGCAGTTAAAGCCCCTATAACTTAGCGGCGTAAGTTGTTGAAAATGCAGGAGATTCGTGTGCGCAGCCTATAACTCACTTATACCCAAATTATTGGCAAATTATACCCCTTTTTATACCCCTCTTGACAGGTTGCGCCGCCTTGTTAGGCTAAAGAGGTATCTTAGCTATTTGATTATTTACCCCACCAAAAATGGAAGAACGCCTCAAAGGGCAACGCCTCAAAAAATACTCACGAGAACAGCCCGACAATTTACCGCCGCGACGAATCACGACGCGCTCGATTGATATTCTTGAGATTGTTTACCGTTACCGGTTCATTCCGACTTCTTTGATAGTCCGGCTCATTGACGGCGACACGAGAACGACCGACCGGCATCTGCAAAATCTCTACCACCAGGAACTTGTTAATCGGTTCGCTTTTCCTTCGACCTTTTACCCGACCGAATTTAACTATTACTTGGACGATAAACGCGCCCTTGCGCTTTTGATAAATGAGAAAGGCTACGACCCGGAAAAACTCGATTACGAGATTGTCAAACGTAACCGCGAGAAGCGTTACTATGAAGTGACGATGAGCCGGGAAATGATTAAAAAGTAGGGACGGCTCATGCACTTGCACCATGAACTGATGATTTCGCGCTTTCACTATATGTTGGAACAGGCTTGCCGGAAAACAGGTGGACGGGTTCAGCTTCTAGGCTTTTATCAAGGCTCGGCTTTATGGAACACGAATGAGGTGGCGAAGGTTTCTTACGACCAAGCGGGAAACATATGCGAATTGGACGAAACGGAAAAACTGCCGCACCGACCGGACGCCTTTTTCGGTCTTTATTATCCAGAGCGCAAAGGCGAAGACCGGGCGCAGTATTTTTTCTATGAGGCGGATCGGCGGACGACTTCAATCAAGAAGATGCACAAGAAACTGCGCGCTCATTTTCATTACGTTGTAAAGCAGAAATTGCATGGCGAGCATTACGGAGTAAAACGCATCAGAGCCGTTTTAATTGAAAGCACCGAAGAGAGTTGGACAAACACTTTGCGAAAGAGCGCACGGCATCCGGTAGTGTCAGGAGCGAAGCCCTCTCCCCTCTTTTGGTTTGCGCCGAGCGATGCGATTTTTGAGCAGCCAGTGAAAAGAAAAATTAAAGGTGTAGAAAAAGATATTCCTATCTATTTAGAAAAGCCGGAACTGGTGTTCGCAAAAATTTGGGCAACACCAGCAGACGACGACGAAGAAGTAAATTTGCAATCATTAATTGATTAAAAATATGGCACACTCCCCTTTCCAATGTTCAGCTTGCCGCCGTTCGTTTTCCAGTTACGCGATGCTTCGCAATCATTACCAAGAGCATCAAAAGCGAATGCGGCACTGCAACAATTGCGGCGCAAATTACCCGCGCAACGCTTATCATAAATGTTGATAAAAACCTCTAAATTTTCCTTGTTAAAACACGTTCCTAGTGCTATTTTAAGGCAGACGCAAAACTATGAAATGAATCGGAGTGACTTAAAAAGAGTTTTCGGAAGTCTTGATATAAGGTATTGGGGTGATAGGTCAGCAGATTGTAACGGTTGTAATAGCAATTGTGATTATTGCCTTAAATTTGTCAGAATTATGAATTACCCTTTTCAGCCAATTAGTAGTACGCAAAGGCACTTGATAGAAGCTTATCGTTGCGGAGCAATAAGCCTTGAGCATTTTGCTGAAGCTATGTATATGACTATTATTGAAGCAGAAATTTTTCTTTCAAATTGTAATGTGAAGTTAATCGAGGACGCAGTTTCTAAAGATACGAAGAAATTGGTAGAAACAATTATTGAAGAAGATTGATTTATATGAAGAACTTTGAATATGTGAATAGTTTGCTGAGGTCAAAAAAGAATTCGGAGCAAGATCTTATTGAATGTATAAAGCATAATAGCTGTCTAATTATTGATGACGTTTTTAGTGATGAGGAATTAAAGGACTTATTAGAATTATTCGATAGAGATTACGAAAATTATTATTATTGTTGGAGACCAGTGCCAGCGCAATTTCAAACAGTTAATTTTGATGTTCTTGTCACTTCTCCAGAACTTGACTTATACGTTCGTCATCCATCCATTTTAAAGATAGTAAAAACTTTACTTAGTCCTTCGATTTGCGTTTCTGATATTTTTCTGTGCTATCTTAAATCAGGTAGTTTTTTTTGCCAGCAAAATTGGCATCGTGATTGTGAACACGGAACAAACCACCCTTTGCGTTTAAAGTATCTCCAGGCGATTATTTATTTATCTGACGTTAACAATAAAACACCGTGTTTTTCCATTTCTCCAGAGTCAGTAACAGCACCGCTTCCAGATAAAGAGGACATAGGTATTCCTGTTCCACCTCCACAATCATTTATAAATGTTCATGGTCATGCCGGAACGGTAATTTTCTTTAATCCTGCCGTTTTGCATACAGCAACCGTATATCCGTCGAATGAAGATAGAAAGACGATTCATATTTATTATGGCATGGGTGACATGCCTTACAGTCTGTGGAATGATTCAATTATACCGCCCCGCTTTTGGCGCGATCATCCTGATCTAGAGGTTCGAGTGTTCTATAAAAATATAAACCAGCGGACACGCCTTTTTTCAGACGCTTTTCATGCAACAAAGTCATAAATTGATTTGCTTAAAAAATATCAACTAACGGTATAAAAAACCTTATTGACTTAAAACAATAACTGTTTTATTATCTTCAAAATTTCATTTCTAAACTTTATTAATTAGGAGATAAATTATGTCTAAGTGTAAGCCGTCCGTTGGATCCGCTTCTAAAAATTTAGGTATTACCGTAGAGGATTTAGTTACTGTTGGTGAAAACCCTAATAGATTCGTTATTTTGAAAATTCCATATGAAAAGTTAGTAAACACACCTGAAATTTCACAGAGCAAAATATCAGATTTAGTCGAAATTTCAATTAGAGAAGAAGGGACAACGGGCGCTAATCAGTAAACACACTTTTTGTTGCCTAAGATTTTTCCCCTTAACCTATTCATCATAGCTAGAAGGGTTTCTGCATTTATGACCTAAGAGGTGTTCAATGCGATACAAATTACTGCCTAAATTCCTACAATATGAACTGACTTATGCCTGCAATAGTCACTGCACGTTTTGTTACAATCCAAATCATAAACAGCAACTTGATGATACGATAAGATTTTCAGTTTTAGACGAATTGAATAAATATAGAATTGATCATGTTCAGCTAATTGGCGGAGAGGTGACAATCTTGCCTAATTTACCTGAATATCTGAAAAGACTGACAGATGTTGGTTGGCGGTCACTGGTAACTAACGGAAGGATATTCGTAAAGGAATTGGCAGGATTAGTTGATGAAATCTACCTTTCTTTACACGGTGATAAGGAACTTCACGAATCAATAACGAGAGCTGAAGGTTCTTTTGAAATTATCGAAAATACCATAAAGAAGTATGTTGAGTTAGGAATAATTGTTCATAGTGATACGGTTTTGACTAAAATCAATGCTCATAAAATTTTTGATATTGCAAGTAGAGCATCAAAACTTGGTATGAAAACAATATTCGTCAATATATTTCAACCTGCTGGTATAGGCTTTTATAGTTCAGCAGACCTTTCTCCAAGTATCCATCAGATTCGAGATGCTATTACTCAACTGATTAGGGCAAGAAATGAATTAGGTATAGATGTTCATTTTGGTACTTCTACTCCGTTCTGTTTAGATGAGCGCATAATTACTGAAAACCTAGCTTTTCGTTGTGGAACAGGTGATTGGTTTGCCTCTATTAATCCATACGGTGAATTGAGGATCTGTAATCAATCAAACCGTTCTTATGGGAATGTATTAAAAACTGCTTTGCATGAAATTTGGCATAGTAGCAAGATTAATAAGGAATATCGAAACTTATCTTGGATGAAAGAACCTTGCAACTCTTGTGTAGTGAAAGAACAATGCTTAGGTGGATGTAGGGTGTCTGACACTGGAAGTCCTAGAATTGATTTAATAGTAGAAAGAGATTTACCACATTTATTGGGACAACAGGAACTTGCAAAACTAAAAGATAAACTACCCCGCAGCAAGCTGACGGGGTATTAAAAGAGTTTGAGTTGACCGTTAGACTCAATCTTGCCTTGTTGCTGAACATAGTTCTTTATCATTTGTTCGTTACCGTGCGCGCCAACTG
>JAIVJJ010000014.1:0-8013 GCA_020200095.1 Acidobacteriota bacterium | reverse complement strand
GGTCGGACAGACGATGTGATACATCAAAACTGAAACATTGTGGTTTTTATGAATGAACTTGCTCATTCAACCATTATAAAGCCGCAGCAAGCTGACGGGGTATTTCACCCAAAGTGAATAAAGTTAATTTAGGTTTGTATGTCTGAGCAAATTTCTAATTTCGACTATAAAAACATTTTTCCTGAATTGTACGATTTGGCATTTAGTTGGGACATAAGCGAAGAAATTTCTTCGCTTTATTTTATTTGGAACTCATCAAATATCTCACCAAAATTTATTTGTGAAATAGGAGCCGGAACAGGACGATTTACCATACCCTTATTGCAAGCGGGATATAATGTAACAGCTATAGAGCCAGATTCTGGAATGGTAAGAGTGCTATTTAAAAAAATTAACTCTCAAAATAAAGAAACAAACTTACACTTCAATCTAATTCAAGACAGAATTGAAAATACAAACTTAAAAGACAAATTTGACTCTTTAATAGCTATGACAGACACTCTTAGCTATATTTGGTCTTTAAAGAACGCTAAAAAATTTTTAAGTAATGCGTATGACCTTCTAAAATACAAAGGTGTTTTAATTTTAGATACAAGCCTTTGGCAAGAATTCCAAGATTCAGCACGTGAAGAATCATGGGTAACCGCTTCAAAAACTGGACAAATATTCGCAAAATGCAAGACAAAACTTATTTTAAATAATAATGGTTTCAAAGGTTTCGGTTCAAGAATCGAAGATTTAAGTTTTTGGGGATATATCAATAATACTAAAGTTATTGCCTCTCGTAGAAATATTCTAAATTCGTTTTCATTCCAATTCTTAAAAGATTTGGCAATGAAAATAGGATTTAATTACAATTTTTGTATTTTCCCCGGTAACAAAGATTTTGTGGAAGATCCTGAATTTTATCAAAGGCTTTTATTAGTCTTTAACAAGATGTAATTTTATCCCATTACTAGGTTTTTGATTCCTTTCTGAATACATCTAGTCAAATTAAACCATTGCCGATATAATAACCTCGCATAATAATTAGAAAACAATGCAAAAGATTAACGAAAAAACTGATCTTCCTCAAAAGCGGTTTACCAGAACCATAGAAGATTTTACTTGCGAAAACTGCGGCACAGAGGTTCAAGGGCATGGTTATACAAACCATTGCCCAGTTTGCTTATGGTCAAAGCACGTTGATGTTAATCCGGGAGATAGACTTGCAGAATGCAAAGGCTTGATGAAGCCTATGTATATTGAATCGAAATGTGGTCAGTATGTAATTGTGCATAAATGTCAAAAATGCGAATTTACGAGGAGAAATAAGACAAGCCCCGAAGATAGTTTTGAGGCTATTTTAGAAGTGTCAAAACAACATCGTTCCCATTACTAGGATTATAGATGAAAGGATTATAAGACAATAAAACTTTCTGAATAAACATACAGCAAATGGCTTTATAGTAATTCTTTGATTTAAAGATTAGTAAGTCATACACAGTTGTCAAAAAGAATGTCAACTTGAAAACAAATAAAAATTGTGAAATGAATATCTATATGCATACTTCTACAGTTAAGTCTAGTGAATTTGACGAACAATTGAATGCTAGTATTCAGAAAGAGGCTTTACTCAATTCAGTTGTGTTTGCGCGGATGCGATTACCGCAATTAGATATTGAGCCGTTTGCTCAAGTGGTAGAGAAGGCAACATCTGCTCCCTTTGGATTAGGTAGAAAAGGCTATATCTATTTTGACGGAGATGATTGGGCTGGCTGGCGGATTAATGGTTGTGGGCAAAAGATTCAGGGAGAGCAAATTTTAGGCTATTATATGAATCCTGACTTAAACTACTTACATCATTTTACAGAAGCAGAAAAATTGATTGAAATGATGCCTGGACAGATACATGCTGTGAGGCTTTTCAAATTAAAAGCTGGAGCGAAAGTAGATCTTCACAAAGACGGGGGAGAGTTTTACCTTGAACGCAAATGGTGGGAAGTAAGAAAGATTCATATTCCGATTATCACTAATAAAGGATGCCGGCATTCATATTTAGCGAAAGACGGCACTGTGAAAAGCGTGGCTATGAAACAAGGCGAAGCGTGGTATTTAAATGGAACACATTTACATGGAGCTGAAAACTACGGTAATAATGACCGCTGGCATTTAGTTATAGATGTTGATATAACTGATGAACTATACGCAATGTTTCGATGAAATTTTTGAATAGTTTTTTAGAAACTGAAAGTTTATCAAAATTTTCTTGACATATATATTTTATTAGCGCAAAATTGCTCACACTTTTTAAACTTTATTTTGTGTTAAGGAGAAAACCTGCAATGACTAAGAAAAATGTAAATGAAGTATCCGAGGGACGTTGTCCACCGTCACCGCGTCCAGGTAACAAAACTTCAGCGACGACGAATATCAGTGATGATGTCGAAAATCCAGAGATTTTGGATATCAACACAATAGAAAGTGAATCAGGGCGTTGTCCGCCAAAAGCTGACCGCAAATTTGAGTCGCATGAGTCAGGACGTTGTCCCCCAAAAACTTAAGTGGCGACCTATGCCAGCGATAATGCCACAAACCCAGATGTTAGTCTAGGATGCATTGCAAGAAGGCTGGAAAAATTTTTCCAGCCTTCTTAGCTTCGTTTTGTCACCGAGACCGAATCTTGAACCAAAAAGTCCCTCTTGTATCCTTTGTTATTCTGATGGGATGGAAACACAAGTCGTATATTGCTTCCAGAATCCAATCTTTCTTTTCAGCCCACAACTCTTGTTCCAATAAGGAAAGTGGATAAAAGCCCTGAATTTGGTATTCACGGTGAATCATTTGTTTTTTTTTAGTTTTCCAGATTTCAATTTTTTCCGTAATTTGCTCGCTCAAATAGCAATAGGAGTGAAAACTCCAATGGATTTCATATTTTTGGTTTTCATACTCAAACTGCCATTTTATATCGTACGGTTTATTAGGCTCGGGAACTAGGGAAATACAAAATAAATAAATCCCGTTCGGTTGCAAGTTTTCTCTCATACATCTGAAATGTCGCAGAAAAGAAAACTTGGTTTGTAAATATCTAATGGTATTCATTGCCGCATAAGCATAAGCATAAGCTCCAGGAGAGATATATTCTTCCATTCGCACACAAAAAGCTCGGGACTGTTTTTGAAAAGCAAGATTATCGTTTAAGTCTTTAATCAGAGCGAAACTTTGATCAATTCCATCAATTTGATATCCCTCTCTTGTTAAGGGAATTAATAAACGTCCGTAACCGCAACCAACATCT
The DNA here is from genome assembly GCA_020200095.1 of Acidobacteriota bacterium. Lineage (GTDB taxonomy): Bacteria > Acidobacteriota > Blastocatellia > Pyrinomonadales > Pyrinomonadaceae. The sequence goes on along the minus strand of JAIVJJ010000014.1, from coordinate 4,736 downwards.
AGCCCTAGGAGGTGTTTAACCCCAGCAAGATGTGTTTGCAAGCCTTCAAGCTCTACGCTCGCGTCCCATCCGAAAAGCGCTTTTGCTAGGGCGATTTGTCCGAAGATACTTATGTCATCGCGAAATCCATAGTCTTGTTCTTCAAGCCAACTAGCAGTTTTAGAAGAAATGCATCCTTCAAAGTCTACTTCTACAAGGTGACACCCTTTCACCCCATCAAGTAGCAAACCTTCTGAACCTACCGGAACAGCTTTTGCCAGCGGATCAAGTACGAAATTACGACCATCGGCGACTGGAATTATTCTCATGCATTTTATTTACGGTTGCATTTGTCACAAAGTAATGAGAAAACAGATTCAATAAAACTGAACTCTTCAGACGTTTTTCTAGCTCCCATCCATTCAACCAAATCAAGTCCTACTATTAAACCTTCAATTTTGTCTAAACTTCTCTTAAAACTTAGTAAATCACAACGACCTTGTGTGGAATCGCAGGAAACAGGATGACTTACTGACGAAACTAAGTTGGGTGAAAAATAATCGACATCCACGGATATATAAGTAGGTCCTGTAATTATTGAGGTTAGTTCAACTGGTACTGGTGTCGCAATTTCGTACCGGTGCCCGACCGGAATAATTTTTACGGGCAATCGTTTTTCTATGTGATAAAAGACCGTGAAGTGGTTAATCTGTGCCTGAGGATAGTGGTCATGATGGGCATCAAAATGAACAATCGTGATAGGTCCATAGAATGAAACTGCGCCTTTCACTAAATAATAGGTTAGACTATGGTCACCACCAAGCAAAAAAGGAATATGCCCTTGGCGACAGGCATTTTCGGCTTCAAATTCAACAATTGATGGGATAATAGGGCTTAGAAATCTGTCATAAAAAACCTGTTGTTCTTTAGGTACTAGCTCACGCCAGATATGAGCAGCTCGGGATGTACCTCCAATACGCGTCGCCGCGTCATACGGAGCAATAATAAAACGACAGCCCATAAATAATCAAATTAAAAAGTTGCAGTGTATAAAAAGCAAGGCATAAATTATGATTTCGCCGTAACGTAATCATATTTACCTTGGCGATAACGACCTAAAAAATTAACAAAAACTGGTGTTGGATTTTTTTGCATATTGCAGGATATTTGGTCAGGACTGTTAATGTCACCCGTTTCAAAATAGGCGTTCGAGCGACAGCCTCCTCCACATGTTTTAGCGGTTGGACAATGTCCTATATTAGAGCAATTAGTGTAACGATAACGATTAAAATAGGGGCTCTCACGCCAAGCTGTTTTGAGACTACTCTCGGCAATATTGGGTCCGGCAAAAAAACTCCTGTCGCGAGAGGTCATAGTTGGACACAAAGCGAATTCTCCTTCGGCGGTGATATAAACGAAGCTATGTGCTACTCCGCAGTGAGGTTCAATTAAAGACGGAGTTGCTTCGGACTTATTATCACAAATCCGGGTTGAAGCAATATTTCGTTTGATTAATGGAGCAATAAGTTCAAAATATTCCTGCGGAGTAAGTCCGGTTTGAGCTTCAAGTTCGCCTCCGGCGGCTATAACTCGATCAAGAAGAACTGATGCCCCTAATTCATCATTAAACCATTTGACGGTTTCAGCAAAATTTTCTTTGTTTCCTTTGTGCGCCATTAAAGTGACGCGCACCTTCAAGCCTAACCTTTGCGCTAGTTTAATTGATGCAACTGTCTTAGCGTGACTGCCCTTGCTGCCACGAATGGAGTCGTGTATTGCGGGAAGGTGAGAGTCGGCTGAAACTTGCAGATGACTAATTCCAATTTCTGCGAGAAATGTCAAGTTTTTTTCATTTAAAAGCGTTCCATTAGAATGAAGAGAAACAACCATTCCACGTTCTCGCGCAGCCTTCAATGCTCTCTGCCAATCACGGTAAAGCAAAGGTTCGCCACCGGTATAATCAATCCAAATACATCCTAAATCGAGAGCATCGTCTAGAATCGCTTCGACTTGTTCGATTAAAAGCTTTGTTCTAACGCTTGGACCCGACATTGAGTAGCAATAGCCGCAGCGCAAATTACAATGGCGTGTTAGTTCGATTTGTAGCCGTTTGAGATGAGGTTCTCGTTCAACTTTAGTAAAACTTCCGTTGAGTCTTCCGTTTTCCGAAAGCCAACCGTACTTTTGACATTGCTGAAAGAAATGTGAATATTGGTGGTTAAGTTGTGGAAAAAGATCTGGGTTAAGAACTAATTGTTCAAATATCTGTCCAGCAACATTATTTAACGCAGCATCATATCCCGTACGAGCAGGTGTTATAGTCATTATGCCTTTCGCGGAATTCCACACATATCGATATAGTAGATGCATTTGTTGACTCCTTATTCGAAGAATAATCGAAATGAAAATCTATCTTTTAAAGACTCTTTTGTTTAAAGGTTTTCTAATTTTCGAGTTTCACTAAAATATCACAAAAATCAATATTTGAATATAAAATTATACAGTTATTATCAATTATTCTAGTTTCTTACATTTAACTTCTGGGCTTAAAAACCATCTGCTATAAATGTTTAATTAGACATTACAGTCAAATTTCTATAATCCTCTGCCAAATATGGATGAAGAGTAAGCATTCGCAAAAGTATCACCGCCCGGTCGCAATTGACATCAGCCGCATGATGGATCTTTACGAGAGCGGGTTGTCATTGGAAGCTGTCGGCAAACGATTCGGCATTTCAAAACAAAGAGTCGCACAGATTTTTGATAAAGCCGGAGTCAAAAAACGCAACTTCACGAAAACGAACAAATACGTAAAGGGACAAAAAAGCAGACGCCGCATTATTCCGAAAGAAACGCTTATCGAATTATCTTTTGCGCCGCCTCTATATAGAAGAAGGTTTAGCTTCAACCAAGATAGCGCGGCGAGAGCGCGTCAAAGCCGGAATAGCCAGTGCCAGAGAAAAAGGCAAAGCTCACGGGCGACCCGCAACCGCTTCAAAGAAAAAGGAAGAAGCGCGGAAACTTTATAAAAAAGGGAAAGGTTTGAATAAATCTGAAATTGCCCGGCGCCTTAAAATCAGCCGAGCCTCAGTAATTAATTTCTTGAAATAGCTAATCTACGCAGAGTAAAAAAGACAGCTTGTTAACAAGCTGTCTTTATAAATTGTCTGACGGGTTAGAGAGAACTACCAGCCTCTCTTCTTTTCGCCCCAAAACAATTGGCGAATTATCCGTAATGGCATCGCCTTGCAGAATGTATAAATCGCCGACGTAACCCGGACTGCCGCTCTGGTAGTTGAATTTTACTCCGTAAACGCAACTGGTGAATTCTTCCAGCGTTTCGTCGGTCAAGCCCCAAGACTCTTGCACGGCTGGAAGACGGAAGATTTCCTGCCATTCGGCTGCTGAAATGGCAAAAGGCTGATGGATGGTTTTTGACATAAAGGTGAGATTTAATGACCCCCACAGTTTAGCAGGCTGGCGGATTCTGTCAATAGGGCTTTGTCTTTGGAAAACCGCGCCAAAATAAAATTACATTGCATTTGCTATAATGAGGTGAATAATCGTTCACCTATGCCCGCCATTGAAAAGAAATCAAAACCTTGCAAAGACCATTTTTTGATTATGCCGGATAAAGCCCGACGTAATTTTATGGTATGCGATAAATGCGGCTTCAAACTACCGAGCGGTGATTGGCTCAGACCGGTGAAATTTGAGAATAGGTATTTCTTCGATCATTAGAAATAAATGCTTGTATTTAGCAGCCTGAAACATTGACAAGGCTGATTAAATTTAGTAATTTATAAGCATATTCCCCCGCTCGTTTCGACGGGCGGGTGCGAGGGCGAAGTAAGAAATTGCTTCGCCCTCTGCGTTTTTTTAAGGTAGATTTTTCCTTATGAAAATAAACGTCTATGTTGACGGCTTTAATCTCTATTATGGAGCAATAAAACGGACGCCTTATCGCTGGCTTGATTTGCTTACAATGTGCCGACTTCTTTTCCCGAACGATCAGATCAACAAAATCAAATACTTTACAGCCCGCGTTTCCGCCCGACCTTCCGATCCTGACCAACCGATTAGACAAGCGACCTACTGGCGAGCCTTACAAACGATTCCTAACTTGAGCATCATCGAAGGCAGCTTTCTGGTAAAACCGGTGATGATGCCAATTGCCAATACCAACCCGCAACGATATGAACGAGTGATAAAAACCGAAGAGAAAGGCTCGGACGTAAATTTAGCCGTGCATTTGCTTAATGATGCTTACAAGAAAGATTACGAATTAGCCGTGATAGTAACGAATGATTCCGACCTTTTAGAGCCGATGAGAATCGTCAAACAAGAATTAAATTTACCTGTTGGGCTGGTAAATCCACATAAAAATCCGAGTTTTGATTTAAGAAAACATGCGACTTTTATCAAACAACTTAGAAAGGGCGTTTTACAAAATAGTCAGTTCCCTATTACCTTGACCGATCAAAACGGCACATTTCACAAACCGGCGACTTGGTAGTTTGATCCGCGATTTTAATTACTGCTGGTTTCGACGGGCAGGAGTTTTCCCGCTGCATTGGTCGGAACGACAATATCGCCGTCCCAGCAAGTGCAATAAACCGCTTTTGAAATGCCCATATTAATCGGACTGCCGCCGCCTCGATCCATCGCATAAACCTGCTTCGGCGTTCGCAAGTTGCTTGTAAATTGCAGAAGAAGCTGGATGACGCTTCGTCTCGGATGCCCGTATCTTTTAGCAT
>JAIVJJ010000123.1 GCA_020200095.1 Acidobacteriota bacterium | reverse complement strand
GGTAAAGAACTGTGCAAAAGCAATGAAGAAAATCGCCAACCCGATTCCGACACTAGCTAAAGCTGAGGTAAAGAGAATCATCGAGATTATATTTGAGGCGTGATTGCGCGTCTCGGTCATCCCCAGATCACTGAAAAAGTTGCGGAAGAAAGAATAGCCCTGACTTGTTTGGTCGTTGAAAGTGCCACCCGGATACAACAACATCGCCATGGCCGTCAGCCCGATGAAGAGCAGGCAGACCACAGCAACGAGACGAAATATATTTGCCCCTTGAAAGTAGTTAGAGTTAAAGATCACGATCTCTTACCTGTTACTTCCGATGGCAAACCTCTGTGCAGAAATCGGCGTGAGGCGAGAAAACTCTTGACACGAACATCTCAGGTGGATGTTCGGAGGCGACCGTCGATGATGCCGCCGGCAGTCTGTCCGATCTACCACCAATCAATGAGTTCGCAAGGAACGCGCCACCAAACCGATCCCTCCGGCCAGCAACGCCAGCATCACCAACGTGCTGAACAGGCTCAAGGGCTGGAAATAAATGTGGAGGTTCATAATGATGCCGGCGAAGATGATCACGATGCCGATAAACAATAACAGCCATCCGATCTTTGATCGCCCGTTAAAGAACAACAGGCCGATGCCGAAGATAAGCGGCAACAGCGACAAGCCGAAACTGTTGTAGCCCCAGAGGGACCAGAACCCGCTCGTCACAGTGACGTTGCTGACTAGCAAATACGCCCCGGCGACGGCCATCCCGAGTCCGAGCAGAAACTCCCCCATGCCTCCGGGAGTGCCGCCCGCGCCTTCCCACTGTGGTCTATTCTTATTTGTCTCCATAACCCAACTTGAGGATGTCTAACTGCTGTCTAAAGCGAAACTGACAAGATGGGACAAGAAAAACTATCCCCGAACAGACACGAACCAAAACTCCGGCGGCGCTCATTTCGAGCGCGTTGTAGCGCGTCGCCCAAAAATGATTGTTGATGAACCCGGCGCGTTTTCTCACAGATGATTCGGGCGAGAGGTAGGGCAGCGAGTTCGCGCCCGGAACGATGATGTAACTCGTGTGGTGTCCGAGCGAGTTTTTCGCCGACGGATTCATCACCGTCCACACGCGCGCCGCCGGCATGTCCATTGTGCGCTGCGCTTCCGCTTCGCTTTTGAACAGCGTCTCGCGCATCACGAATCCGTTCAAATAAGGATTGTTCGCCCCGGTGGGCATCGCGCTCGTGTTCATTTCGGTCACGGTATTATTCACGCCGTCAACGTCGAAGTCCAAACGGAAGTTGAAAAAATGTTGATGATGCGGCGCGACGATGTGTTCCGCAACGAGATGGCCGGATTGCTCAGTCATCATAAAATGATCGTCAGCGCGTTTTTCCTTCACGCCTTTCGGCAACATGATCCCGGTCAAAGCCAGATCAATTTCCAGCGCGCCGTCTTGATGGAAAATGTAATTGACGGCGTAATCATAATTACCGATGGTGGCGACAAAAAACAAGACGAGTTGGCGGGCGCGGCGCGTGTCGTTCTGCCCGCTGTAGCTGTCGAAGTGTTTCCACAAAATACCGCCGTCACGTTCATAAATGCCGACGGCGCGTTCGAGCGTGTAAGGCTTGCCGTTGTCGTCAGCGAAAGTGGCATCGAGCAATTGCGCGTTTTCCGGCGCGTCCATTTTCGGTTCGAGCGGGCTGGCGAGCCGCCCGACGCTATACTCGCCGACATCAAACGCGCTGCGCCAACGCCAATCAACGTCCGGGTCGCCGTAAGGCACAACCATCTCGGACAACGCGGCGCGGTAAAGAATCGGGCGCAACTGCCCACCGTCTTCATAACCGACAGTGTGCAGCACCAGACCTTCGCGCGGGTGCATGGTGTAACGAAAGCGCCATTTCTGCCACCGGATTTCTTGCCCGTTTATTTGAAAACTCACGCCTGCGGGCTGAGAAATGACGAGCGGCTGAGGTCTCTCGCGTAAGTTCCCGACAGATTTTTCGTCAAACTCCTGACTCGGCGGCGGCAGCGGGAGAACGCCCGTGTCCGTCACTTCGACGACTTTCCGGGTGTTCATATTGACGATTGCTACCACGCCCTCAATCGGGCGACCGTAAAAATTAACTTGCCTGTCTTTGAGATAAGACAGCGCGCGCAGCAACCGGCCCGTGTGCTGTTCCGCCACCTGCCCGGCGGCCCAAGTATCAATCTGCACTTTGTCAAAATCCGTGATGCCCCGCTTCCGCATCGCCGCTTGCCAACGCACGTCGGCTTTGACAACGCGCGGCACGATCTCATATTCCTCGACGAAAACGAGAGGCTGCACGCCCGCGATTTCTTTCCAAGACAAAATTTTATTGCTTCTCAAATCAATTGTCGCTTCATACGTCAGATTCTTTTCTCTGTCCAAAACGACGACGAACGCCTCGCGGCGAAACTTCGCACCGGATTTGAAATTCAACACATCCGCTTTCGACGGTTCGTTCAAGACGACCGTGGAAAACATTGCTTCTTTAGGAAAGTTCGCCGCCGCCCGCAAAATCTTGACCGCGCTTCCAATCTCTTCCGCACTCAAAGGATCAAGCGGATGCGGCGGCGCACCAACGGCTCGCACGCCAAAAGCGGGCAGCAAAAATAGCAATCCAATTATGATGGCCGCTCGCAGGCGAGCAAGCGCATCGGCGCAAGTTTTCATTTCAATTCTCCGTTCATTTTGGTTAGGCGCGCTCGTGTGGCTCAACTCTAATTGTCATCTGTCTGCACTTGGTAGGGTATGCCTGTCACCTCACTGAGTTTTTTCCTAGCTTGGTGTGGTCGAGATGCACCTTTGCCGGGCTGTTTATTACTTCTTGACAGCTATGTCCGTTACGGATATAGTATGGCGTATGACTACTACAAACTCCAACCCACCTCTGACGCCAGCCGTGTTCCATATTCTCCTGTCGCTCTCAAGCGGAGAGCGACACGGCTACGGCATCATGAAGCAGGTCGAGGTGGACTCGCAAGGAAAGGTAAACATGGGTGCGGGAACGCTCTACGGCTCGCTCAAGCGAATGCTCGATGCTGGATTGGTAAAAGAGAGCGACAAGCGGGTTGATCCCGAAATGGATGATGAGCGGCGCATTTATTACCGGATTACGGGCGTCGGCAAGAAGGCGCTCGCGGCAGAACTTGAACGCTACAGACATATCGTCGGGGTGGCAAAGAAACTAAGACTCTTTCCGGAAACCTTTGCGTATGATGTTTGAGCAGAAAACGGCTCGGAATATCTATAAAAAAATTCTTGCTTTCTATCCGCAAGCGTTTAGGGAACAGTTCGGAGAATCAATGGAGCAGACTTTTAACGATCTGTGCAATGAACGAAAACAACAAGCGAAGCAAACATCATTCGGCTTTTTATTATGGATGTTCATCGAAACATTCGCGGGCATACTGAAGGAACATTTGATGAACATCAAAAGAGGAGCAGCTATGGAAAACATTATTACGAATCACAAGTCAGCGGCAATTGTCGGGTTTCTTTTAGCTATGCCTTTGGCAATTCTGCTTTTGATAATGGTGTATGACATTGAGCCGTTGAGCAGTTTTTTTAAGGCATTGACGACGGAAGCAGACGGTCATCGGATAAGCACTCTCGGAAGGATTTTGGAAGCCGGCGCACTTTTGCTCTTACCGTTAGGATTTGTTATCAGCCTTGTGCCGGTAGTGCGAAACGTGCGGGCAGGCGACGGTTTGACGGCAAATCCCGTCAATCTCTTAATCGCCGTCGCGCTTTTCATCTTTATTGCAACACTCGTAATCAGCTTTATAATTGACCAATACCCTTGTTGGATTGGCGTTCCGAACTGCGATTAGAAAGACATGCAGGGCTGGTGAAAGAGAGCGACAAGCGCGCCTGTCACGAAGTGGATAATGAGCGAATGCAATTTCTTGAGCGCGAACACTCCGGCATTTTCTCAATCGAGTTGATGTATTCGAGGAAGATCAAGCCCGAAATGCTCATTTCTATCACGCCAGTTTTCTGATTGCCGCCCTCGATTTGAACAAAGCCGCCGAACTCTTATTCATCTTCACTGGCAGGCGGATAATACGCTGCTTTCCCGTGTTACCCGACTATTTCTAATGGATAACTCCGGCCAGCGCAGTGTGATCCACTATCTGTGTTTAATGTGTGGCCTCACAGCACAGAAGTCTCTACAAGCGGGCGTCCCGCTGCGAAACGTCCGAGGCTCAGTTGCGACACGTCGAAGGTTCTCGACTCGCCGTGCAAGATTATCTCAGACACGATCAGCCCCGTAGCCGGCGAGTGCATGACGCCGTGGCCGCTGAAGCCGTTGGCGAGGAAGAAGCCCTGCACGTTCGGGGCTTCGCAGATGATCGCATGATGATCCGGCGTCACTTCGTAGAGTCCGGCGCGGCAGGCGTGCCGGTCGACTTGCGCGCTGGCGAGGCACGGCACGCGCGCCATCGCTCGTTCAATTATTCGAGGGATGAATGATGGATCGAAGTCGGTGTTGAAGCCGGGCGTCTCG
>JAIVJJ010000013.1:16736-17903 GCA_020200095.1 Acidobacteriota bacterium | reverse complement strand
ATTAACTTACGGCGGGCGCGCCGAATTTATGATTCAGAATGTTTTAGCAGCGACGCTCGGCTGTTTTGTTCACGGCGTATCTTTAGAAGACATTCGCGTTGGTTTGACGACCTTCACGCCTTCGACGGCGCAGACTCCGGGAAGAATGAATTTTGTTGAAATCGGCGACGTTACGGTTTTGATGGATTACGCGCACAATCCGGCAGGATTCATCGGACTGACGAATTTCATCAACAAAATGCACTACAAACACCTCACCGTTATTTTGAATGGAACGGGCGACCGTCGCGATGACGATTTAAGAGAAATGGGAAGAATTGCCGCCAATAATTTTGAGCGCATCATCCTTCGTCGCGGAAATTACCTGCGCGGGCGTAGCGAAGAAAATACTTATCAATTGCTACAGGAAGGAATCGCGCAGAGCGAAAACAAACCGCAGGTAAAAATAATCCCCGAAAGCCGCGAGGCAATTCACTACGCGATAAAAAACGCCCGCAAAAGCGAACTCGTAGTAACGCTTGCCGACCTCGTGCCAAAAGACATCGGTTACGTTAGCGAGTTTCGGGACAATTTTATTCAGGCACAGGCAGCTAAGTAAATAGAAATTGAAAAGTGAATTTACAAATTTTCACTATCATAAATACGCTCGTTGAAGCTATACACTTTCAGCACGCAGTGGTTTAGTTTTTGGAAAACAGATTTAAAGGCAAACGCTAAATCAAATATATCTTTAATTGAAACAATGTCATAAAATTAAACCTTTGCAAATGTAAGTCCTGTTTGCCGTTGATACTTTCCGCCTCGGTCGTCGTAGGAAACAGCGCAATCTTCGTCGGATTCAAAAAATAAAATCTGTCCGATGCCTTCATTGACATAAACGCGCAAAGGAAGATTTGCGAGATTTCCAATCTCGACAACTAATCTGCCCATCCAACCGGCTTCGAGTGGTGTCGTGTTGACAAGTAAACCGGCACGCGCATAGGTTGATTTTCCAAGCGCGATTCCGGTTACATTTCGAGGCATTTTAAAAGTTTCTACCGTTACGCCGAGTCCGTAATGATGCGGTGGAAGCAAATAATACTTCGCGCCGTCTTCAGCGGTTTTTAGCGGCGGTTCAATCAGTGAAGCTTCGTCAAATTTCTTCGGGTCAATTTCAAAACCGCGTAT
>JAIVJJ010000013.1:2194-16730 GCA_020200095.1 Acidobacteriota bacterium | reverse complement strand
ATTTAAAGTCGTGCCGCCGTTTCCCGCCTTTGCGACAATTGATTGTTCAGTAAATTTTGTGCGCTCGCGCGGTTTGAGAGCATCGAATGAATTTTCGATTTTGCCTTCTCGCAAAATCTTCGCATTTATATCGGCGCTAATGTTTTGCGGCATCTGCGCCGTTAAAGTTCCGCTTGCTAATTGAACATCCGCAGCGCGTCCGCGCCGGTTTTTGCTTGGGATGACAACATCAACGTTTCCCTTTCCAACGACTGCATTGATTACACCGCCGACCAAATTGATTGTCGCGTTTGATTCCAGAAAGTTTATCCGCATTGCTCCTTCAATATTTGATAAAACGAGGTCGCCGCGTCCGCCATCAATCTCTATATTGCAAAAGGCGGGAACTTTTATTCGGTAATCAATCCGGAAAGGCATCGTCAGAAGATTCTTAGGAAATTTTTTCGTCACGCGCTTCATATAACTTTTATCGTGCGTGCCGACGCTCTTGATGCGAACGTGTCCGAAGCCTTCATCCAAAACAAAGTCGCTGACCTGCGCGAGTTGATTTAAATCGCTTTCGTTTTCGGCTTGAACTTCGATGTCTACCGAGATTTCAACTTCGTTTTTCTGCCAGCCTTCGATTGTGATTGAACCGTTTGGCGCGCCGACAACTGAAACCGTTCCGCCCGCGCTGAATTCAATCGTTTCGGTTTTGTAAGTGGTGCGTTTGATAAGCGGTTTTGTTTGAGCAAGCAAAGGCGAAATCAAAACAAAAAATGAAACCACAGAGAGACACAGATAAACGCAGATTTTTTTAGCTTTCGTAATTTTTTTCATTTTTCTAATCTAAACGGCATAAGACGCTGAGGGCGTAAAGACTCTTTTACCTTTCACTTTTTACTTTCGCCTTATTGTTATCTTCTGATAAACGAAATACTTCCGCGTTGACTGGTAACGGTTAAAGTTGCGCTTCCGTCGCCAACTTTGCCGACGACGCGCCGCCCGTCGCTGACAAAGTTCATTTTCGAGCCGGAAAACGGACCGAGCGAGATGTTTCGCGTCGAAGGCGCAGTTGCAACCAGACGAAAAGAAGAGTTGAACGGAACGCGAAGATTGATATTTCCGCGCATAGAAGTAACACGATAACTGCCGCCTGACTGCAATTCACCGTCAAAAAATATGTCGCCGATAAGATTCTCAGCTGCCACATTACCTGCATTGATATTGGTTAAAGTTATGTCCCCTTCGGAAGTGATGTGAGCGCGGACAAGCGTACCGCCGATATTGCTGACATTCAAATTGCCCATTACCGTTTCAATATCAACCGTTGAAGAATAAGGAACTTTGATTAAGAAATTAACGTTGCCAACTCCGTTTCTGCCTTGATTGTCTTTAACAAGATTGATGTAAATCGTTCCGTTCACATTTTGCGGCGCGATGTTTGCCGCCGGCGCTTCCATAAAGGCGGAAATTTTCACTTCCGATTTATTCCAGCCTTCAACCGTTACCGTGCCGGTGCGATTGGTCAATTGTAAGCGAACATTTTTACTCGCCGGATAACTTTTTGAAAATTTTTTCTGGGCAAAAACCTGAACCGTCGAAACAAAGAAAAAAACTACGGTCAGCAGGAGAATCGTAGTTTTCGTTTTTGCTAAAAAGCCGAAAAGATTATTCAATTTCCAATTCATTACCTGGAACTTATAACTCGGAGAATTGGCGTAAAAGCTCAACTTTTTCATCCAAAGCCGAATCGAGCATCTCGCCGGAAAGCTCATCTTGCGGATTTTCCTGCAAAATCTTATCGTATTCAAAAACTACTTGGTCAATTTCATTTAAATTGCGGTCAAACGCTTCGCGCAAATGTCGCTCCCAATTTGCACGGCGTGTTTCGACACGCTTGTTCCAATACTCTATTCTCGCCTGCTGTTCTTTAATGCGTCTTTCGCGGACTTGTTGAAATGTCTCGACCAGACCAAACTTTCCTAAAACTTTTTCAAAAACGCTCGGCGCGGCATTAGTTGCGTAATCTCCGCTTGCTGAATAAAAGTTTTTTACACCGATAACCGTCAACAAAGAACTGACCAACGCGATTCCTAAAACTAATGAAGCAACTTGAGAAAAAGAAAATTGCCAAGGATTTCTGAAAACTCTGGCAAATAAATCTTTCTTTACTTGTTGTTCTGTATTTTCTAGCTGAAATTCCGCCTTAACTTCGGTTTCAATAATGTTATTTATTCGACACCAGAGGGCTTTAGGATTCGGCGGCAAAAAATCGTCCGTCTCACAAAAATCGAGAATCGCCGCAAAATCTTCGCAAACTTTCGCACATCCGGCGCAAAGCGCAAGATGCGTTTGAACGCTCATCGAATCTTTCGCTTCAAGCTCATTATCTAGATACACACTAATTAATTCTTGACACTGTTCGCAGTTCATCTTTCGGTTTTCGCTTATAGAAATAGTTTATTGAAAAACTTACCGTTTAAATTTTAACTTCAACTAATAGATTGCTGTAAAAAGTTTTAGGTTGCCTTACAAAAAATTTATTCAGGTTGGTTTTTGATTTACGATTCGATTTGCTTGATGAGCAAACCGCGCAGTTTCAGACGCGCTTTATGCAGTTGCGATTTTGAAGTTCCGACGGAAATTTTCAACAGTTTGGCAACTTCTTCGTGCTCATAACCTTCAACGTCGTGCAATAAAAATACGCTTCGATAACCGGGCGGCAATTGAGAAACCGCTTTAGTTAAAGCAATACGGTCAATTACGGGCATCCGCAATTGGTTTTCCGTTCCCGGCACAATCTGTTCGGGAATTTCACCATCTTCAGATGTTTTTTCGTTTTTCACGCTGCGACGGCGGAAGTGCATTAAAACTTGGTTCACCGTTAAGCGATGCAGCCACGTAGAAAAAGCTGAATCACCGCGAAAACTTCCGATTTTGCGGAAAAGCTGAATAAAAACTTCCTGTGTCAAATCCTCGGCTTCGGTTTGGTTGCATGTCATTCGCAGGCAAAGGCTGTAAGTTCGCCGGTGATAACGCTCGTAAAGCAATTCAAATGCCGATATATTTCCCGATGCGGCAAGATTGGTTAAAACTAAATCGGGCGCGTCTTTTTCGACAATTTCCGTTTCGGAGCGAGGAGATGATTGCGATGCAGGAACGCTCGTGGCTTTCTCCGCCTGAGGTAAAGCGCCTTCAAGCTCAACCGCCATCGTGGTTAAGTTAATAGCCGCTCCTAGAATATCACCGTCGGGATTTGAAAGTTTGTTCGTGTTTATAATGAGCTTCCTCCAAAAATTAGTTGCTTTCCTGTACATTTATTCTATGACGAAAACGGAAAAAGGTAAATGTTTATTCTGAAGTTTGAGGTAATGCAGACACCTACCTGCAATAAAAGTGAAAAGAAATTTTAATTACGAAGTCACACAAAGATTACACGAAGATTTTTAAAGTCTTTATTTTGCCTGTCCTTCGCATATCTTCGTGACTGCATTTCTTTATTTCTCGAATAAATCTGACTTTTTACAAAAATTTTGATATAACCTCATAAGTTTTATAAAACAAACGAAATTTAGGAATTCGATATGCTTTTTCTGACGCAATCCGCCGCCGTTTATGGCATTGACGCGCTGATTGTTGATATTGAAGTCAATCTGCAACCCGTGAAAGGCGAAGCCGATACAACTTCGCCGGTATTAATCGTCGGTTTGCCGGATACTGCCATACGAGAATCGCGCGAGAGGATTCGCGCGGCGATTATCAACAGCTCATTCTTTTTTCCGTTTCACAAAACGACGATAAATCTTGCGCCCGCCGACGTTCGCAAAGAAGGCGCGAGTTTTGATTTGCCCATTGCGCTGGGAATCTTGGGCGCAAACGGCGACTTGGGAAACGCGGAAAGTCTTGAAAACGCTTTAAGCATTGGAGAATTATCGCTCGACGGGCGCGTGCGTTCCGTCCGCGGCGCGCTTTCTATCGCTTTAAGAGCCAGAGAAAACGGCATCAAAAATTTACTTTTGCCGGAAGAAAACGCAACCGAAGCGGCGGTCGTTAAAGAAATAAATGTTTACCCGATTCGTGATTTACGCCAAGCCGTCGAAGTCAGCCGCGATTTGATGAGCGGAAAAGAAACGCAATTGCCGTTAAAACTGGATATTTCCGAAATAAAACCCAACCAAAACAAATATCGCTTTGATTTTGCGGAAGTTCGCGGACAGCAAAGCGCGAAACGCGCATTGGAAATAGCTGCTGCCGGTTCTCATAATTTATTGATGATTGGCTCGCCGGGTTCGGGAAAAACAATGCTTGCCAAACGCTTGCCGACGATTTTGCCACCCCTTGAATTTGAAGAAGCGATCGAAATCACAAAAATTCATTCGGTTGCGGGTTTGACCGGAAAATCAGGTTTGCTAACCGAAAGACCTTTCAAATCGCCGCACCACACAGTTTCGCAAGCGGGACTTATCGGCGGCGGCTCAATTCCGAAACCGGGCGAAGTTTCGCTCGCACATCTCGGCGTTTTATTTCTCGACGAATTGCCGGAATTTGACCGTAGCGTTCTAGAGGTTTTGCGCCAACCGATGGAAGACAAGCAAGTTACAATTTCAAGAGCCGCAACGTCTTTAACTTTTCCGGCAAATTTCACTTTGATTGCTTCGATGAATCCGTGTTTGAGCGTTGCCAAGATGCCATCATTTCCGAAGAACTAGGCAAGTAGCCTAGTTCGATATTGATTTCACCCGTGCCGACTTCGATTCGTTCAACTGTGTGTTCGACGATGATTCTTTTTTCTTCCCGGTCTAAAGTTTTCCATCTTTCATAAAGGCTTCGAAATTCGGCAAGGATTTCATCGCTTGAAAGATACTGAATTTTCAGAAAATCTACTTCGCTTTGCATCTCGGGAATTTCGGCGCTTATCTCAGCCGCTCGCTCTTCCAGTGGGCGATAGGCGAGTCCAAATCCGTCTGTGCTGATTTTGTCTTCGATATAAAGCCGGTAGATTTTCTTCATTTCGGATTGAATTTTAGCCTGTTCCTTTTTTAACGCTTCCAGCAGTTCTTCCTTTGTTTTGATGGCGCCGTCCGCCGACTTCAGATAAGAGACGATTTCTTCGGGCGAGAAAAAAAAGTTTTTTAATTGAAGATGAAAAATCTCTTCCAGATCAATAATCGAAACTTTATTGTGGCATTTGGGACAAACGTATTTCCGGTTGTTGCTCGGAACTCGCATTTTCTCTCCGCAAAAACAAAAGGCGATTCCGGCGAAAATCTGAACGGGGCGGCGGGCGGGCTTTCTTCTTGCCCGGCGAATACCTTGCAAAATGGCGTTTGCCTCGTCCCAGATTTCGGCGTCGATGATTGCCTCAATCGGAATTTCAATCCATTCCTCGCGCGGTTTCGGAACCCAGTGTTTGCCGCCGCCAAGACTTCTGGTGTGATTCGCCAAGCGAATTCCTTTGGCGCTCGGATCCTGTAGCAGGCGCGTGACGGTTGTATCGGAAAACTTAGAGCCATTCCGAGTGCGATACCCGGCTTTATTCAAAACGTCGGCGACGGTTTTCCTTCTCTTGTATTTGAGGAAAAGCTCGTATATCAATTTTCTTACCGGGGCTTCCTCCGGGTCGGGAACAAGCTCGCGGTCTTTCCACTGGTAGCCGAACGGAGCGGCGCCGCCCAACGGCTTTCCAAGTTTGGCACGAATGGGAACCGAAGCTCTGACGCGGGCGGAAATCTCTTCGCGCTCCCACTGCGCCTGCGCCGCTTGCAAAGTGTAAAACATCCTTCCGGCGGGAGTTGAGGTGTCAATTGATTCGTCAAGCGAAATCATATCAGCCTGATGCTTTTGAAAGAAGTCGGAGAATTCAAGAAGCTCTCTTGTGTTTCTCGCCAGGCGGGCAAGTTTCGAGAAGATAAGACCGGTTATTTTTCCCGTCCGAATGTCTTCCATCATTTTTTTTGTCTGCGCGTAGTCAATAACTGATTTTCCGCTCAACCCTTCTAATGAGTAAACCGCGCCGACGATCCAACCCTTTGATTCAGCATAATATCTTGCTCGTTTTTCGTGATGGGCGGGGCTTTCCTCCTGCGACTTCAAATCGGTCGAAACGCGAACCCAGATGCCAACCCGCTTCTTTTCCTCGAATTCCTTAAAAGAAAAATTCTCCAACATAACTTGCTACCTCTAAACGACCTGATTTCTTTGTTCAGAAAATCTATTTTATCATTTTTGGAGCCTGATCACTTGTCTTCGGCGCCTTTTTTGAGTTTTTTAAGCGCTCCGAAGACAACATCGGAAATCGCTCTTTTGCGCGTTCCTTGGCTTGCTTCTTCAAGCGGTTTTAGTTTAACTTTGACCCTAAACCCTTTGACTTTTTCTTCCGTCGAGCTCGTTTCGGTTTCCAGATTTTCGAGCCAGACGTAAAATTCTTCGGGCGCGAAAAACAAAACGCTTTCGAGTTCTTTTTCCGGCAGATTTTCTTTTGCTTTCTGTCTGATTTTCTCCAGATGACGCCGGTCGCCGGAAATCAGGATCGCCGGATTGTAACCAGCCGACAGGCACTTTTGAATGTTTTGAATTTCGTAATCGGCTTCGTTCGTGACGGAAATCTCGCAGGCAATTTTTCGCGTCTCGTTTTCAAGTGCAACGTCAATTCTGCCGATGCCGCCGAAAATTTGCTTTTCAAGGGTGACGAGAAATCCTTTATTTTCCGCCATTCGCTTGACGAGCGATTGTAGATAGCGGTGCTGCTGAGTGCCGGAAACAGTTTTTTCCGTCCTGGGCGGGGAAGTAGTAGGGGTAGGATTGAAGTCTTCTTCTTTTATTTGAGGAATCGGTTTTTCGGGATGAACGAGTTTTGTTTTTTCGGTTGCTTTCGGGATTTTAACGGTTGAAATTTCTCTAGATTCGGTATCTTTTATTTTATCTTCAGCCTCTTTCGCTTTACCCGGTGAACTTATCGTCGTCTCGGCTGGACGCCGGGCTTTTATTTCGGCTTCGACTTCTGCTTTCGGCGTGGCAAATTGCTCTCTGGTCATTCTGACAATTTCAGCCCGGCGCCTGTGGCTAATTTCTTTTTCGGCTTTCGGAAGCAGCGAGGTCTGCAAATTAAAGTCAAACTCGGTGCGTTCAACGCGGGCAACGGCTTCGCCGACACTCAGATTTTGGAGGCTATCTGCATCAAAAAATGAAAAACCATTGGCAAACCGCTCGGCATCAGTATCCCCAAGCCGGAAACAAATCCGCGTGTAGCAGTTTGATAAAACGCTGCTCGCAACTTCCTGACTGCGGCTTTGCAACTGCCGGAATTCCTGATGCGCCAAGACAAGTCCGAGATTGTATTTTCTCGCGCCTGAGAGAACACTTTCCATTGAAGGCGTGACGAAGTGGTGAAATTCATCAAGATAAAGCCAAAAATGAGGGCGACTTGATGAATCCTGCCGGCTGAGCGCCATCTGATAGATTTTCGACACGAGCAGAGTTCCCAAAAGATAAGCGTTTTCTTCGCCGATTGCGCCTTGCGCGAGTTTTATCAGCAGGATTTTCCGCCCGTCCATAATGGCGCGGAAGTCAAGTCTGCTCTCTTTTTGGCAAACAATATTCCTGATTAGTTTTTGCCTGAGGAAAGAGTCTAACCGAATCAGGATTGAGCTTTGCGGTTTTCCGCTAATGAGCGAAAACTCGTTCAACCAAAAATAACGAATCGCATCGTCCTCGACTGTTTCTAAAAAATCGGCGCGAAAATCCTTTTCCACCAAAAACCTTTTCAAATCGAACAATGTTCCGCCGCGACTGCTTTCGATAAACGCCAGTATTGCATTGGCTAATACCGAATCCATCACGTCACCCCACGAAGTTGACATTCTGCGGAAAGTCGCTATCAAATCGGATGAAAGCAAAGTTTTCTCCGGTTCAGAATTAGCTCTTAGGATATTAAACCCGATTGGGAATTCCGCATCCGACGGGTCGAAAAGAATAACATCCTTGATTCTGCTTTCAGGCATATTAGCGATGATTTCATCTACCAAATCGCCGTGCGGGTCAATGACGCACAATCCTTGATTGTTATTTAAGTCCTGTTTGATAAGGTTGAGTAAAAGCGTCGATTTCCCCGAACCGGAACTGCCGATAACATGAATGTGCTTGGTTCTCTGTTCATTTGAAAGCGTTGCCCATCTTGTTGCCCCCTCATGATGGTTTTCACCGAGGATTAAAGAATGATTCAAGGTTAAACCGGGGACAGCTTTTGTCTTTTCACTTTCTCTGACAAGCTTCTCCGTTCGCACGTTTGCCGACGGCGGATGGACGATTGAAACGAGTTCTTCGCTATTTAAGATCATCCCGCACCGGTAGCTGGTCCGGTTGAGTAGTCCTTGTTCGTGATAATCAAAATCGTAACGGTCGTTCGAGAGCGGGATCAGATTGTTACCAACCGGATTTGAAAGACTTGCCAGCCCCGCGCCGAGATTCCTGACTATTTGCCACGTTCTTTCTTTGTGGCGGCTCCGCGCCGCCGCCCGTACCACCGCGGCAAAGAGCGGGCTCCTGATTTTCTCTTTCGCCAGCGGAATCATTTCGGGAGCATTGACGAAGAAAGGCGTACCGTCAAAAAAGCGGACTGAATCGATCATTTCTTCCGCCCAGCCGTATTTTGTTTTTTGAAATAAAACCTGAAAGATGCCGATTTCATCGTTTCCTAAATTCGATATTGCCCCGATGACACTAACGAGCAAATCAGTGTCAAAATCGGAAGCCGCTCTTAACGGAAGCATAAACTCGTTCGAGAGTCCAAAATCGGCAATTACGGCACGACTGCCGCCGTTTATCCAAGTACCAGATAGATAATCGGTAGTTTCGATTAAAGAACTGTTTGGCAAATGCGAATTAATTTGCTGTTTGACCTGAGAAGCGTCCGCTTCAGTTGCGGCGAACTGCACGACTATCTGGTCGCCGCTACCGATAATCTCGAACCCGACGGGATTTGTCGCATAACTGAAACTCAAAAGAAGATGCTCGGCAACCGATTTTGTCACTTTCTGATCTTTCGGCAAGACAAGCCGCAGTTCCGTGAATTCATCGCCTGTATACCGGCAGTAATCAGGCTCGTTGGTTTCCTCTAAATATGATTGGTATTCAGCCAATTGATTGTTTTGTAAGGCGGGAGCCTGAGGCGGGCTTCGGCGCAGTCCTTCTAGCAAATTACTGAAAAAAGTCGGCTTTCTGCCGTCGTCGGTAACCTTAATATTTGGGATACCCAACAGGAAAAACGGGCGAAACGGCGGTTCGAGTTCGACGGGAAAGTCAAACACCTCCCAACCTCTACCGCGCCGTTCCCACTCGTAGAACTGGCGCGACAGTGATTCCTCTCTCGTTTCGGAAGAGCCCGGTTGGTACGCTACCAGCGAATCATTCATCAGATTGCCCCCAAATTATTTCGTTTGGAATTTATTATTTTTGGAAAAACTCGCGCATGACCGGCTTGCGCTCGGTTTCTGTTAGTCCGCGGATGCCGTGCGAAGTCGTGATCGAATCAATCACCTCGAGCACGGCGGAGTGCGCCGCCGTCTGGAACATCATTGCCGTATCAATCCGGTAATAAGTCCACGGTTTGATTAACCACCGGACAATAGCCGATAGAACGGGCAAGCCGGAAAACAGCGACACCAGACAGCCGTCGGGCGGCTCGAGCAGCCACCATGAAACGAAAAAGCCGGTTCCGAACGGGGCACCGCAAACGGCAAAGTAAAAATCCTTGTTACAGTGAACGCGCAGATACTCGCGTTTGGCGGAAAGCAAATGACTTTCGTTCCACTGAATTCGGTCCATTCGGGCATTCGGAATCTGCCGTTTTTCAATGGCTTGCGTGACTGCCGTATAAAACTGCTGCGGCGAAGTCTGGAAGCTTTCAATCAGCGTGTTCCAATGAGAAATAACCTCGGTCGTAGAAGACATAAACTTTGTTTCTCCTTAAGGGTTCGGAATTTATTATAAAGCCGGTGGAAACCCCGGGTTATGAGCCGGAAAGAGAAATAAGAAATATTTGGTTTTGAAACGACCCCTGGTTCGTTTGAGCTACAAAAAAGAGAAAGAATGAACAGGATATTAGGCGATTGCCGGCTTTGTTGTCAAGAATTTTTTACAACCTGATTGCAGGGTACTACCCGCAAAAAACTTTGTCACTTTTGGAAAGTGGACAAATTACCTGCCGCAAAATCCCCCTCGTCAGATACTTTTGTCTAAATTTTCAGCCTACTCTGAATGGCGAATGGTTGTTACGATTGAGATGAAAAATCTAATCGTTAAAATTATATGGAAACAAACATTAAAAACAATCTCTGGCAGGCGAGGCAGCGGAGCGGACTGGAACGTAAGCAGGTCGGCTTTTTGCTCTCGAAAAAATCAATTGATGAAATCTCGCGCTACGAGCGTGGAGTGTATCTGCCGAGTTTGAAAACGGCTCTCAAATTTGAAATCATTTACCAGACGCCGGTACGCCTGCTTTTCCAGGAACTCTTTGAACAATCCCGCCGCGAAATTTCAGAGATAAAAGAGCGTCAAGCGAATTCGCTTCCGGGCGACCGGTGGTTTGTCAAAGATGCCGAGCAGCTTAAGCAAGAAGAGTTTTGCTTTTACGCTGAACTCTTAAAGAGTCGCGTTCCAAGCTCGCCCGAACTCGAAGCAGTTACTAAACATACCATCGCCCTGATCAATGCCGTTAGCGATTACAAGCAGGGTCGCAAGCCATTTTCAGCGTAATTAACTTATAATCAATGCCTCATTCATCCCCAATCGTTCTCGGCGTTGACCCCGGAGCCAGACAAATCGGCGTGGCGGTTTTTCGCGATGAAGAACTTGTCTTTTACGCCGTCAAGTCGTTCAAAAAGCGAAGAGAACAGGAGACAATCAGAAAACTCCGGAAAGTTATGGAAAAAATGATAACCACTTACCGGGTTGAATTTGTCGCACTTGAAGAAGTCGTTAACATCCAGCAAAACAAATCGTTCGTCAAAACCGTTTATGAGGAAATCAAAGATCTTCTGAAAAAGCGGGAAATACCAACTTTTGAGTATCACCCTAAACTGATACGCCAGATCATCTGCCGAAACGAAAAACCGACCAAGCGCAACATCGCTTTGTTGCTATCGCAGAAATATAATGAATTAGTTCGTTACTTCAATGTTCCGAAATTATGGCAAAAACGGTATTTCGCGCTTTTGTTTGACGCAATTGCCGTCGGTCTGGTTTGTGCCAAAGAGCTTAAAAGGAAACAATAACAATTAGATTAAATAAAGGAGTAGACGAATGAATCAAAACGATAAAAAAGAATATCCGGCGATACGAAAGCTTTACCCTGAATTCACCTTTGAGGAACAAGCCGAAGCCGAAGATACCTTGAAGCGTTACGTTGCCCTTGTGTGGCGTATTTACAACCGAAAGCGCCGTGAAAAAAGAGGAAAAATTTGACTAGAATCCTTTTAAACGCTAGGTTTAAACGTCCGCGCCCGTAAAATCATTTCCAATCAAACATGCCCGCCAAAAGTTATTTTTCTTACGTCCGCGTATCAACGCAGCGGCAAGGTCAGAACGGTACTTCACTCGCCGAACAGCAAGCCGCAATTGAACGCTACGCGCAAAGATTTAATCTGCATATCGCCAAACAATATGAGGAACGGGAAACTGCCGCAAAACAAGGTAGACCCGTCTTTTTGGAAATGCTCAAAGCCTTGAAAAACGGCGGGGCGGCAGGACTCATCACTCATAAAATTGACCGCAGCGCCAGAAACTTAAAAGACTGGGCTGATTTAGGCGCGCTCATTGATGGAGGGACTGAAGTTCATTTTGCCAACGAGAGTCTCGATCTCAATTCCCGCGGAGGTAGACTCTCGGCTGATATTCAGGCAGTCGTTGCCGCCGATTATATCCGAAACTTGAGAGAAGAAACCAAGAAAGGCATTTATGGCAGACTCAGACAAGGATTGTATCCGTTTCCGGCGCGAGTCGGTTACCTCGACGCGGGCAAAGCAAATGCTAAAAAACTCGACCCGGTTCAGGCGCCGCTCGTCCGTCGGGCATTTGAACTGTATGCCTCGGGCAACTACGGGCTTAACGCTCTAGTCGAAAAGATGTATGAACTGGGACTGCGGAATAAGAACGGCAAAAAGATCAGCCGCAACGGTTTGGTCTGTATTCTTAAAAACCCGTTTTATATGGGACTGATTAAAATTGATTCCGTCGGCGAATTATTTGTCGGAATTCATCCCAAGATTATTTCAAAAAGTTTGTTTGACGAAGTGCAGAATGTTTTTGCCGGAAAAAGAGTCAGAAAAAAACTCCGGCATTTTTTTGTCTTTCGCCGTCTTATCAATTGTCAAAAGTGCCAAGAATTACTCATTGCCGAGCGGCAGAAAGGAAATGTTTATTACCGATGCCAGACAAAAGAATGTCCACAGAAAACCATTCGTGAAGAAGTGATTGAAGCTGAACTGCTCGAAACGTATGAAAGACTGCAATTGACAAACGAAGAATACGAATGCCTGAAAATCGAAGCCGAAGAGTATATAAAAGACGCACCGAAGGAAGCCGAGATCATCAGGAAACAGTTACTGATGGAAGTTTCACAAATCGAAACGCGACTTACCAAACTCGCCGACGCTTATGTTGATGAAGTTTTCGATAAAGAAACCTATCTTGTCAAAAAGAACGAACTGGTAATCAAGCGACAAGGAATCAAAGAAAAATTAGAGTCAAAAAACAATAACGAAAAGGATGTTGCCGAACAACTGCGGGAATTTCTCGAACTGCTAAAATCCGTTTATCTAAGCTATAAAACCGCCGACGATGAAGAAAAACGCGAAATGGTGCAAATCACGACCTTGAACTTTACCGTCGAACGAAAACTCGTCTCGATTAAGCTGAGAAAACCGTTTGAACTGATGGCGGAAAGACTGAGATTCCCCGTTGGTAGCCCGACACTAGCAACCACTCGAACTTTTAGAGACTTATGTCGGAAATTAACTCAGTATTTTAAGCGTGAAGCCATTTCTAAAAACGCTAATCAATAAAAATAAAATCGTAGCCTTCAGGTGTCTTGTGCAGATCACCTATGACGAGCAATACTCGCCACCTCCGTTTAGTTATCAATGAACAGCATAAGTTTGAAAAATCTAATCTATATTTAGATTAGATAGAATACGATAAATAAAAAAGAGTGAAAATTTAGACACTTTTGTCTATTGACGGATTTCCTGTATTTGATAAGCTACCTATACCATTAAACCTACCTACATGGAACTTACTAAAGAATACTTTGACCAACAATTAGGAAACCTTGCTAGAAAAGAAGACCTTGAGTCACTCGCCAGTAAAAACGATTTAGAGCAGATTAAAGATGATATTCGCGCTATCAAAACTGATATGGTTGAGGTTAAACAAGTATTATCTGATATAGACAAGCGGGATAAAGAAGACAGTGATGCTTTTGCCAAAACGCTCGTCAGACACGATGAACGATTAACCTCAGTTGAGCAGGATATTAAACAGTTAAAATTGAAACACACTTCAACTTAGTTGTTTGTATAGGTGCTCTCTAGAGTAAAAACACAAGTTCGTTGGAACTTGTATTTTTACTGTTGTTCTTTACCATTAAATTATAAAGGTTGTTACAAACGGGTATATGGAAAATTTCTTTTATTGAAAGGCTTCTGGCGAGCCTCAAGCGTTATTTTGATTATGTGTTTCTAATCATAATTTGCAAGAAAACGGCTTTCGTTTTATCGAAGTGAGCGAATTAACAAAAATGAAACACCAAAGGCTGCTAACCATCAATCGAACAAAAACCTGCAAATCCAAAGATAATGCCAACAGCGATTGTTAATCTAAAAACAGTGCCATCAAATCCTAAGTCTTGTATAAAAACTGATTGTTGTTTTCGATAGCCACAATGAACGCAGCTTCTCGCTTGGTCTGAAATCTCTTTTCCACAGTTAAGGCAATTTATTAAAGGCATATTAGTTTTAATGTTGGATTGAAATACATTCAGATTTCAGTAGCTATTGGCTCCCTAGTCCTAAGCCTTCCTGTTTAATCATTCCTAACTGCAAATTTAACAAACTCAATTTTTGGTTCATTTTCGATTTTGTTGTTAAATTCAAGCCACGAAACAAACTTATACATCTTCTCTGAAAACATAGATATTGTTCTGTCATCATTTATACCGAATCCCCCATACAACCCCCTCCGGTCATTATCATTAGAGGGTATTAAATGAATTGTTAAAAGACCAAGCGTTGCTAAAGTACCTTCTAATTGTTCTTCCGGGTAAAAATAGTAAAATTCATAGCCTTTTTCTATGTATGGAGTAAGCTGTTCTACTTCTTTAGCTTCTTTTTCAAGAATGAATAAAAAGCCATCTCTAAATAAAGTCTCGCCTTTTGCGATGTTTTGCTTTAAGGCTCTAAGAAAGGAATAATTTAATAAACAAATATTTTCCTCTCCTTTAGTTTCCTCTTTTGGGTGTGAAAAATGACAAGTAGCTGTATGAAACCCTTTTAGTTTTGAA
>JAIVJJ010000013.1:0-2069 GCA_020200095.1 Acidobacteriota bacterium | reverse complement strand
ATTCAGTATTGGCTACTTGATTAGCGCGAACCCAACCAACCGCCGGATACATTACAATTGCATTGCTGACATTGAGGGCGACAAAACCGGATAATTGATTGCTTTCCGTCCAAAAATTTACTAGCCTGTTTTTGGCAACCTTATTACGAAATGTTTCTAACTTCTTGCGTAACTGTGGGTCAGATTCCGACTTTCCGGCTGGAATGTTGTCAGGATTACCGTGAATTAAAGCTATTACTTTTATTCCTACTTTTTTGGCGTAATTATATTCCTTTTCTGTGTAGCTCAGTTTGTTTGAGGTAACCGTTCCATAACGACCACCAATTATCAACAAATAGTAATCACAGTCATTAATAACTTTTTTGATAAATTCGAATTGCTCTTCATCAGCAGCGGGAAATAATTCCATACCCGCCGGAATGCAGCCCATTTTGACTAAAGTCTGCATTACGATTTCTCTTTCATCGCGTAAATCATCATACGTTGAACTAACAAAAACTTGGTATCGTTTGTCCATATTCTGTTAAGTGATTTTTATTTGAAGTTATTCAGAATCGGCTAAAGACAATCGCAACAACTTCGGATAAATCTACGTAAATTGAATAGATTTTCCGGTTGTCTTGCCAAATAAATTCCAATTCAGAGTCACCAAATATCTTGAACCTTTCAGCGACAATTTTAAAATCACTTTCCTTCAAATAAACCGTTAAATAAGGCTTATTATCGAAGTTTTGTTCAGGGATTATAGCAGCCACATTGTTCAAAGGAAGGTAGACATACTCAGCAATCATTCCGTAAGCATTGGAAAATGTCAGTTTTGATTCTTTAATTTCAAACGTAACATCTTTTATTTGGAAATCTCTGCCGTCTTTTAGATAAACAGTAAAGTTTTGAAGGTTTGCCATTATTTTATTTCTCCGGTTTGTTTGATTTTTTTGATTTTTTGCTGTATTCAATTTTCAAATGGGTCGCCCCAAGCATCAACTTCTTCGCCATCAACAATATATCTGCCACCTACATCCGTTTCATCTACCGGTTTTTTCTTCTCCAATTCAACTATTAATAAATCGAAACATTTTTCGCTTACTTCTTTAGCGGCATAAATCTCTGAGTCATTTTCCTTATCTTTCCAAACTACTTGCTTTTCAAAATTTATATCGGGAACTAAATAAAGACCATTGATTAAGTCGGTATTAAAATATCCGCCAAAAGTGTGCTTTTTCTTAAATAAAACTATTTCGAAAGACAATTTGGATGGAGAATTATCGTAAGAGAATGCTTCCTGAAATCCCTTTAACAAAATATGACAGGCAAAATTAAACGTGAATATTACACGAGATGTTTTTTGTATTTCTAATTCAATGCCGAGTTTGCTAAATATTTCAGAGTTAGACGAAAAATGCCGGTCAAACAGCGAAAAAATTTCATTAACTGAATTTATTGCATCTTTAAGAGTTTCGTGAGAATAAAGCCATTTGCTCCGAAAATCATTGTGTTCTTTTTCCCGAGCTAATCTTTGTGCTTTTATTAGATAATTTCCCTCTTTTATTGTTTCGGTATTATTCGTTTGAAAATTACTCTTTTCAATAATAGAACGGATATGAGTTTCTAAAATTTGTTCTAATCTTTCTTGTTCGATAGTTAATTCAGTGGAAGAGGACGGGCGTGATTCATAGTTAGACTTTATTTGCTCTAGCCGTTCAACACTATATGATTCTTCATCGTCATCAATTACTTTATGATGAATCGAACACATTAAAATTAAATTTTCAAACGCATCTCTTTGCTCGTCTGTTTGGGTAGAATCATAACGCGCTCCGCCTGAATTTCTAGCTTTAATGTGGCACATCTCACCTATAACTGAACCACTATCTTCATCAATCAAAGGCATAGGACATTTTGGAAAAGCGCAAACGTTTCCTGAGAGAGCAAACAATTTTTTAATAGTTTTTCTTGAAGGATAACTCATACTTTCTCTTTTTATTTGTTTATTTCTTTTCCATAGTCAGGACAATTTATTAAGGGTCATGCCTAGCAGGAGTTGTTAAAATTTTCGCTAAACTAAATTC
>JAIVJJ010000365.1 GCA_020200095.1 Acidobacteriota bacterium | reverse complement strand
TTTTCACTTTTTAATTTATTATCAAAAAACATTCGAGGTCAAAAATTATGAAACACTGCCCAAACTGCCAAACGAGTTACACTGACGACACGCTTAAATTTTGTCTGCAAGACGGTTCGCCGCTCGAGGAAGGCTCTAATCTGATTTCAGATACACCAACGGTTGCTTTCAATAACGAAGAAACGGTAATGTCGAGCCGCCGCGTTGAACCGATGCCCGAACCGGCGCCTGAACCGATGTCCGAACCAATTCGCGAACCGATCCGCGTGCCGGTTCAAAATACACCGTCGCCGATTCGGGAACCAATCCGCCAGACAACAGTTGTTCCGCCACCGCCCGCAGCGAGAAAATCAAATACTTCTTTAATAGTGCTGACCGCGCTTTTGACGCTTTTAGCTCTCGGCGCTCTTGGCGCGTGGTTTTATACGAGGGATAGAAAAACCGAGGTTGCCGTCAACGTCAATACCGCTCCGAAGGTAAATCGTTCTCTCGATTCAAATCTGGCGGTTAATGGAGAAGTTCCGGTAAGCAATAAAGAATCAAATGCAAATTTGATAGAGCCGGCACGAACTCCCAATTCGACACCGACACCGAAAGAGACCATAAATCCCGAAACGGCTAAAGCCGTTACTGAAGACGTGGAAGATACGGTTGATAAGTGGAAAAACGATTCAGAAAGTCTTGACCTCGACGGACATTTAAGCCAGTATGCTGACACGGTTGATTATTACACTGCCGGAAGAATTGGTTTATCGAGAGTTAGCGCCGATAAGAAGAAAGCCTTTGAAACCTATGATTTGATAAACTTCGATATTACAAATATGAAAATCACGCCGGACGCCACGGGCGAAAAGGCAACCGCCGTTTTTGATAAAGAATGGACGTTTGAAGGCGCGCAAAAAAATTCGTCGGGTAAAGTGCAGCAGCAGCTAACGCTCAACAAAATCAACGGCAAGTGGCTGATTACGGGCGAAAAAGATTTGAAAGTTTATTACGTTAATAATAATTGAGATTTTGTCTGTTGTAAGTCAACAGTTAGTAATCAACAAAAACTGGAAACTGATAACTGACAAAATGAAAGCCTTACGATTTGAAAATAACAAATTAAAACTTGCTGAAATTTCCAAACCGAGTTTAGAAACCGAAGCAATCGTACGGGTTTTGAAATCAGGAATTTGCAATACGGATTTGGAAATCGTCAAGGGCTATGCAAATTTTAGCGGAACCATCGGACACGAGTTTGTCGGCGTCGTCGAAGAAGCCGAAGACGCGCCAGACTTAATCGGAAAAAGAGTTGTCGGCGAAATAAACGCCGGCTGCGGGCGCTGCGAAAGATGTTTAACAGGCGACGCGCGGCATTGTCCTGCAAGAACGGTTTTGGGCATTGTCAGGCGCGATGGCGCGCACGCCGAATTTTTAAGTTTGCCGAGCCGTAATCTTTTAGAAGTCCCGGAAGAAGTTTCAAATGAGCAAGCCGTTTTTACCGAACCTCTCGCGGCGGCATTTGGAATAACCGAACAAGTCCAAATATTTCCCGAAACGCGCATTGCGGTTATCGGCGACGGCAAACTCGGAAATTTGTGCGCTCAAAGTCTGGCGTTGAAAAGCCGAAATGTTTCTTTGATCGGCAAACACAAAGAAAAACTTTCCCTGATTGAAAAGCGTAATATTGAAACCGTTTTACTTGAAAAAACCAAGAATTTACCGGAAGACTTTGATGTCGTTGTGGAAGCGAGCGGCTCGGAAGGCGGATTCGGTTTGGCTTTGGATTTGCTAAAACCGCGCGGAAAACTCGTCTTAAAATCAACCTTTCACGGCACGGCAAAATGGCAGGCGTGGCGCGTCGTCGTTGACGAGATTACGATTGTCGGTTCGCGCTGCGGGCGTTTCGCACCGGCGCTTGAACTTTTGAAAAATAAAAAGATTGATGTCGAAAATCTTATTAGTGAGGAACTTTCTTTAAGCGAAGGCGTGAAAGCTATCAAACGCGCCGAACAAAAAGGCGCGATGAAAATTTTGCTTTCAATGACGAACTAAAGATTTCAAATTCCACATTAAAATTTTGAATCTTAAATTTTGAATATAAACTGGAAATTGAAATCTGGAATTGATTTGTAATTCGTAATTCATAATCACCTTTTGTTATACTCAAAAAGTATCAAGCAACGCTTGCCGATATCTTGTTTTTTAAGGAGACGCATTTATGTCAATTTATCGGAAAACATCCGAAAAAAATTTGTCTGGCGAAATTCGCTCGCTGTTTGCGAGTTTAATTTTTGCAGGTTTGGTTTTTGGAACGGGCGCGAGCTTTTCGCTTGCACAAAGCATTAACAACACTCAAAAAGTCAGAGATTTATCCGCTACACCCGAAAAACTTTCGGCTTCGTTTGCCGAAGTTGCCCGGCGCGTTGAGTCTGCCGTCGTAAATATAGATACAAAAGGAAAAATTCCTGATAATGAATTAAAAAGCGAAAAGCCTTCGGAAGATTCAGACGATATCATGGAATTTTTCCGTCGCCAATTGCCGCGCCGTCCGAACTATGCGGTCGGAAGCGGTTTTATTGTTGATAAAACCGGCTATATTTTGACAAATTTTCACGTGGTTGACGACGCTTCGCGCATTTCCGTGCGCTTGCAGTCGGGCGAAGAATTCGTGGCGAGGATTGTCGGCGCGGATGAAGAAACCGACGTTGCGGTTTTGAAAATTGATGCGGGACGCGATTTGTCGTTTGTTAAATTTGCCGATTCGGACGCCGCGCAGGTCGGTGATTGGGTTTTGGCAATCGGCTCGCCCTTCGGCTTGGCGCAAACCGTTACGGCAGGAATTATCTCTCAAACAAAACGCGAAACTCCTTATGCTTCGCAGTTTCAAAAATTCATTCAGACTGATGCGGCAATAAATCGCGGAAATTCCGGCGGACCGCTCGTCAATATGGATGGCGAAGTTATCGGCATCAATTCGCAGATTGCTACTTCGACGGGCGATTACAACGGCATCGGCTTTGCTCTGCCGTCAAACGAAGCGGCAAATGTTTACCGGCAAATTTTACAGGGCGGTAAAGTTCGACGCGGCTACTTTGGGGTAAATTTGGATTCGGTAAAGGCGGAATTCGCCAAAGTCTATGGACTCACAGAAGCGAAAGGCGCGATTATCACCAATATCAGCGACCGCCGCAGCGCCGCTGCCAGCGCGGGTTTGCAAACAGGTGATATTATTTTGGAATTTAATGGCGAAAAGGTTTTGAGCGCACCGGATTTGGTTGCGAAAATTGCTTCGTCCGCACCCGAAAAAGAAGTTAATGTTACATATTTACGTGAAATCGGCAGTAAATTAGAACGCAAAACGACAATAATTAAACTCGGCGAGCGTCCTTCCAAAAATATTATTACCGACGATGGAACACAGAAAAGACTTCTTGTTGACGGTCAGAAAAAAACAATTGAGCCGCTTGGCTTGACCTTAACCGAGCTAACGCCGCAACTTGCAAGCATTTATAAACTCGAAAGCGAAAAAGGCGTAGTTGTTAAAAAGATTAATCCGGCAAGCTTTATCGCCGACGTGAAAAACTCGAACGGA
This sequence comes from Acidobacteriota bacterium, assembly GCA_020200095.1. Lineage (GTDB taxonomy): Bacteria > Acidobacteriota > Blastocatellia > Pyrinomonadales > Pyrinomonadaceae. Next base: position 65 of record JAIVJJ010000365.1, on the reverse strand, counting down.
ACCGACGCGCTCAGTGAGGGCGATTTAATTCAACGCATAAACCGCGTTTCGGTTAAGGACCTGAA
>JAIVJJ010000122.1 GCA_020200095.1 Acidobacteriota bacterium | reverse complement strand
GAATCACCTATAAGTGACGCGCCATCAATCCGACAAAAGCTCAGCGTCTCGTCTGTATATGTGGCCTGACACGTTGGGCAATGTTTCATCAGGTGTTTATTTACTAACAGGCTATAAAGATGCTCCGTATTCTAAACCTACTCATTTGAAGGTGCCAGAGCACTACGAGTCAAAGGTAAAATTTGCTCGACAGCTTCTCACATCATCGGCAAGCGCCCAACGCTTAATTGGACCGCCACTGGCGGTAGTCTTCAGTCATCGGTGTGCTGGACCGCCAAGCGCGGTATTTTGCGGCTGTGGGCCGATTCTTACCGCCCTCGTCGGTCTAACTCCGTCGGCAGCGGTCTTTTGCCGCCAACTGCGGTAAGATAAGGACGCTCTTTGATCCTCATCACCTCACGGAGAAGAGTCCTCATGTCTAAATCTCCGGTGCTTGACCAAGTCCGCGAAGTTCTGCGGAATTCGCGGTTCTCGTAAGCCTTGTTCAGTTCGGCAAACGCCTTATCTTTCTTGCATCATTTTGACTTCACCGGACTACTTCACTGCGGCAGGTTCATGCGCCTCAAAAGGCCGGCGTAACGCGGGTCGTTGCGGAGAGAATCGAACGTCGGAAGCCCAGTGATCGACGACAAATCGCCACTGCGAACTTGAAAGTCCTTCTCCAGCCAAGCGAAAGCCTGATCATTTTTGCCAAGAGCAGCGTACACCGCAGCGAGGTCTCGACCGAGTGCTTCCCGTTTAGCATATCTTCCTTCCAATTCCATGATGATCGCATTTGCTTCGAGATACTTTCCTGAAATCGCGTTAGCATAGGCGAGAAAGGTGAGAGACGTACTTGACCTTTCCAACTCGACTGCCTTTTGCATCTCTGCGAGTGCCTCAGTGTGACGTCCTTGTTTTATATATGCTAGACCTAAAAAACCATGATTGGGTGCATAATTCGGGTGAAGTTCAATCATCTTCTTGGTCTGCTCAATGCAAGAATTCACGTCACCCTTCAGTAGGTAAGCGCGTGTCAGGCTGGCGTTGATGACGAGCGAAAGAGGATCAAGCTCTTGTGCGCGCTTAATCTCTACCAGTGCTTCATCAAATCGTCCCATGTCACGGAGATAAATGTAGTACCAGTGGCGTGCTGTCGGATAGTTGGGATTTAACTCAATCGCTCGCTTAAACTCTTTTTCAGCCTCAGCCCACTGCCACAAATTGTAATTAACAAACCCCAACGAGGTGTGCGCTTCCGCCAGCGAATCGTCAATCTGAAGCGCAAGTTCCGCGTAGGCTTTCGCCTGTGGCAATGTTTCGCTTGGCGGAGTTCCGGTGTATTGCTCCAGCAGCGCATAAGAATCGGCGAGTCCGACGTAAGGGAGCGCATAGTTCGGGTCTTTGTCCGCCGCCGCTTTGAATTGCTCAATCGCTTTCTTCAAATTCTCAGCCGTCCGTTTGTTCCAATAAAAACGTCCTCTCAGATAAAGCTGGTAGGCTTCCGGGTTTGCCGTGTAGTTCTTCGCCAATCTCTGCTGGTCCGCGTCCGACAGTTTCACTCGCAGTTTATTTGAAACGTCGCGGGCAATCTCCGTTTGCAGCAAAACGAGATCGGCTTGCTTGCGATTGTATTGTTCGCTCCAAATCACGTTTTCCGTTTTTACGTCCACTAATTCCAAATTCAAAATCAACTGATCGCCGCGCTGCACGACGCGCCCGTTCAATATCGCCTGCACGTTTAATTCTTGAGCAATCTTTTGTAAATCGGTTTCCTTGCCTTTGTAGCGAAACACGCTCGACCGCGCTTTGACGTTCAGTTTTGGAATTTGCGACAAACTGCTGATCAGCGTTTCGGTCATTCCATCCGACAAGTATTCGGTATCGGCGTTTCCGCCTTCATTGACGAACGGCAAAACGGCGATTGATTCGATTTGTTTTGTGTTAGCCGAGCGATTGCCAAAATACCAAACGCTGAGTGCGCCAATCGCTAACAGTAAAATTACAGATGTAATCACAAAACCGAATTTGTGCTTTTTGACTTCTCCGAAAACGTATTCGGCGCTCGAAGTCGGACGTGCCGCCAAAATCTGAGTAGCGTTCTCCGGTGCGGTTTCTTCCGGCTGATGCGGCGGTTTCGTCCGTTCAATTTCCGCACCGAGTTCGATCTGTCTTTTTAAATGCCGCAAATCAACCAGCAAATCTTTCGCCGTTGGATAACGCTCTTCGCGGTCTTTCGCCAGAGATTTCAGAACTATTCTTTCGAGTTCGGCAGGACTTTCAGCATTAAAACTTGTCGGCGGCACGGGTTCGCTTTTCAAAATCGCGGCAATCACATCACTGATTGTTTCGCCCGAAAACGGCAGGCGATTGGCGAGCATTTCATACAAGACAATGCCGAGACTGAAAATGTCGGTTCTCGCGTCCGTTTCCTTGCCTCTGGCTTGTTCGGGCGACATATAAGCGGCGGTTCCCATTACGACGCCCGGATTTGTTCGCACGAGCTCGCGTGTCTTGGCTTCGGTGTCGAGACTTGCTTCTCTCTTTTCTGTCAATTTCGCCAAGCCGAAGTCCAAAACTTTCACCAGACGGTCTTCGCGCAGCATAATGTTTTCCGGCTTGATGTCGCGGTGAACAATGCCTGCCGAGTGTGCCGCCGCGAGCGCGGCGGCAATCTGTTCGGCGATGTCAAGGGTTTCTTTCAGACTCAATCCATTATTGTTTAATCTCTCCCTGAGCGTTTCCCCTTCGACAAACTCAGTGGCAAGAAAGTGCACGCTGTTCTCGACGCCGAATTCGTAGATTGTGAGAATGTTCGGGTGATTCAAAACCGAAGCCGCGAACGCTTCCTGCCCGAAACGGCGCAACCGCTCCTTATCCGAAGCTATATTTTCTGGCAGAACTTTGAGCGCGATTTTGCGGCGCAGACGAGAGTCCTCCGCCAGAAACACTTCGCCCATCCCGCCCTCGCCGATTTTTCTAACGATACGGTAGTGAGAAATAGTTGAGTTGGTTGACAATGACTCAAGCATAAAATTCTGTTCTCACGGCTCAAGCCTCATCCGGCGCCCGCGTTCTGAAACGGCGAGACGGCGATTTGTTCGATTTGTTTGGTCTTTATCTTGTGCGGGTTCATTTTGCAGGATTTGTGTCGGCAGGGCATCGCTTGCGTGTGCGGCGGGAAGGATTAAAGTATCTGAGGATTCGGCGTTGGAAGAACCATTAATCTGAAGGGAGCGTGCTATCATCACTGCAAAATCTAAGCGTCTCATCCGTGTATGTCTGATGGCATCGAGGGCAGCGTTTCACGTACGCATTAGACTATCATAGCGTGCACTAAAACATATGGCCGATTGTGCAATTTCCTATGACCAGCGGGAGCACCTAACGCTCGGCATCGGAAGGTAAAGCGCCATAGCAAGAAGCAAAGGGAAGGTTCACAAGACAAATCCAAAATAACGAGGTATTAGTCAGTAGAAAGCGACAACATCATTTGTTAGGTTTATATACTTTACCGTTCTTCATTACGAAACTTACTTGCTTTAACGTCTGTATGTTGTCGAGCGGGTTTTCCGGCACGGCGATGATATCCGCGTACATTCCGGGCGCAAGCGTGCCGCGCTCCTTTTCCACGCCGAGCAGACGTGCGGCGTAGGTCGTCAATGCCCTCAAAATATC
>JAIVJJ010000364.1 GCA_020200095.1 Acidobacteriota bacterium | reverse complement strand
CTAAATCGAAACTTACAACATTCGTACACTTACGCAGCCTTCAACTTTCGAGCAGCAACCAGTTCAGCCAGCGCTTGATCTACTTCCGGCGTGTGGTAGATGTCTGACAGTTTATAGCACCACGGTCCGTTCCCTTTGAGATGCCAGATCACATCACCAACCAAATCACTAATGCGCGTCCGCTTGTGGTTGCGCGTGCATTTGTCATGCACGTCACCGAAGGCGCGCTCAACCGGGTTCGCGCGCGGGCAGTAGGCGGGCAAGAACACCAACTCGAAGCGCGGATGTGCCGCGAGCCATGCGACCACCGCCTGCGCGGTATGAATGCGGTAGTTGTCCACCACCACATAGATGCGCGTGAATTTGACAGTCAGACATCTGTGGTCAATCACTTTCAACAGGTCAAGAAAGAGCCAGCGGTTTTTGCGCTCACCCACGACCGCAAGCATCTTGCCTGTGAGGTAGTTGAGCGCGCCCGCCAGATAGTTCTTCTGATTCGTGCCCGGCGTCATAACTTCGACTTGCGTGCCCTTCGGCATCCATGCATAACCGATCTTCGCCAGCAAGTGAATATCCAGTTCATCGGCGAAGAACCGGGCTTCTGTGGGCAACAATCCCTCAATTATCGAGCGAATGCGGGCGAGTTTCGCCGCCCGCTCCGGGTCATCATCGCGCGCTGTGTGGCGCGCCCGCTTCCAACTGTAGCCCAGCTCATGCAACCACCGCCGGATGGTTTCGCGCGACACCCTGACTCCTGGTCGCGCGTGGAGTTGCAAAGCCAACGTCGCACAACTCCAACGTACACGACACCACCCGAACGCCGACGGCGTGCGCTTGATGAGTGCCACGAGCGAGCGTTTGAGCGAGGGCCAGGAGCGCCGTGTTTCACTGTCTGCTTCGGCATCCGCCAACCAGCGTTCGCCACGTTTGTAAGCCGCGACAATCCGATAAATACTCGACCGCGAGCAGAACAGGAACGAAGCAATCTCGGACGGCGTGCGCCCAACCGCGCACAACAACAGGATGTGCAGAGCGAGCAAGTAGCCGTAGCGGGTAGCGCGCAACTCCTTCAACATTGCGGCTTGTTCGTCGGCAGCAATCTCAAGTATCGTTTTTCTCGGCACAGACGGTTCACCTCAATACATCAGTTTGGTCGTACTTACCGATGTATCAGAAAGAACCTCTCTGTGCCAATCTTATGTGCTTCGATTTAGATGGTTTGGTCACTGCCTAAAAGAGTCGAACATTAAGTAAAGTAGAAATGATAAAACAAAAGCCAGCGTCAATTTTCCTTTTCATCATAGTGTTAATAATCTCCGCTTTCGCCGGATGTAGTCCGAATAATCCTTCGGGACAATCAACTTCGCCTCAAACGCAACCAGCGACACCTGCGACAAGCAATACTTCACAATCACAACAACAGCCCATCGCCCAGACCGGGCGGCCAGGACAGTTTGAGTCCCTGAGCGCCGCCCCGGTGAACAGTTGGTGGTTCGAGACGCCGGACGGAGGTTTGGTCATGTTCGACGCGCAGCGAACATTGACCGACGCCCGGGCTCTGGTGGAAACAATCAGGAGTACGGGAAAGCCTCTTCGCGCTCTTTTCATGACTCATCCGCACCCCGATCACATCACCGGGTTCGGCACCGTGAAGGCGGCATTTCCCGACGCGGCAATCTATTCAACCGCTGAAGCAAACAGCTACCTCGACGGAAAAGGCAAGACGCTTCTCGGCATGAATGTGAAGTTTTTCGGAGATGACGCGACCGCCGGGGTTCCCAGACCAGACGTGTTGGTGACCGACGGGCAGCGCGTCACCGTCGGGGGGCTGGAAATTCAAGCCAGGCTGCTGGGCAGCGGCGAGTCGCCGGGAACGACGGTCTATTTCATCCCCTCGCTGCAAACACTGGTCGTGGGTGACGTGCTGACGCCGCGGCGGGTTCCATTCATGGCAGCCGCCGAAACCGCGGCGTGGCTAAAGCAAATCGCGGTGTTGAAAGCCAATTATGATCCGGGCACGCGTGTGGCTCCCGGACACGGACCCGAGACAACGCTCAAGGATGCCGCCGAATGGCAAACAGGCTATCTCACAAAGTTTCGCGAGCTTGTGACAACGGCAGTTGATCCCGGAAGTGCCGGTGGCGCTTGCGTGACGAAAGCCGAAGCAGCGTCGTTATTGATCGAAATGCGTCGCGCGTTTCCGACTGTCGAAGGTGTGGCGCGTATGCCGCCGGACAATCTCGATGCGCTCAACATCGAAGGCGTGAGCTACGAACTTTCGGGAAAAACATGTCCCGGCGTCGAGAATCCAGTCCGATGAAGTTCGAACCTAACCAAGTGCACGCGGACGAATGTTTAGATCCTAGCGGTGAGTGCGTAATTTTACGTGCGATTTTGCAACTAATGGACGGCACCCGCGCCGGAGCCGTATTGTCGGCTCGGTATTTTGATAGGACTTACGCAGAAAGCTAAAAATGCTGATAATTAGCGCATGGTTATCAGCACCCGACCCACGCGCTTAGATTACTGTCAGTATCTGGTAAGCAGCCAGATCAATTACACCTTGACGAACTTTGCGGAGCATTCTGCTAAGTTCAGTCACGACCAACTTAACCGCTTGTGGCGTGATGACAAACTCACGCCACGCTTGGTGTGGGAACAAACCAAAGGGCAACTTGTCACCTCGCCCAATGGCTACATGATCTTTGACGACACGGTTGCTGACAAGAACCATTCGCGCTCAATCGAACTGGTGCGGCGGCAGTGGAGCGGCAACACCCATTCAGTCATCCGCGGCATCGGCATCGTGACTTGCATTTATGTCAACCCTGAACTCAATCGGTTCTGGCTCATTGATTACCGTCTCTTTGCTCCCGCCGAGGATGGCAAAACGAAACTCGACCATGCCAAAGAAATGTTCGATTTAGCGTGCCACGGCAAGCATCTGGAGTTTCGCGCGGTGCTGATGGACACGTGGTACGCGACTCGCCAATTCATGCTCTATAGTGAGCGACAGGGCAAGCTCTACTATTGCCCCCTCCAAGACAACCGTCTGGTCGATGAAGGCGATGGGAGCGTGGTCAATTACCAAAGAGCAGATGCTTTGAGTTGGAACGAAGCGGAGCAAGCGCACGGCAAGAATGTGCATGTCAAAGACTTTCCCAAAGGCCATCGCCTGCAACTGTTCCGGCTTGAGGTCTCCAAAGACCGCACGGACTACATCGTAGACCTTCGATGTCACTCAAACTTCGAGCGCCGACACCCAACAGGTGTGTGCCGTTCGGTGGCAGATTGAGCAGTTGCACAGAGAAGCCAAACAAGTGACCGGTCTGGAGCGTTGCCAATGTCGCAAGAGCCGAATCCAGCGCAATCACATCGCCTGTGCCCTGCTGGTCTGGTGTCGTTTCAAAGAGCTGGCTTATGAGACGGGGAGAACGGTTTATCAAATCAAGTTCGGTCAGCTCTCTGACTACTTGATTGAGCAATTGAAATCGCCGTCTGTCAAAATGGCTTTTGCGTAAGTCCTATTGAGTTATTCGACGATGGACAAACGCTACGAATGGAACACGGTGGATGCGTTCAACACGATGATGATGACCTACAAAGGCGCAAAAGACAGTGCCAGCCTGAACGGCGAGATTGTGATGACTAGCGAATAAATTGAATCGCCCGACCGCAATGTGCTTGAATTATATTTCACGCCGCCCGGCGAGCAAGAACAACTAATTGACCGCTCGATTTACACGCGCCGCTAAATTATTGTGAGGTGAATATGTTAAAAATTTTAACGGGTTTTTGTTTTGTGATTTTAGGTTTGGGAGTTTGGACAATGATTGGAAGAACGCAGTTATCGGAAGTCGAAGAAAATTCGGAAACGCCGTCGGCGCAAGTTTCGCCGCAAAAGTTCGCCGATGAGATGGAAATTCGGCGCGTCGTTGACGAGATTGACAACGCGGTTGACGCGAAGGATTGGGTGAAAGCGCGAACATTTTTTGCCGCTAAAGTGGCAGTTGATTTTACTTCTCTGGCAGACGGCAAACCGGCACAGATAACCGCCGACGAACTTGTCGGCGGTTGGCGCACGAATCTTTACAGCGAGAAGAAAAGTTTTCATCAGCGAGGCAATCATCGCATTGAAATCAATGGCAAAAAGGCGGAAGTTTTCTCCAAAGCCTATGCTTTCAATTTGCTAGAAACGGGCGCGGTCAAAGGTTTGTGGGAAGTTTGGGGAAATTACACGCACACGCTCGAACGAACAAAAGACGGCTGGAAAGTTTCGGGAATGACTTTGGACGTGATTTATCAACGCGGCGATGACAAGGTGCGAACCTTCGTGCCGGAAAAATAAGAGAAAATATCGGAGAAGATTAACATGAACGACGCAGCAACATTAGGTCACGGGTTTTTGAAGGAATTGGAAGCGGAAGCGGCGGTTTCCCGCAAATGCCTAGAACGAATTCCTGAAAATTTATTCGACTGGAAGCCGCACGAAAAATCAATGACTATGGGTTATCTCGCCTTGCTTGTAGCAGAAATTCCTAAATGGAATGCTTTGCAAAACGTCTCGGACGATGCGCTTGCTGCATCGTTTTATCTCAAAAATCAAGGTCAGGTTCTCTATGAAACTCCAAAAAAAGAAAGCATCGCGCCATCAATCAACCACCTTGTTCATCATCGCGGACAACTTACAGTCTATATGCGCCTTAATGACATTGCCGTGCCTTCGATTTATGGTCCTTCGGCAGACGACCGGGGATTTTGAAATTTTGTAGGATTTTCTTTTTAGCAATGTTAACAGAATCTAGCGAGGGAAATATGAAAACAAATATTATCGGCAAACCGATTGACCGCGTGGATGCGCGTTTGAAAGTAACGGGCGCGGCGAAGTATGCCGCTGAATTTCCGCAAAATAATCTGGCGTATGCTTTTCCGGTGCGTTCGACGATTGGCAAAGGGACGATTGCCGCCATTGATGCGAGCGCGGCGGAAAAATCTACGGGCGTGATTGCTGTTTTGACTCATAAAAACGCCACGCGATTAAAGCCCGCCAATATAATGGAAGTCGGGTTATACGGCACGTTGCCGGGCGAGAGTTTGCTGCCTTTGCAAGCCGACAAAATTTTTTATGTCGGGCAGTATATCGGTCTGATTGTCGCCGAAACTTACGAGCAGGCGCGGGCGGCTGCGGAACTCGTCAAAGTCAATTATCGGGAAGCTAAACCAGCGACGGGACTTGCAGAAAACAAGGCGAAGGGCATAAAGCCTGAAAAAATGTTCGTCTTTCTTGAAGCGCAGCCGAAACGCGGCGACGCGGTGACGGCTTTCAATGCGGCGCAGGTAAAATTCGACCAAACTTATTCCACGCCGAGCGAGCATCATCATCCGATGGAGCCGCACGCTTCGATTGCTGTCTGGGAAAACGGCAGATTAACGGTTTTCGACGCGACGCAAGCCGTGATGGGAACAAACGTCGTGTTGGCGCAGACCTTCGGTTTGGATAAAAAAAACGTCCGCATCATCTCGCCGTTTGTCGGCGGCGGTTTCGGCTGTAAAGGTTTGATTTGGCAGCATACAATGTTGGCGGCGATGGCAGCGCAAGCGGTCAAGCGTCCCGTCAAATTGGTTTTGACACGCCAGATGATGCAGACCAATGTCGGGCATCGCGGCGAAACGATGCAAAACATCCGTTTCGGCTGTGACAAATCGGGAAAGTTATCAGCCATCAAACACGAAACGACGACTTATACCTCCGACGGCTTGATGGAATATTTTTTCGAGCCGTGCGGTTTGGC
>JAIVJJ010000121.1 GCA_020200095.1 Acidobacteriota bacterium | reverse complement strand
ACGCAAAGCAGATGTCTTAAAAGGAGCTACTTTGATAAGGAATAGAGTTGTAGAGTTTTCATGGTGTCTGTCAGACATTAACTAGATTTGAACTTGACCCGTACCCGTCCTTAAAATAAACAATCTAATGTCGACTAAAAGCCTACCAAGCCAGTAGTCTATTTGTTTTCTTCCTCTTTAAAGAGGTTACAAGTTACTATTCTATTATTTAGTGTAGGGAGTGTAGGGAGTGGTGGCAAAAAAGTATTAACTTATATTTTTTCTTTTCTAGGAGTTAATACTATTCTGCCACCACTCCCACCACCTTTCTTTAAATACTAAATTTTAAAGCTCATTGTCAGCCCATAAAAATAACTTCCAGTTTTTTTCCTGCTCCAATTAAAACCACGTTCTTCCAATGAAGATTTGAATGTTTTAATACCTAGATAATGGTAGCCGTTTTCCTCAGCCCAAGTTTTATATGAGTTGTAAGCCTCTGATGATCTTATAATTGCGGTTGGATTTTCGGTTGTTTTTTGTTCTAACCATTGTCCAACCGTATCGCTATCTTCCTTATATTTTGTTGTAGCTTCTGTAACAGCAGCAGGAAGATGTTCCAGTCCTTTTTCCCGCCATTTTCTCAAACCTTCGATTGCCCAGTTTAAGATGCCCGGCAGTTCATCCAGTAGTTTTTCTTTGAGACCTGCTTCTTCACGTCCGTCAAAGTTCTGAGTGAATGGAACAAGAACGATTCTTCTCCAAATTCCGAAGTCACTCTGGGTGATGACTGGTTTATGATTAGTGGCTAAGAAGAGCTTGAATTGTGGCAGGTACTCGAAGAATTCTTTTCTTAAGAACCTGCAGCTGATTTTGTCTCCACCAGTGACCTGCTTGATTAAAGGCTCATTAATTCTTCTGTCGGCTGCAGATTCGCTCATTGCTACAAACCTCCTGCCTTTTAGCATTGCCAAGTCATTTGTCTGTTCACTTTGTTTGTCTGCGTCGAAGGTTTTAAAGCTGGCTGTTCCCGCGTAATCTCCAAGCATCGCCTGGATGGTGTTCAGCAAAACACTCTTACCATTTTTGCCGAAACCATAGAGAATAAAAATCTTCTGTTCTAATATTTCACCCGTCAGAGAATAGCCGATGACTCTCTGCATAAAGTCAATCAGTTCCTCATCACCATTGAAAACTTCGTCTAAGAACTTTTTCCATCTTGGACAATCAGCAGATTCAATAAAAGAAGTCCCAAGTTGTTTTGTTAAGTAATCTTCCTGCTTAGAATCTCTAAAGGAACAATCCTTCAAATCCAGAGTTCCGTTCTCGGTGGCGGCTAAGTGAATGTCTGAATCATACTGGTCGATTGTAGTGGCAAACTCAGGCAGCCATTCAGCAGCTTGTTTGATGTTTTTGCGATTACGCACATCTTCACATTTGACTAGGTAATTAAAGACTCTTGCCTTTTTATCAAATTCATCTGTGAAATAAGTGGAAATCACCCTTTGTCTGTTTCTGATTGTTGACAGAATTGCTGTGTTGATACCATCTGTTTTATCTTCTTTCCAGACTACCTCATCCCAGAAATACCATGATTTATTCGTTTTGTTGTATCTGTAATTTTCCCCATGTTCAATGGCGAAGCATTCAGCATTTCCAGTATCAGTTAATGGTGCTTTTACCAGGTAATCTACTGGAACTCCATCAACCACATCTCTATCAGTGGACTGATTATCTAATTCTGTTTGTAGATCCTCGCCAATTAAGGCGGCAAATCTTTCACTTCTTTCTGAAGGACTTAAAACCTCTAAGCTATATCCCATTTTCATTTTCTCCTGCTTGTAGTAAATAATCGTCAAAACCTTTGCCGTCGCTGAGATTCCAAACCAAAGTTTTTACTTCTAAACCATTCCATTTCTGAAAGCCTGTTTCCATTTCCGACAATGCCTTTTCGACGTTTTCATTAGTCTGAAAATCCATATCAAACGCTATAAAAACACGCTTTAAATTTGGAAAAAGTAATTTAAGAGTTTCAACTAAAATTTCCGCCTTTACATTTTTAACTCCAGCCATTGCTACTACTCCAACTTTGCTTAGTTCTCCAATAACGTCGGCTTTCAATGCCCCTTCGGTAATATAAACTTCCTTGCTTTCGTGAATAAGGTTTACATTTACGAAATGCAGAGGACTTCCGCTTGAAGCTCCTGAGTCCTTTTCTGCCGTAGAAAGCCAGACATATTTAGTTTTGCCTATTGGCTTATCTAACCGAATTTGCAGCCCAATGATTTTGCCTTTTGGATTGCGGTATGGAACGTAGTAACCTTTGTGGTAAGTATTTAACTGCCATATTCCGTTTGAATGTTTATAAAAGCCTGGAACGCCTGTTAAATCAAACCTTTTTGATAATTCTTGAGCTAGTTCATTTCCTCCGGCTTGCTCAGGAACAGAAGCGTAAAGGTTTCGTGCTATCGTATCGACTCCTAAACCACGTGCTAATAATCTCTCTGCATGATAACTGTAAAGTGCCGAAAGTTCTGTATCTTCCTGAGTTTCATTACTTACCTGGATATTCTCCAGCAATGCCGTATAAACTTCATTACATCGTGTAACATCGGCTTTGGGATTCATTAGTTTTGGTGCAGCTTTAACGTAATTTGAAACACGCTTTGTTTCAGCTAAAACATGGATATAAGAATTGTCTTTCGCCTGTTTTATACTTCCGTAGCTTACTCTCTGGCATAACGCTAAAACCATTTCACCAAAGCCATTAACCGTGTAGGAACACCAGTCAGGTTTACCGCAAATCTCGCAAGGTTGCTTACGCGAAACATACTTAATGTCATTTTTTTCGTAGCTCGGAATTTTATTGTGACTAAAGAAGCCAGACCCTTTTTTCAAGCGTTGATCTAAAGCGTTTTTTGAATCTTGAGCATTCCGAGAACTGAGATTTTTACTTTTTGATTTCATAATCTCGTAACTTGTTTAACTATCTCTCCCTCCGTTGACATGCTCATTCTTAAACTTCTCCAACTGTTCGAGCGTATATCTCACAGTCTTGTTGCTGAAGATTAAGTGTTCTATCTCTCCGCGCTTTCTAATTTCTCTCATCGTGAAAACAGACCAACCAAAATAGTCGGCAGCATCTTGCTCTGTGTAAAGCTCTTTCATACGTCCCATAAAAATCTCCTTTGAATTTTTATCATTTTTCACTTGACATCCCCTGCCGACCTATATATACTAAAATTGGTAGTAGATTCGTTCTACGTTATCAACGAACAAAAATGTTCTTGATAAATGCTATCAAAACTGAGCGTATTCCCTAAGATTTTAGTAGGTTGAAGGGTTTACGCTCTTTTTACTACCCAATACCTATTATACACTACTGGTCGGGTTTTGTCAACTTTTAGACCTCTCACTGCCATTCGCTACCACTTTTCTGCATTTGACATCATTTTAAATCTATGTTAAAGAGGATTGTCCTTCCCCTAAAACACCCTCATACTTGCCTTTAAATGCCCCTACAATCCTTCCAATTTGGTAGGAGGCACTCTGAGGTGGGGGTTTTCAAAGGCAGCCTCACAGTTCTCTTAACTACCTTTTCTGTAAAGGCACAGTTTAAGCTACGCCTTTTCAGACCTGTTAAATTTACTTATCCAATGCTAATTCTTGCTCGTCTAAAAACCACTCTGGTTTCTTTTTGTTTTTGCCGTCTAAAAACCACTCTGGTTTCTTTTTGTTTTTGCCATACACCCTGGCTTTACATTCGTTACGGGATAGGAACTCATCCAAGTGCTGCTTACTGAAGACAATTCTACGACCTATCCTGTAACAGCCTAGCTTTTCCCCAGCCAAAGCCCTGTCTATCGTTACCACACTGACTCCGCAGTAGTCGGCTGCCTCATCTCTGCTATACCTCTGTGTTGCGCTGTTTTTACCGTTTTTATTTATAGATTCTGTATTCCCGTTTATTTCCATTCACAAGTTCTCCTTTGGTTGTTTTTAACTTGCTTTAGCGGCTCGACTTTGGTACGATTTATATAAGTCGAGGCAAACCTAAAGCCTCGTTCAAAGGACACAAAAATGTCCTTGCTAATAAAAATTAAACGGCTCGTTTCTTGCTTACTAGGCTCTTTGAAACGAGCCGTTTTTCTACTCTCTAAGGATACTACATCCGGCTCTAAAAATCAAATCTGCAATGATTCAATAACTTCTTTATTTACAACACTTAACTGTAAATCCTTTGCTTTAAAGAGTTTAGAAACCGAGCTAAAAAGCCTGTCACAAGCGGTCTGTAACAGGCTGAAATTTAACGGATTTTTAAGGTGTTTAATTTGGCAATTCGTTTGATAGGGAAACTTCGTTCATAGCTTCTGTGTTGAAGGCAGATAATCTTTCGGCAATCCTTTGGACAGCATTGGTGTCTGGATTAACGTATCGAGCGAAAGTATTCATTTGTGTGTGACCACTAATTTTCATAACCTCCATTGGAGTCAGTCCAGCTTGAATTAAACGGGTGATTGCTGTATGTCTGCAATCGTGAAAGTGAAAACCTTCAATTCCGGCATCGCGGCAAGCTGACGCAAAAGATCGTTTCACCGTGTTTTTAATCCCAAATACAAGCTCATCTAAATCTTTCGGTGATTGTTCCCAAATGCGTGTTAGTGCGTCATAAACCCGCTGAGTCATTCCTACACTTCTCGCTTTGGCTGTTTTTGTATTAAAAGCCAAAATGTTTATTGTGCGAGTAATAAAATCAACATCGTGCCAACGAAGTTTAAGAAGTTCACCGCTTCGCATCGCTGTGTCTAAGGCTGCAATAAGCAAAGGTTTTAAATGTTCCCGATTACTTTTAGCTTTTGCTCTGATTTTCTTTCCATTGCGCTCGTATTCCAGCGTTATAAATTCATTACAGGCTTCTAACAGTCGATTTTCTTCTTCAAAGGTTAATACTCTTTCCCTCTTAACTTCATCAGCAAGGCTTACCAAACCTTTAGCATTGAGAAAGGGCGAACGATTCAGCAAACCGTTATAGACGGCATCATTAAGCATTGTCCGAAGTAAAGCGAGTTCCCTATTAACGCCTGCAATCGCTCTCGGACGTTCGGTTGCTTCTAAATTGCCTTTATCGTTTTTCTTTCGGGTTTTCACGGGTTCATTTAATCGCTTTTGTTTGAATTTTTCGATTTCGGCAGGAGTAATGGTTTTTATACGTTTGTTTCCAAAATGTAAAAGCAAATTATTTAGAAAGTTTACGGCAGTTCGACGTGAACGCAACCCGGCAATTTTCCTGTTTTGATGATATTTTGCAGGAATAAGTTTACGTTCCTTATAATCTTCAGCGAATTCGCGGAAAGTCATTTTTGAACCGTCAATTGAACTCTCTCCATTGTCTTTATAATTAGCAGCTAATTCATCCCGCAAACGCCTAGCGTGGCTTTTGCTCTCAGCTTTAGCTGTGTATTGTTTTTTCTTACCGTTGCCACCAATTCGCGTAATTCGTGCGTACCATACTGCCTTTCCACTCGAATCTTTTTTCTGAATTATTCCCCAATCTCTTGTATTTTTGTTAGTTTCAGATTTCATTTTACTCACACCTTTCCTCACACCTTATATTGATAATTGCTGACAATTCAAGAAAAGTCAAGAAGCTCAAAAATAAAGCAAACCTAGTGAAATGAACAAATTAGGTTAAATATGAAAATTAGAGAAAGCTACTGAGCACAGCCTACAGTTGATTTGTAATCATCAGGTCGGCGGTTCAAATCCGTTCACCGGCTCCAATCATTTCAACAGTTTAGAGACATAAGATTGGTGTCTCTTTGTTATTCCCTCCTGAATTCCCACCAAAAAAAAACAATAGACAATGCTTTGAAAAGAATCGCTGTCGGAATAAAAGATAGTTTGCAGAAATAACTGCTAAACTTTTGCCCGAAAGCAGAACCTTAGTACTAATAATAAATGTGAATCAACAGTAGAGAACTAACAAAAGCAAAGCAAATGTAAGTTTTCCGAAACAATGAATCAGCAAACCATCAGTTGAACGCACCAGACTTGCTCTTTGAATTTGAGTTTTATCAATTAACCATTTGAATAAACTCTCAATCGGCTGACGGATACGACTTATCAAGCGATTGTGGTGTTTCTCAAAACTACTGAGTTCTTTGCCTCGCGGCTTCTTTTTTGGTGTTAGCAGAAGCGTGTTCTGCTGTTTGAATTCCAGTTTCAAAGCCGTATCGCAAAATGCCTTGTCGCCGAAAAGCGTCGAATTGGGCAAATAGATTTGCCTTTCCTTAACGCTCGTCAAATCGTGAACCGAGGCTTCTCTGAGCCAGATATTCTTCGGCAATGGAAGGCGTCCAACTCTTCTGCTAGCGATAAAATGAAGGCGAACACCGTGAAAATGAAGCCACTTTGCCGCACAGTAACCACGGTTCGCCACATCACGAGCGACACGAGCGCGGCGCGAGAAAGAGCCGGAAGCCAACATCACCGGCATCGAATCAACCAAGTGGTCAAACTCTGCTGACTGCCCATCTGCCAAAGTGTCGAGCAGAAGCGCAGCGATTGAGTGAAATGCCTGTTCAAGCAAATTAAGGCGACGATTAAACGCTTGGTAACTCGGCAAATCCGGAAACCACTCAACCCAATAATGGCGAGTGAAACGGTAAATCGCTTTCTTCTGAAACAGTCCGTTCAGATGTCCGAACAAATACACGGTCATTAGTTCCTGATCAGTAAAGCGCGGCTTGAAGTTACTCGCGCGTTGATATTTCAAACAGCTTTGACTATCGTAGATTTGACAGACAAGCAGATAAAGTTGAATCAGTTGATTTTTCATCGCAAGAAAATCTTACCAATTCTTCTTGCTTGTCTGTTTTTCTACTATTGATTCACAT
>JAIVJJ010000251.1 GCA_020200095.1 Acidobacteriota bacterium | reverse complement strand
ATTTTAAGGATGATTTAAAGTCTTTATTATTTAATACTTATTCTCTCAATCTCAAGATAAAAAAACTCATTAAAATAATAACCTATGGACGCATGCAGGCAAAAGCACTTAAATCCTACGCCGACAGAATCATCATCTATATGGGTTATCAATACCATCCGTATATAATTAAATATAATCTACAAGCCAAAACTATTAAATTAACCTACCCGAAAGATGTAATTAACTACGGAGTAGATGTTGATGAGCAGTTATATGAGCAATATAAGAATTACGAGTCTGTTTTTTTTATGTCTGCCCGACATTCTTGGAAATCGATATGGAACGACATTAAAGGAAACGATAAATTTATCCGCTCATTTGCGCGATTTGTAAAAGAGAAGAATCCCAATGTTATCTTAATAATGTCGAACAAAGGTATTGATGTAGGTGCGAGCAAGGCTTTAGTGAAGGAATTGAGTATCGATAAATACGTTCAATGGATGGATGATATGCCAAAACACCTATTTAAAAAATATCAAGCCCTACCTAATAGTGTTATGGTAGATAACTTCTGGCATGACCGATGGTATGAACGATATCCTGAGGATAAGGATAATGTGAAAGTCGGTTTTGGATTTGGTTGTATAGAGTCTTTAGCCTCCAAGAGCCTACTAATGACAGCCTTTAAGGATCTGGATTTCTATAACGGAGAAAAAGCCCCTATTCTAGATGCTTTTACTGAGGAAGAAATATATCAACGCCTATTGCAGCTTAGTGATATGACTGTAGAAGAGAGAAATCAAATGAGACAAGCGGGGTATGATTTCGCTTTGAAGTGGCATGAACAAACTAATGTCATACATAAGCATATTGAAATACTCAAAGAAGTGTATGAAGAAAAAGTTGGTTAAAATTCACAATATCGCAACCCAAAATTACTTAGTTATTAATTGTTGAGTTTATGAATTTTATAAAAGTGTTTATTAAGAGTCGATATTTATCAATAGACATGTTCTAAAAAGATTAAAAGCAATATTATGAATATTTTGAAAGAAGTTATTCTTAATCAATTAATAAAAATTCCTGCTGTGAAAATCAAAGCTAAGAAACATCATCAAACAGGCATCAGTCATCATCCTGAATTTTTAATAGATAAATATAATAATTTGACTAAATATGCTTCGGTAAAAGGCAAGCATGTTTTAGAATTGGGACCGGGGAAAACGATTGAAGTTATGCTGAAAGCAAAGGCAGACGGAGCTTCATCAGTAGCAATTGTTGACATAGAGAAATATCTAACTACTCAACAGACATTAGATAATGGAATTAATTATAAGATTTACGACGGAAGAAAGATTCCCTTTCCTGATGAATCGTTTGATTTAATATGGTCTAGTGATGTATATGAACATATACGTTTTCCTCAAATAACAGTAGAAGAAACATACCGACTGCTTCGTCCCGGTGGAATGGTAATTCACTTAATTGATTTAAGGGATCATTTCAGCTTCGGCAATAATCCAGACCTTATATTTAATTGCTTAAAGTATCCTAAATGGTTGTGGGAAATGATGACTTGGAATAGAAGTAATTATATTAATAGATTACGTGCGTCTGAATGGATTAAGATACACGAATCTGCGGGTTTTAAGATTATCAATAATTATACGGAGATAAGTGATTATATTCGTGATAATTATAAAACTAAAAGCAAATTAAAATATCTCCTAAAATACTCTGAATACGATATTATTTCGACAGGAATGCACTTAGTAGCAAAAAAATAAATAATAGTTTTGTTCATCACAATCTAATCTCTAGAAATAATTCTCTTTATTAATGTCCCAGAAATCTTTGTTGAGTTTTTTTACGAAAAATAATAGTAACTTCTTAAACGGCAGAATTATTTTAGAAGGAATCGTTGTAAGTACAACGGAATACATAATGCTGGGTGCTTTTGTATTGATTAATTTTTTGATTAATCATTATTACGGTACCGAAGTTGTTGGGATATATTTTCTCTCCTATTCAATTGCACAGATAGGAATACTCGGAGTAGGCGGCGTTTTTTCGTTGTTGATGCGAAGGGATTTGAGCATCAATCATTATGATTCTAATAACTATCTTTCTAAGGTTCAATTGCTAAGATTTAGCAATTTATTAATAGTTTTATTCATTTCAATTATTGCTATTGTTCTTTTTTATCAACCGCTTCGTAGCAACTTATTATTCGTTCTGTTAATGATTGGAGCCAAGGGATTCGATGCCTTGAGTGAATCATATTATACGGCATATCAAACACTCAATAGAATCAGCGATTACAGTATTTTCAAAATTCTGAATGCAACGGCTTTTATTCTTGTATCCGTTTTTGTTTGTATCAATCATTACAATATTGAATATTTATACTGGAGTCAGTTCTTTTGCGCTATTCTGATCTTTGCGATAAATTTTCATCGCTGGAACCAGACGAAAAATGTGTCTTTGTCTATCGAACGAAAAGCGCTGCAAAAGGTAACTTATCGGTTTTTAATAATAGAATCGTTTCCTCTCATAATCAATGCTTTAGTATTTCAATTGGGTTTAAGATTAAATAGTATTTTGATATTTGACAGTATTGGAGAGAAGAATTTAGGGATATTTTCTATTGTTGTCATTACTATTGGCATGTTTACAGGCGTATCAAATGCGCTTGCGCTTGTCTTTTTCGGACGATTAAGCAGAATTTTTGTTGACCAACCGCAAGCTTTTCTAAAACGCTTACATCAAACCCTCGGATTATTTTTAATAATAGGGGTATCTTTTTTCATTCTTTATCTGTTACTTATTCCTGTAATAGAATATCTGTTTGGTTTGACTATTGATCATCAACTCTACCAAATAATGTCATCTGCAATTCCCTTTATGTTTATCGTCAGCAGTTTAGGGAGCATTTTCACTATAATAAAAAAGCAGAAATTGGGTATGTATCTATCGGTCGTCGTATTATTTTTTAATTTATTGGCTTACTATTTATTCATAGAGCGATATGGTCTTATTGGCGCGGGATATGCTTTTTTAATAACCTTTATATTTCAGAGCGTAATTTTTTATTTTGCATCATTAATGTATCTTAGAAAGTCTTAGCATAAAATGATTATTGAAACGGTTATATTTAAATACGACAGAGAACTCTCGTTTGAATGAGAGCGTGAGAAATGTATGAATAAAATATGGCTATGTTGCTTTGATTTGGTCAGAAATAAAAAGCCTGATGACCGCATATAAGCAGCAACAGCAGAAGTGGCTGCACGATGACTCATCAAATAAAATTGTTCCTTAAGGAGAATAGCGGTGAGAGAAAGACTCTTGGATTTTTTGCGGTGTCCCGACTGCAAGCAGAAATTAGAACTAACGGTTTTTGATACCTCCGGTGATGAAATTTCGGAAGGCATACTCCATTGCTCAAATGAGCATTTTTTTCCTGTGGTACGCGGTATTCCGCGAATGCTGCCCAGTTCGCTGAAAGATAATTGGGCGGAAATCGCGCCGAAAGTTCCGTCGCCGGTTCCATCAGCGATTAAAATCTTGCTCGAAAATAATGTTTGGACTAAAGAAACACGTGCTTATGACACGCGCACAAAGGCGAATTTCAGCAATGAATGGGACAATTACGACATCGGCGGCAAAACTTGGGGAATGGATCTTGAGCATCGCGTCAGAGTTTTTTTTCTTGAATCAATCCATATTCCGAAAGAAGAGTTAAACGGAAAAGTAATGCTTGACGCGGGCTGCGGTAACGGCAGTCAATCGGTTGCTTACACAGAATACGGTTTGGAAGTTGTCGCAGTTGATTTAAGCACCGGGTTAGAAAAAGGTTACGACTTTCGCCAAAGTTACAAAGCAGGAAAACCGGATAAAGTTCATTTTGTTCAAGCAGATTTGCAAAATCCGCCGCTTGCGCCCGATTCGTTTGATATTATTCACTCGGTGGGAGTTTTGCACCATACACCAAATACGAAAAATACTTTTGACACCTTGCGTCCGTTACTTCGCCACGGTGGAACTTTCTATGTTTGGTTTTACAAATATGAAAACATCGTTACGCCGGTAGTCAATTCGATTCGTGCCGTAACGACGCGCATTCCGGCTCCGATGTTCGCCAAAATTGCTGATATGACGGCACTTCCGTTTATTGGTTTTTGTTGGACGGTAAATAAATTGGGAGTTAGAGAATACGGAAAGATGAATCACCGTGAAGCTACGCTTGCGGTTCATGATATTTTCGGTGCGCCGTATGCTCATTACCACTCTTTTGAAGAAGTTTCGGATTGGTATAATTCCGTTGGTATTACAGAAATATGGGCTTGTAACGAAAGCCGTCGCGGATTCGGTGTTTGTGGTAAAATTTCCACTGAAAAAAAAGAAGATAATTCTACTGCAGCATAAGCAAGCGCAAGATTTTTTAAAGTAAGATTTAGACAATGTATATTTTAGGCTTAACAACGCTAGGTGATTCAGCCGCGACCTTGATAAAGGACGGCGAGATTATCGCGGCGGTGGAAGAAGAGAGATTTTCACGTAAGAAGCACCACGCCGGCTTCCCTTACAAATCAATTCAATTTTGCCTTGATTACGCGGGAATTACTCTGAAAGATGTAGCTCATGTCGGGCTTTACTGGAAACCTTGGATTTTGCGTCATAAAGCAATGCAAGCGATAAAATCAGCGTTTGTCTCGCGTGATATGTTTAAGGCGCGGGTTGACAGAGGCGTTGCGCAGGTCAGCGAAAGTTATCTCGGAATGTTCAAGCACGCCAACCGCCTCCGCGAACATTTCGGCGAGAGCGATTTTAAGTTTCACTATCTCGAACATCATCAGTGTCATGCGGCAAGCGCCTTTTTTGTTTCGCCGTTTGAAACGGCGGCGATTTTGACGTGGGATGGAACGGGCGAAGACACAACCACGCTTTTTATGCATGGCAAAGGCAACAAAATAAAAGTTCTTAAGCGTATCAAATTGCCGCATTCACTCGGTCAGTTTTACTCAGCCGTAACCAGCTTTATCGGCTTTGATATGTTCACCGGTGAAGAATGGAAGGTGATGGGACTTGCGGCTTATGGCAAGCCTGAATACTACGACTTCTTCTCGAAGAAAGTTTTGACAATCAATGGAAACAGTGGTTTTCAATACGACTATAAAATTTTAGACCACCACCTCGCCAAACACTACCAATTCCCCGAAGCAATTATCAAAGAACTCGGCGAGCCGCGCAAACCCGGCAGTGAATTAACCGAAAAACATTGGAATATCGCTTCGAGCGCGCAAAAGGTTTTAGAAGACACGGCGCTTCATCTAGTGCGTCAAATTAGGGAAATGACGGGCGAGGAAAACCTTTGTATGGCGGGCGGCGTCGCGTTTAATTCGGTGATGAACGGGCGCATTTTTCACGAAACGTCGTTCAAAAATTTCTATGTTCAACCGGCGGCGGGCGATGCTGGATGTTCTCTCGGCGCGGCATTAATGATCTGGCATCAGAAGTTGAACGAACCACGCAACTTTGTGATGAATCACGCTTATTACGGACCGAAATTCAGCAATGAAGGATGCCGAAAAGCATTAGACGAAGCGGGTTTGAAGTATGAAACTATGCCCGACGAGAAACTCTTGCCGAAGTTGGCGAAGATGATTTCCGAAGGTGCGATTATCGGCTGGTTTCAAGGCAGAATGGAATGGGGACCGCGTGCGCTCGGCAACAGAAGTTTTTTGGCTGACCCGCGACGCAGAGATATGCGCCAGATTTTGAATGATAAAGTAAAATTGCGCGAATGGTTTCGTCCGCTTGCGCCTTCGATGCTTGAAGAATACGGCAAAGAAATTTTTGGCAAGGAACATCACGACCCGTTTATGATTACGGTTATCGAAGTTGCCGACGAGTACAAGGAGAAAATTCCGGGAGTTGTCCACGTTGACGGAACAGCGCGACCGCAGATGGTTAATAAAGACGTTAATCCGCGTTACTGGAATTTGATAAATGAATTTAGGAAATTAACCGGAATTCCGATGCTTCTCAATACGTCTTTTAATATTCAAGAACCGATTGTTTGTTCGCCGCAAGATGCTATAAATACTTTTAAGAATGCCAACTTTGATGCGCTGGTGTTGGAGAACAATTTAGTTTTACGAGAAAAGTAAGTAACTTCAACAGATGGAAAAGATTTTAATTATTCTATGTGTCCTTCTTGGATTAGCCTATACCGTTCTTGCCTTTCCTGACGGGGCGATTGCGGTTTTGCTAGTCTTGTTCCTGACTATTCCGGCAATTTATCTAATCAGATATTATTCTGAAGAAAAAACATTCCTAACAAGTATTTTCCTGGTTGCGCTTCTTCTCAGATTAGGAGTTGGATTATTTATTCATCTCTTCGATTTAAGAAATTTCTTTGGTCCTGATGCGCTCGCATACGATGCTGGCGGACAGAGATTGGTAGAAATATGGCAAGGATTGCCTGTTCCGGATGATGATATTACTTTACGCGCAAATACAACCACGGGTGCGGGTTGGGGAATGTATTATGTTGTTGGCTTTATCTATTTTATTTTCGGACAAAGTACACTCGTTGCGCAGTCGTTTTGCGGCTTTATCGGCGCACTAATCGCTCCGATGATTTATTTTTGCGCGGAAAAGATTTTTCACAATCAAAGAGTTGCAAAAATTTCGGCTTTATCCGTAGCCTTATTTCCTTCTTTTATTATTTGGTCATCGCAATTAATGAAAGACGGGCTGATTATTTTTTTGTTGGTAGTTACTATGACAATGGTTTTACAGCTGCAGAAAAAGTTTAGTTTTTCGGCAATTACTTTTTTAATCTTATCTCTTTTCGGCATAATTTCTTTGCGTTTTTACATTTTTTATATGGTGGCAATTGCCGCCGCTGGTAGCTTTGTCATTGGGCTAAGCGCTTCGTTTCAATCAATTATCAGGAATACAATCGCGGTGGTAATAATCGGTTTGGTGTTGACTTATTTGGGTGTTATTCGCACCGCAAGTACTGATTTTGAAACCTACGGGAGTCTTGAGCGTGTACAAGCAAGCCGTCTGGATTTGGCTAGGTCAGCAGAGTCCGGCTTCGGAGAAGATCTAGATGTTTCAACACGGGAAGGCGCGATTGCCGCCATTCCGATTGGTTTTGCTTATTTAATGTTTGCGCCTTTTCCGTGGGAGGTTAATAAATTAAATCAGGCGCTTGTTTTGCCCGAAGTCTTTGTTTGGTGGGCTTTAATTCCAATTTTAATAAGCGGCTTATGGTATACCTTAAAGAATCGTCTGCGCAGCGCAATTCCTATTTTGATTTTCCTCCTAATGCTGACCATCGCTTACTCGATTTTTCAGGGAAATGTCGGGACGGCATATCGTCAGCGGACACAGATTCAAGTTTTTCTGTTTATTTTTATTGCTGTCGGATGGACAGTTATTCAAGAGCGTAGAGAAAACCGAAAGCTTCTTCGCCAAGCCAAACAACAAAAAGTTATGCAGAGGCTGCAAGCAAATAAAGCCAATAACGTAATTTCCTAATAATAGGCTAGTTTTATAAAGAAGAATAATGTGTGGAATTGTCGGAATAGCTAATGCCAACTCACGAGCCGCGAGCCGCGAAATTATCGAACGGATGAATGCTTGCATCGTTCACCGCGGACCGGACGATGATGGTTTTTATGTCAATGAAAATGTCGGATTGGCGATGCGTCGGCTTTCAATCATTGACATCGCGCACGGTCAACAACCAATTCGCAATCAAGATAAAACGGCGTGGATTGTTTTTAACGGTGAAATTTATAATTTTCAAGAACTTCGCGCCAATTTAGAAAAACAAGGCGATACGTTTTATACCAATTCGGACACGGAAGTTATTCTTCATCTTTACGATAAATATGGCGCGGATTGTGTTCAGTATCTGCGCGGAATGTTTGCTTTTGCAATTTGGGACGAGCGAGATAAAAGTTTATTCGTCGCCCGCGACCGGGTTGGTAAAAAACCGCTTCTTTACTCGCATCAATCAAACGGCGATTTGATTTTCGGTTCGGAATTTCGCGCTTTGTTAGCTCATCCCGATATTAGCCGCGAAGTTGATTACGAAGCGATTGACAGCTATTTATCATATCTTTACGCGCCCGCGCCGTTAACTGCCTTCAAACAAATTCGCAAGCTCGAACCCGCGCATTGGCTTCGCTGGAAAGACGGCAAAATAACAACAAAAAGATATTGGCAGCCGGATTTTTCCAAGAAAATCAAGATTTCCGAAACCGAAGCCGAAGAAGAAACTCTGCGGATTTTACGTGAATCAACCAAACTGCGAATGATTTCGGAAGTTCCGTTGGGAGCGTTTCTTTCCGGCGGCGTTGATTCTTCAACCGTTGTCGCATTGATGGCTCAAGAAAGCTCGAGACCCGTCAAAACTTTTTCCATCGGTTTTGAAGAACAAGATTTCAGTGAACTTAAATACGCCAGAAAAGTTGCCGAACATGTCGGCGCGGAGTATAACGAATTTATTGTTAAGCCCGACGCTTTGGAAGTTTTACCGACTTTGGTTGAACATTACGGAGAGCCTTACGCCGACCCTTCGGCTCTGGCAACTTATTATGTTTCGCGCGAAACGCGAAAGTATGTAACCGTGGCACTGAACGGCGACGGCGGCGATGAAAGTTTCGCCGGTTATGAAAGACATCTGGCAATGCAGCTAGGCGAAAAATACCACCGGTTGCCGAGTTTTTTACGCCAGACTTTTATTGAAAAACCCATTGATTTGTTGCCCATTTCCGCAGTTAAACGCAGTCGAATGCGCGATGCGAAACGATTTTTACGAGACGCTTCTTTACCGAAAGAGGCGAGATATTCCCAATGGGTCAGCACCTATCGTCCCGAAGATAAACTTGAGCTTTACTCGGAAGAGTTTCGACAGAAAGTAGCGGACTACGACAGCTATAAAATTTTTCGGAATTGGTTTGAAAAAGCGAATGGTTCCGGCATTTTAGGCGCGACGCTTCTGGCGGATATGATGACTTATTTGCCAAATGATTTACTGGTAAAAGTAGATATAGCGTCAATGGCGGTTTCACTAGAGGCACGCTCGCCGTTTCTCGACCATAATTTAATTGAATTTGCCGCGAGTTTGCCCGACAATCTAAAGATTAAAAATTTTGAATTAAAGTATTTGCTCAAAAAAATAGCGGCAAAGCTCGTCCCGCCCGAAGTTGTTTATCGTCGCAAAATGGGTTTCGGCGTTCCGGTCAGCCATTGGTTTCGCGGTGAAATGAAGGATTTTGTTAAGCAAATTCTGCTTTCGGAAAAGTTTGCAAGACGCGGAATCGCCAATCCGCAATACGTCGGAAAATTAATTGAGGAACATACGAGCGGTAAACAAGACCACGGCTGGAAACTTTGGATTTTGATAATGCTCGAGCTTTGGTTTCAAAAATTTATAGATTAGTATTTATGGCTAAGAAGAAAAAATTTGGAGCGTTTGTTATCTCTCTGGATTTTGAAATTCATTGGGGCGTGAGAGACTACAAACCGGCGAGGGGAGATTACAGGCAATATCTTTTAGGCGAGAGGCAATCCGTTCCCGCAATGCTCGAACTTTTTAGAGAATTTGACGTTGCCGCGACCTGGGCAACCGTCGGATTTCTTTTTGCCAAATCGAAAGCCGAATTGGAGAAATATAAGCCGGAGGTTTTGCCAAATTACAAAAATACCTCGCTTTTTCCTTATGACGAAAAGATCGGTGAAAATGAAAAGGATGACCTTTTGCATTATGCGCCAAGTTTGATTCAGCAAATAAAAGAAACGCCGCGCCAGGAAATCGGAACGCACACTTTTTCGCATTATTATTGTCTTGACTCGGGACAAACTGCGGAAACTTTTACAGCCGATTTGCAAAGTGCAATCGCTATTGCCGAACCTTACGGAATTCGTCCGCAGTCAATCGTCTTTCCGCGAAATCAATACAATCCGAATTATGAAGAAATTCTGTTGGAAAATGGAATCAAAAGTTTCCGCGGGAATCAGGAATCCTGGATGTACCAAGTTTCGGAAACCAATCAAAAAAAACCGATTTACCGCGCGTCAAGATTAGCTGATGCCTATATAAATTTGAGCGGGCATAACACGACAAAGTGGGAAGATGTTTGGAAAGGCAGAATAGCCAATGTTCCGGCAAGTTTCTTTTTACGCCCGTTTTCAAAAAAACTTGGAGTTTTAGAAAATCGGAGATTAAAACGGCTGACGCAAAGCATCGAATACGCCGCAAAAAACAAAGAAATTTTTCATCTTTGGTGGCATCCGCACAATTTCGGCGTTAATTTAAAGGAAAATATAAATTTTCTCAGAAAAATTTTTGAAGTTTATAAACGCTGCGAAAAGGATTGGGGGATGCAGTCGCTGACGATAAGCGAAACGGCGGAAAAGGCATTAGAGTTGTCATAGTAAGAGTGATTGAAAACGAAGAAAATAAAAAAAGCATAGTCTTACTTTGCTCAAACGGCGATTCTACCCGCGCGGTTTATCAAGCGTTGAAAGAACGATTCGGCGACGTAACCGTGATTATGGAAGAAGACGTGCCGCGAAGTTTATTTTTAAAGCGCCGTTTGAAAAAACTCGGATTTTTTTCCGTTTTCGGACAAGCCTTATTTATGATGACGGTCGTTCCGATTCTGCGAAGTTTGAGCCAAAAACGGCTGGACGAATTAAAAAAAGACTTAAAGGTAACAGAAATAGAAAATGCCATTCATATTGATTCTGTAAATTCGGAAAGCGGTCGTGAAAAATTAAGAAAGGTTAATCCGAAAGTTGTCGTAGTTAACGGAACGCGAATTATTGGCAAAGAAACTTTGCAGTGCGTTAACGCAAAGTTTATAAATATGCACGCCGGAATTACGCCTTTGTATCGCGGAGTTCACGGCGGTTATTGGGCATTGGCGGAAGGTAAGCCGAACCTGGTCGGAACGACCGTACATTTTGTTGATACGGGAATTGACACGGGAAACATCATCGGACAGGTTTTTTTTGAAGCTGCAAAAGGTGATAATTTCGCCATTTACCCGTATCTTCATACAAAAGCAGGGATTCCGCTTTTAGTAAAAACTGTAGAGATGGCTTTGGTGGAAAACTTAAATATAAATGAAAAGGAGCCAGCTTTACCTTCAAAACTTCGGTATCACCCTACAATTTGGGAGTATTTTTATTATCTTATTAAACACGGAGTGAAATAGTGAAAGGCGTTGTTTTAGCAGGCGGTTTAGGTTCTAGATTAAAACCGCTCACGAAAGTTACCAACAAACATCTTCTTCCCGTTTATAATCAGCCGATGATTTATTATCCGATAAACACGCTGATAAACGCGGGAATTGCCGATATAATGATTGTTACGGGCGGAAATTCTGCCGGTGATTTTTTGAAATTGCTCGGAAACGGCAAGAGTTTCGGTTTGAAGCACTTGAATTACACTTATCAGGAAGGTGAAGGCGGAATTGCCGACGCGCTTTCTCTGGTTGAGCATTTTGCGGATGACGAAGCGGTTTGCGTTGTTTTGGGCGATAATATAATCGAAGGAAACATCAAAACGGCTAAAGAAGATTACGAACGGCAGGACAAAGGCGCTAAGATTCTTTTGAAAAAGGTTCACGACCCACAGCGTTTCGGTGTTCCCGAATTAGACGGCAGTAAGGTTCTGCAAATCGAAGAGAAGCCGGAAAAGCCGAAGTCAGATTATGCGGTTATCGGTATTTATTTTTATGACCCGACGGTTTTCGATATTATCAAAACTTTAGAGCCTTCGCATCGCGGCGAGCTTGAAATAACGGACGTGAATAATCATTACATCAATAGCGGCACGATGACCTGGAACGAACTCGATGGTTGGTGGACGGACGCGGGAACTTTTGAAAGCTTGTTATATGCGACGAATTTAGTTGCGGAAACAGGCGCGAATAATTTGGAGTTGAGAAATGCGAAGGGTAATTTAACCGCAAAGAACGCGAAGTAGGCGCAAAGGACGCAAAGTATGGATGAAAATTCGCTCTCGAATTTGGTAATAAATCGGGCAATTAAAGTTCATACAATTTTGGGTCCCGGATTGCTGGAATCTTCTTATCAGGAATGTTTGTTTTACGAGTTAATTCTGGCGCAACTAAACGTTGAGAAGGAGAAGTCTTTACCTTTAGTCTACGAAGCAGTAAAACTCGAGTGCGGTTACAGGATTGATCTATTGGTTGAAAGAAAATTAATTATAGAAATTAAATCTGTTGAAGCCGTAAATGATGTTCATCTGGCACAACTATTAACTTATTTAAAGCTTTCAAATTGCAAATTGGGTTTGTTATTGAATTTTAA
Organism: Acidobacteriota bacterium; assembly: GCA_020200095.1. Taxonomy (GTDB): domain Bacteria; phylum Acidobacteriota; class Blastocatellia; order Pyrinomonadales; family Pyrinomonadaceae. Next base: position 2,564 of record JAIVJJ010000251.1, on the reverse strand, counting down.
CGTTGCACGAATGAAAGAAGGAATCCGCAGAGTGGTAAATAATCTATGATTTTCTTAGCGACCTTTGCGAAGAACTTTGCGTTCTTTGCGGTTAAACTTTTTCCAACCGCAAAGAACGCGGGAAGGGATCAGAGAGGCTGAAATTTTCGATTGTTTATGACCAAAACCGAGCAAGAAAAAAAATTATTTACTAAAGGCAAAATTCACGATGTAGTGATTTATCCTTTGAGAAAATTTGTTGACGAACGCGGCTGGCTCGCCGAGCTTTTCCGTCACGACGAACTCGAAGAAGAATTTTATCCGGCGATGGTTTATATCTCCGTAACCGAGCCAAATGTGCAACGCGGTCCGCACGAACACGAAACCCAAGCCGACCTTTTTTGCTTTATCGGGGCAGGCAATTTTAAGCTGCGAATGTGGGACAACCGGGCAGAATCGCCGACGTTTAGAAATGTAATGACGATGTTTGTCGGCGCGGATAATCCGCAAGCTGTTATAATTCCAAAAGGCATAGTTCACGCTTACAAAAACATCAGCGCCACCGAAAAGGGCGTTGTTATAAACTGTCCGAACCGGCTTTTTATGGGCGAAGGAAAACGTGAAGAAATTGATGAAATCCGCCACGAAGACGACCCTGATTCGATTTTTCGGATGGAAGATTAGAATTATGAGAAAGACCTTTTCTACAATAGTTTGGTAGGAAGACGAATGGTTTGTCGCATAGTGTTGAGAATTTGATATTGCTTACCGTAAAGTTAAGCAAAAATTACTGAAAGCAGATTTGTAAAACCCAGAGAAGTTATGACACAAAAAACTTTCACAAATGCTCTGACGATTGACTTTGAAGATTGGTATCAAGGCTTGGAAATTCCTTATAGCGAATGGGACAGTTTTGAAGACCGCATTGATTTTGTCGGCAATAAACTTTTGCAGATTCTCGGCGAAACGGATACAAAAGCGACATTTTTTATGCTCGGCTACATTGCCGAAAAACATCCTGAGATTGTCAGGAAAATCAAAGCCGAAGGACACGAAATTGCCACGCACGGATTTTCCCATACTTTAATTTATCAGCAAAAACAGGAAGTTTACCGCGAAGAAATGCAGCGCGCCGTCGGCTTTCTAGAAAATCTGACGGGCGAGAAAGTCATCGGACACCGCGCACCGTTTTTCTCTATTACGAAAGATTCGTTGTGGGCATTAGACGTTTTAGGCGAACTCGGAATTCGTTATGATTCGAGCATTTTTCCGGTCTTAAATTATCGTTACGGCATTGCGGGCGCACCGCGTTTTCCTTATGAAATCGAGCGCGGCGGACATAAATTTATGGAGTTTCCGGTTTCAACCTTAAAATTCGGCAAAGTTACATTGCCGATTGCGGGCGGCGCTTATTTTCGCATTTATCCGTACGCTTTATCAAAACAATTTTTGAAAGCGGTCAATCGCTCGGGTTATCCATTCACATTTTATTTGCATCCGTGGGAACTTGACCCCGAACACCCGCGCATTGATTTGCCGCGCCGCATTTCGGCAACGCATTATTTTAACCTGGGCGCAACCGAGAAACGGTTTCGCAAACTGCTTAGAGATTTTAAGTTTGCGCCGATGAAAGAAGTATTAAATATAAACTAGGTAAATCGTTAGCTAAATAGAGATAGAGTATATTTTCTTGGCGAGTTTTACTCAAAGAAACGTCAAGAATGTTAATTCATTCGTTATTAAGTAAGGAAGGTTTTATGGCAGATGAATCAGTAAAAGATGTTGAACGGAAGGTACGCGACCATTTTGACGAAGACGCCGAACGCTTCGATTCAATTTATAAACAAAAGAAAAATCTTGTCGCCAGATTTATTGATGATTACTGGCGCGGCGTGGTGCAGAAACGTCTGGAAATTAACGTCGAAAAACTTCAACCGCTCAAGGGCAAAAAAATCTTGGATGTCGGCTGCGGGTCAGGCAGATTCTGCATCGCTTTTGCTAAAGAAGGCGCGGAAAAAGTTATTGGTGTGGATTTTGCAAAATTGATGATTGATATTGCCGAAGAATTGGCGAAAGAAGAAGGCGTGGCGCAGCAGTGCGAATTTCGCGTCGGAGCGTTTCCCGATATTATCTCTGAATCTGACGCGCCGTTTGACGCTTCAACCGCCAACGGCTTTTTCGATTACATCGCCGAGCCCGTGCCAATCATTGCAAAAATGCGTGAGTTGACGAAAGGCACGATAATTTTAAGTTTTCCGAAAGCTGTCGAATGGCGCGTTCCGGTTCGCCGCGTGCGGTTTTGGATGAAAGGAACGCCGCTTTTTCTTTACCGTGAAGAACGAGTTAAAAAAATTCTATCGGAAGCCGGGATTACCAAATACGAATGGATAAATCTTGACCGCGATTATTTAATCGTTGCCGAAGTTTAATTTAACCCGTCGGTAACATTTGTGATATAAAATAAGGGTCATGACTAGCGAAAGATAATTTTCTTGGTAATTTTCAACAATATTTTATACAAGTCTTGATGTCTGTAATTAAATCTAAACTCGCACTCTTTTAAGTGCAAATAAAAAGTGTTCTTT
>JAIVJJ010000120.1 GCA_020200095.1 Acidobacteriota bacterium | reverse complement strand
GCGTGGTTTAAAGCTGAAAACGCTGTTTCCTTTCCCGCATAAATCCAACCGCGTCGTACGGTTTTTCCGCTTATAAAATTATTTGCCGTAAACTGATTCCAACCGAAATCCTTTTCGTCAAACAAATTTTTATTTTTAAAAACGCCGAATATCGGATTGAATTGTTTATCAAAATTGCTCGAAGCGATTTCCTTCGACGCTCTCGCCATAAACGCCTCAACGTCGGCAACCGTCCGTGGCAGATTTTTCGTCATCCATTCAACGCCGGTCGGAGTAACCAGCATATCGTCTTCGATACGAACACCGATGTTTTTATATTTTTGAAAAACCGGACGAATTTTCGCCAAAAATTCTTTATTGGCAGCCGTGTCGGGAATGTATTCGAGCGCATCTTCGCGGATGTAAATTCCCGGCTCGTTGGTCGTTACCATTCCCGCCTGTAGGGGCGTCGAGTAATCACCGACATCGTGAACGTTCATTCCAAGCCAGTGTCCCCAACCGTGCATATACCACAAACGATACTGCGGCATTTCGATAGGTTTTCCCTGAAACAAAATTTGATAAGTGGCATTTGGCGCGGTTATCAAACCAAGTTTGGTCAAACCTTGCTTTAAGACTTCGTCCGCCGCTTGGCGCGCGTCTTGAAATTTTGCGCCCGGTTTTAACTTTTTCGCCGCGGCTTCCTGAGCGTCGTAAACAATCTGATAGATTTCGGCTTGCTCTTTGGAAAATTTTCCGTTTACAGGAAAAGTTCTTGTAACATCCGCCGTGTAATGGTCGTATTCTGCGCCAACGTCCATCAAAAGCAAATCCCCCGCTTTTACTTCGCCCTGCGATTCAACGTAGTGCAGCGTCGTTGCATTCGGACCGCAGCCGACAATCGAAGGATAGCCCCAATAATCGGCGTTGCGCATTTTCCTTGCGAAACTCGCGCATCCCGTCATTATCTCTCGGACTTTCGGGCGTTAAAAGATAAAGCGTTTCGGCTGTAAACGAATTGGAAACCGAATTGTCTTTAGATGTGAAAGCGGTTTTGCTTTTTACGGATTGGAGGAAATCATTTAATTCGCTCGCGTCAACAATCATTTTCACGCCGGAAATCCGCGTCGCGTTTTCGCGCGAATACATTCTGCCCAACCAGGTTTCGGCTTGCGGGCTGCGTTTTGGCAGAAACAAAATTTCCTTGCGATTTGCGCCGTCTTTTAACAAAACGAGCGTCGCGTTGTTTTGTTTGAGATTGGTCAGGTAATAAAGATTGTTTTCCTGCCGATACATAAAATCCACGTCATTGGTGTAAATTTTCGGCTCGGCGCTGAACAAAATCATCGCGCTTTTGTTGTTCATCGCCTCAAAAACCTTGGCGCGGCGTTTCGCTAATTCGGCTTGTCTTTCGGCGTCGGTAAATTTCGGCGCGGGCGGCGTTATGCGGATTGCTTTCGGCTCGGTTTTATCGGATGTTTCGGCTTTTAGATTCAAGCCCGAACCAAACTGCAATAAGCCAAACATTACTGCTAAAACTAAAAATTTCTTTTTCATTTGTTTCCTTTATTTTTTTACTTCCTTATTGAATCATAAATAAGCTTTACTTCCTTAATCTCACCGTTTTTCATATATACTCGAACTTTCTCCTCAACTTCTAAGAACTCAATTCCTTCAATACTAGAGTTCATACAATCTCTTAAAGTATCATAGCCTGGATTCACAGCAGTTTTGAGAAGTTCAAAATCATTGAGTCGTACAGAAACATAGGGAGCAAAGGTATCAAATCTTACACCTTTGCATTCCGCCGTTACTGTAAATTGCGCACGTTCCTCAAGCGACGAATCTAGCACAATGGAAGAAATTATATGCTCGGCAACATAACAGTATTGATAAAAAGCGGCTACTAAAAGAAAAAATACAAAAGACGGTACAAGAATGACTTTCTTCATTAATTTCGTCATACTATCTAAAACTCCTTAAATTACTCAATTAAGCAAAGAGTTAGTAAATACTATTGTGAGTGGAAACAGACTTCTCAAAATTCAACTACGGGCTTATAATTTTATCAACATTTTTTGTACAATAGATTTTACTTATTTTCTTTACTTTTGTTCTCTGTTTTCGCCCAATCACGAATTTTCTTCAACCAAGCAGTGCTTTTCATCTCGCGGCTGTCGCGCAGAAATTCGGTAGCTTTTCGGCTTGATAAAACCGGCAGCGCGATGCTTTTTTCAATTTCCAGATAAACGCCTTCTTCGAGTGTGTAGAACTTAACTTTTTTGCCGTCAAAGCGCCACACTTCTTTGACATTAAAGAATCAGGCTCAAATCCCTTGCGGATATTTTTTCGCCGGAAGGTTGTCGAGCCGAAGTTTTGGAAATCAATTTCTAATTCACCGGCAATAAAAACAATGATTTGCGTTAAAATAAAGGAATTCGCTTCGTGATAACTTGAATTAGGCATTTCTATCTCCAAAATTCCGCTGTCGTAAGTAAATCGAGGGCTTTGCAGTTCCCAATAATCCCGCAAAAGTTCTTCATAAACTTCCCAGCTAACGCCGTAGATAACTTCGTTTTTCGTGATTTTTGGTTTTGTCGTTTCTAAAACACTAGCCATAGCGGAACCATCCTTTATAAAAATCTTTCTTTATTTTACAGCAAAACAATAATAAACCGGCGGAATTTCAGTGTGCGACGTTTATTTCAATGTCTTGCATTGTTAGGTTACCGAAAAAATCCGCAACCAAAACGCGCAAGACATAATTTCCTTGTTCAAATTGATGTGCGTCAAAAAAATTTTCCCGAAAAACATCGCTGTGAACTTCGTTTGATGCGATGTAATTGAAAACAGTTTGCGGCATATACCCTGATTGGCTTCCTCGCGCATAAACAAATTTAACCGCGTCTTCATCAGGCAGACGGTCAAAGGAAATTGTCCATTTTATATCTATCTGCGGCGTTTTATCGGCTTTTAAAATTTGGTAACCGATGCGGTAAACGCCGAGTTTACGATAACCGGCGTTGCCGTTCATTTGATCGAAAGCGCGTACGACAATGCGCGTTTTACCCAAAAGTTTTATACGCTGGTTTGTTTTTTCGGTTTCAATCGGCAGCCAATTTTCATCAAACAGCGATACTCTTTCGATTGTCGGAGCTAATGAATCAGAGATGTTCGGAAAAACAATCGCGTCCAAAGCGTTCATTTCCGCAGCGCTTCTGCCGGCTATCAAATGAACATGGTTCATCGAGTTTAGTGTGCCGATTGCTTCTCCGGCATTAAATTTCGTTCCGCGCGGAATTCGCAAACCGTTCAGTTTTTTGTTTTCATCGAAGGAAAATTGAAAGCGTTTGTCGCCGAAAAGAGTATTATTTTGGTCGCGTCCGAAGCGAATATGAATGTAACCGATTTCCGGCATTCTGATTAGCTCGCGACTGGTGGCAAAATTTTCTACGGCGACGGGACGCAAAACTTTTTCAGTACGAATGAAACGCGCCGTTTCACCGTAATTTCCCGCTATGTCCAAACCATTGTGAAACCAAACCGATTTGTTTTTCTCGTTTATTTCACCACGAATTTCGCCAAGCGTTCCGGCAATGTCTCGCGCTTTTTCCGGCGGATTGAAAGTCCAGCGCGGCTCGCCGAGTTTACTAAATTCTTCAGGTGTCCCGCTCAAATTTGCACGTTCTTTTTCAGTTATTTCTTTGCCGACATTTCCGCCCGTTAAAACTCTGACGACTTGATTTTCCGCATCGGCGACAAATAAATTTCCCGCTTCGTCAATGGTTAAACCACTTGGACGATTAAACCGCGAAGTTCGCAAATTTCCATCTGAAAAGCCGCGTTTTGTATCGCTGAGCGTTTCGACAATCGGAAAAAGTCTTCTGCCAATGACCCGGATTGAATTTCCGTCAGCAACATAAATAACGCCGGAATCGTCAATTGCAACTGCTAAAGGTTGAACAAAACCGGCATCGAATAAAAATCCGTTAACCGAATTTTCAGAACCGTTTCCGGCGAGTGTCCATGTTTCGCCGTTTTCTTCGACTATCCGTAAACGTTTGTTGCCTGTATCGGCGACGACAAGTTTTCCGTCCTTTGTTAATGCAATACCGCAGGGCGTATCGAATTTTGCGGTTAAACCGTTTTCCGAATCAATAAAACCCTTCTCGCTTCCTGAAAGAGTCGAAACCTTTCCGTTTTCAACCACACGAATTTTATCGTTGTAGGTATCCGCGACAAAAATTTTGTCTTTGGAAATGGCGATGCCAATCGGCGAATTGAAAAGCGCGTTTTTTGAATCGCCGTCAACAAAGCCCGATTGATTTTCAGTTCCGGCAATCGTTTCAACTTCACTGGTTGCGATGATAACTTTTTTTATTGTGTGCGTTCCCGAATCAGCAACAATCAAATCGCCGTTTGTATCAAACGCAATGGCAGAAGGTGTATCGAGTTTGTCGGTTGCAACAGAAAATGTATCAAAATTTGAAATGCGCCAGATTTTTCCCGTTTCACCGTCGGAAGCAAAAATTTCGCTGTTTCTAACAGCAATACCGAAAGGCTCACCGAATTTTTCATTCGCATTAAAAACGGTTTTAACTTTTGTAAAAGGAATTTTTTGAGGCTCTATTTTCCAACAACCGGAAGAAAAAAGAGTAAGAAGAATTATTGAAATGAAAGAAGAAGCAAAAATTGAAGTTCTTAATTTCAAAATATTTGTTTTCACAATAAAACCAATTTAAAACGGTTTCAGGACAAAGCGCAATTTTTCTGTTAAAATTTCAACTTATAAAATTGTTTTGAGGAGTGAAAATTAAAATGTTATCTTTACAAGATTTGCTCGGGCAAGAGCAGGGCGGCGAAGCCGTAAATCAAATCAGCCAAATGATTGGCGCAAATCAGACTGAAACAAACAGTGCTATTCAGTTTGCGCTGCCATTGATTTTAAGCGCTTTAGCAAAAAATGCTTCAAATCCGCAAGGCGCTGAAAGTTTATCAAATACTTTGCAGAAAAATCACGATGGAAGTATTTTGGACCGTCTTGGCGGTTACTTAAATCAGCCTGATACAGATGACGGACTCGGCATTCTCAATCATATTTTCGGACAAAAACAAGGCGCAGCCGCGCAGCAAGTTAGTCAGAATACCGGATTGGATATGGGACAGGTAGCGCAGCTTATGATTACACTCGCGCCGATTGTAATGGCTTATTTAGGCAGGAAAAAACAACAGGAAAATCTAGACGCAGACGGTCTTTCATCAGTGCTGCAAGGACAACAACAGCAAATTCAATCAACTAACAATCCGATGATGGATATGATTTCAAACCTTCTCGATTCCAACCAAGACGGCAGTTCAATGGACGATTTAGCTTCGCTGGCAGCAAATTACATGCAAAAGAATACCAGATAACTATGAACAGGTTTTGATAAAAAAATGCGCGGCGGATGAATCCCTACAAATCATCCGCCGCGCTCCTTATTCGCTCACTACCCCTAATGAACGAAACCTTTTAACCGTCTCTGGTAAACGGTTGGTTTAATTTGATAAATTTTGTTGCAAACATTTCTCAATTAACCCTTATTGAAATATTTTTGTTTCAAACAGGGACAAGAATAAATCACCGAATTTGAGAAATACTTGAGGTTAACTTTCACCGCAAATTTTTGAAACTTGAGGCAATCTTGAGGTTAGTTTTTAAGTGCTCACAAAAAGATATCGCTTTGGAATTTTTCGCCAACAATTTAGTTTATCTTCGCCTGAATTCTTAAAACACAGACAATTAATTTACTCATTTAAGTATAAATAAAAATAAATGTTGACAAAACAGGTCTATTAACATATCTTGCTGTTGAAAACAGAGTTGTATCATGCGTGAAGTATGTCTGAAACATATTTCTGTTCCCGCTAAAAAAACCATCTGGCTCATGCCTTGATTGAGCCACTACCAAAAGCGAAACTTGACCGGACGGAATTGGCAGACAAAGATACTTGTCGACTTTCCATCAGAAAACAGGTTTCAACAAACGGCTGCCGATTCAAG
>JAIVJJ010000119.1 GCA_020200095.1 Acidobacteriota bacterium | reverse complement strand
TCATCGGCGCGGCGATGCGGAAACTGATTCATTTGGCTTACGGAGTCCTAAAGACTGGAAAACCATTTGACCCGAATTGGACGATGAAAATAGCTTGACTTCCAACACAGTATCTGACGTGGGCGGAAACCGGCAACACACAAGTAAAGGGAAAAGAAGAACCGTCATAAGAAAGTCGCTGTTTCCGCCTCACGTCCATTGATTTGTTGGACGGCGCGTTACCTTCACGCCGCTTTGTTTTTCTCACGCAACAAAGACAAGTGTTTGAGCAATGCAGGAAGTTCTTTCTGCCAACCTTGATTCAAGCTGATTACAAACGAATCCGGCGGCGAAGTTCTGCTTTCCGGCTTCGATGGAGAGACTTGCGCTGCCCAAACCGACTCGCCTTTATTCCGATGTTGCCAATCTTCAACCATCGGGTCAACCAAAAACGTTAAATAAGCGCGGCTGCCAACCGGAGACCAAGTTGATTCGAGCAACCAAATTTCGTCAGCCCACCACTCAAGTTGCCAATCTTCGACTTCGGCAAAAGACCAACCTTGCGCTGAAAGTTGCTCGAACAATTCTGTTTTTTGAGCCTGCATAAACAAAACGTAATCTTTAACACAAATCGCAATCAATTTTCTGTTTTGAAGCCGCGCTCGGTTTTAGCGAAGCCGTCCAACGGCTGAGATGACGTGGGGCAAAACACCGCGCATCTCAGCAAACGAAACAGCGTCCGTGTTTTGCCCTCACGTCCATTGAATTGTTAGACGCGCCGCAATTACCAGTCCGCTACTTATTTGATAGGAGAAACAACAGGCTTAATCTTTGCTTTTATCCAAGACTGTTTTCTTTTAAGCGTTACTGTTTTTGGGTCGAGCGTTCCTTCAGCATCTTCAACCGTTATAAATAATCCGCGAGAGTCAATAGTTGAAATGCTCTCACGAAACTCTTTTTTCTTGCTTCCTTTCGACGAGGCAAATACTGAATACTCACGATATAACTTGACTTGTTTGCCGTTTACGGATTTCTCAGTAACGCTATATTCGATGCTTTCTGGCTCTCTCCTACCGTAAAGCATGACCGGACTGGAACACTCATATTTTGAGGATTTCCATGATACTCCGTCATCGCTACAAAAAACATTACCGAATCCAACGCTTACCTGATATTTATTCGTCTCACGTCCATTGGTGAGAATCGTCAATTTAATTCGCTCGCGTTCCAAAGATTCACGCTCATTCACTTCCGTAACTGTGCGAACTGTCTTGCCGTTTTCGATAAATTCGGTAGTAACCTCAAAGATAAAGGGAAAGTCCGCGTTAGTTTCTGATACCGCGAAATTATCTGCCTTTTCATACTCATCTGCATTAATCGTGCGCCATTGAGCATTTGAGGTGATAAAAAATAGAAGAATAGAGACGATGCAAAAAACAATTTTCATAATTTCAAGGATTTGATGCTTCGGATTTTACCACACAGCGTCTAACTTTGTATTCTACTGAATTACAGTTTTCTTAGACCGAATTTTTTATACCTTGCTTTAGTCGCTAAAGTCAATAAAAACTTCACTTACTAATTTTCTTTGCTTTCAAAATTAATTCTGCCTAAAAAATTATGCCGAATTACCTATTTTATTGTTGCTTGTAATTCTCTTAACAAATCGTTTGGTGTCCAATCGTTGCCGGAAAAAACCTTTCGCACCTTGCCTTCGGGCGTGATAACGATTGTTCGCAAAGAATGGTTAAATTGTGTCTTATCCTTTTCATCAACTTCGTAACGTAAGCCGAAAAAGTCTGCGACGGCTCTTACTTCTTTATCCGTCCCGCTTGCAAGTTGCCAAACAGTAAAATCAGGTTTTGCATTTTTGCCCAGATAGCCTTGCCCGTATTCCTTGAGTTTTGCGGGCGTGTCAGTTTGCGGGTCAAATGAAATACTTAAAAGGCGAATTTTGTCTTTTAACTCTGCATTGCCGTTTAGCTCGTTTGCCAAATCGGAAAAGTTTTTCGACATCAAAATACAGTATTCCGGCAGCGGACAGCGCGAGTAAATAAATGTAATTGCTGTCGCCCGCCCCCGAAAATCTTTAGTCGAAATGCGCTTTCCGTCCTGATTGATTAAAGTGAAATCAGGAACTTCTTTCCCGATTTGAGCAAAATTTTCATTTATTGGTAATGCCGATTGATTAGGCTTCGGCGCGGCGACAATGCCGATTTTTTCGAGCCAGTAACCGTCTTTATCAACCACCAAATCGGCGCGAATCTCCGAATCCCGTGTCAAATCGTCCCAAACCCAATCGTCTTTGATGGGAAAATCCATCGTCATCGCTTCCATATAACCGGGAATTTCTTCGTGCGCGACGGTCGCTTTCTTTTTTGCGCGGTCAACAGCAACGACTTTACCTTTCAGCGTGTAATGTTTCGCATCAGCCGAAGCCGTTTTTGTTTCCGTTTTTTGGCAACCTGTGAATAGCAAAATTGAAAATAAAATTGGTAAAAAATAACGCATATAATTTAATTTTAATTGAGATATGATAATCGAAAATAATAAACTTGAATTTCTTAGCGTCAACTGCGGTCAAATTATTTCTCAACCACAATTAACGCCAAGAAATTATCAATTGTAACCTTCCAAATCGGTTAAATCGTCGTAAATCAGTCCGCGTCGATCGCGCCGCGTTTTCGTAACTGCTTCAAAACCACCTTCTTCGTTGCGCGAGATTTTGTTTTGCGCATATAAACCTTCAAGAACAAATTCGCACGCCGAAACGAGTTTCGCTTTTTCCTTTTTCGCAAAATCCAAAGGAACGAGCGTTGATTCGATAAGTTCGGGAACGTCTTTGAGAAGCATCGCGCATTCTTCAGCCGAAGCGGTTTCGCTCAATAATAATTTGTTGCCTTCGTCAAACCAGCGAACGGTCGGCGCGAAATCAATGCCGAGAAAAAAGCCTTCAAAAATTACGCCGCACGCGCGTTTGATAAGTTCTTTGGCTAACTTTTGCGCTCCGATTTGCTCGCCTTCATATTCAAGTTCCATTTTTCCGGTCATCGCCGGAAGCGCCGAATAAACATCGGAGATGCGCGGGACAATTTCATTCTCGTCAGTTATCAAAGCGCGGCGTTCAGCGTTCGAAACAACAGCCTCGAGCGCGGTTATTGGAAACCGTTGCGAAACGCCGCTTCGTTTATCAATTCGCTGGTCGTCGCGGGCTTCAAACGCGATTTGCTCGACGATTTCGCTGATAAAATCGGGGATTTCCAATTTGAAATTTTTGCCCAAATCTCTTTCCGTCCACGCTTCTTGTTTGGTAATCGAAGTTCCAAGCCCGATGTCTTTCGGATAATGCGTCATAACTTCTGTACCGATTCGGTCTTTCAAAGGCGTAATGATTTTTCCGCGTGTCGTGTAATCTTCCGGGTTTGCCGAAAAAACAAGCATCACGTCCAAAGGCAAACGAATCGGATAACCTTTTATCTGCACGTCGCCTTCCTGCATGATATTGAAAAGCCCGACCTGGATTTTTATCTTTGCTCGCGCGTAACCCAATCAATCTTCGTCTCGTCGCCATGCAAATTAATCTGTTGTCTTCCGTAAGCCGACAGCGGTTGAAACGGATTATCGTTTATTTCCGAACCGGCAATAATCGGAATTTCCTCGTCGAGTAGTTCGGTCAATTGCCGAATAATTCTGCTTTTCGCCTGCCCGCGCAAACCGAGCAAAATTACGTTGTGTTTCGCCAGAATCGCGTTCGTGATTTGCGGCACGACTGATTCTTCGTAACCCAAAACGCCTTGAAAAAGTTTTTCGCCCGATTGTAATTTTTTAATTAAATTAGCCCGCATCTCGTCTTTGACGGAACGCTCCGCAAAACCGCTTTTCTTGAGTTCGCCCAATGTTTTTGCTTTTTCCATAATACTTCCCTTGTTCTTAAATTTTAACCTTTTTTCCACTCTGAAAACAATTTAACCGCAGATGAACGCGGATGAACGCAAATTTCGTCTTTCTTATCTGCGTTTATCTGTGTCTATCTGCGGTTCTATTCTTTTCTTCCCTTGTTTCCTAAAAAACGTATTTATTCGCCTGAATCAACGTATCGGCAATTCGCTGCCGCGCCGCGATTGTATTAATGGGCGAATTGTTTTTCGTAAAGCGTTTCAGCGCCACTAAAAGCGTTCGCATTTCATCGCCGTCGCTCATTGAAGCAATAGTGTTTCGCGCCGCCATTTCAACACGCTGAATTGCGTCGTTGCAGAAAACCGAAGCCATATCAACAAAACGCGCCGCCGATTCTTCGCCGTTCTTTTCGGCAAATTTTTGCGCCCTTAAACAAGCCGATTCCATTTGATATGCGTCAACGATAATGTCCGCCGCGTTCATCAAAATTTCCTGCTGATTCTGCAGTTCCAACATATATTTCTGCGCCGCCGTTCCGAGAATCATCAGCGCGATTTTCTTCGCATTTTGCGCGAGTTTCATTTCGGTTGCTAAGACGGTGAATAACCGTAACCGCCGTAGATTTGAACCATTTCATCAACGACAAAATCCAACGCTTCGGAACAAGCGACTTTGTTTATCGAACTTTCAACCGCGTATTCTTCGATTGACTGCAATTTCTTTTCCGCGCTTGCGCCGTCGCCAATCAAAGCGTCAATCATTCCGACCGTTCGGTAAGTAATTGATTCGGAAACCCAGGTTTTTATCGCCATTTCCGCAAGTTTATGTTTGATTGCGCCGAAGCTGGAAATTGATTTGCCGAATTGCTGTCGTTCATTCGCGTAACGAATCGCCTCGTGCAAAGCGAGTTTCGCGCCGCCCGTAACCGACGCGCCTAACTTAAATCGTCCGACATTTAAAATGTTAAAAGCGATTTTCGCGCCGTCGCCGACATTGCCGATAAGATTTCCAACCGGAACTCGCGCATCAGATAAAATCAAAGGCGTCGTCGAAGAAGATTTGATGCCCATTTTATGTTCTTCCGCGCCGGGACGACAATTATCCGAACGCTCGACGACAAACGCCGAAAATTGTTTTTTCTCGCCGTCAACTTTCGCAAAAACAATAAAAACATCGGCAAAACCGCCGTTTGTAATCCACATTTTTTCGCCGTTCAAAACATAATGCGTTTCGTCGTCCGAAAGTTTCGCGTTCGCCTTTGCTCCGAGCGCGTCCGAACCGCTTCCCGCTTCGCTCAAACAATAAGCCGTTATTTTTTCGCCGGAAACAATCGGCGGAATCCATTTTTGTTTTAATTCTTCCGAGCCGAAATAAAGAATCGGCAATAGCCCGATAGAAGTCTGCGCTCCGTAACCCACGCCGAAACCACCCGCGCGTCCCATATTTTCGGCGACGACAACGCCGGTCGTTTGGTCAAGTTCGAGACCGCCGTATTCTTCGGGAATGTTCGCGCCGAGAAGTCCGAGTTCGCCTGCCTTGACAATCAGTTCACGCACCAGTTGCCAATTGTGTCTTTCCATTTCGGCAATGTTCGGGCGAACTTCCGTATCAACAAATTCTCTGGTTGTTTCGCCAATCATTCTTTGCTCTTCGGTTAAATCTTCGGGCGTAAAAACCTCGCTCGCCGTTCTATCTTCAATCAAAAACGCGCCGCCTTTGATAAAATCTTTTTGCTGTGACGTTGCATCCATAGCTTTTGCTCCTTATTCATTTGTAAAAATTATCGCTTTCAATTCCGAGCGCATGATTAAATCTTGCCCGGTAGTTTTCAAACGCGATGCTCGCCGTTAGTTCGACAATTTGCTTTTCATCGAAATAGTTTTTCAATCGCCCAAACATCTCGTCGGAAACTTTAACCGGCGTTTTTGAAATCGCCTCCGCATATTCCAAAACGACTTTCTCGCGGATTGAAAACAAATCGCTGTCGAAATAATGCGAAACCGCGCTTATCTCTTCGTCGGTTAAAACGCCGCTCTTTTTGCCGAGCGCGGGAATAATGTCAATACAAAATGGACATTCAACAATTTGCGCCGCCCGCAATTGAGCCAAAAGATGAATTCGCTGTTCGACTTTACCCGATTTTTCAATTGCAATTCCGAAAAGATTTCCAAACCACGCAATCGAAGGACGATGCGCCGACACTTTTAACGAAGCGCCGACTTTTCCCACGATTCTTTTAAAGCCGACGTAAAGCGGTTTCAGAATAATCGGCGCATCCGTTTCTTCAATTCCTTTGATTCGCTGTGCCATTTAATCCAATCTCTCAAAAATTCCCGCCGCGCCCATTCCGCCGCCGACGCACATCGTAACCATTCCGTAACGCGCGTTTCGGCGTTCCATTTCGCGCAAAATCGTTGCCGTAAGTTTCGCACCTGAACAACCAAGCGGGTGACCGAGCGCAATCGCTCCGCCGTTAACATTTACCTTTTCTGGATTCATTTCAAGAAGTTTCATTACTGCCAGCGATTGCACGGCAAATGCTTCGTTGAGTTCGATAACGTCAATGTCGTCCATTGTCAAACCAGCCATTTTCAAAACTTTCGGAATCGCATAAACCGGACCAACGCCCATTTCTTCCGGCAAACATCCGGCGGTTGCGTAAGCGACAAAACGCGCGAGCGGTTTTGCGCCGATTTCTTCGGCTTTTTCCAGAGACATCACAACCGCCGCCGCCGCACCGTCCGACATTTGCGAAGAATTTCCTGCCGTCACAGTTCCTTTGACGTGAAATGCGGGTTTTAATTTTTGCAAGCCCTCAATCGTCGAATCAAACCGTACGCCTTCGTCCGTGTTAAAAGCGATTTCACTTCGTAAAACGCGCCCTTTTTCGTCCGTTTCGTCAACGCGCACATTCAACGAAACAATTTCGTCTTTAAATTTTCCTAACTTGATTGCTTCTGCCGCTCGTCTGTGCGATTGCAAAGCAAATTCATCGGATTGTTCACGCGAAATTTCGTATTTCTGCGCCAGATTTTCAGCAGTCAAACCCATATTCAAATAATAATCCGGGTAAGTTTCAATGAGTTCGGGATTCGGACGCACGACGTTGCCGCCCATTGGAATCATTGACATGGTTTCAAGCC
>JAIVJJ010000118.1 GCA_020200095.1 Acidobacteriota bacterium | reverse complement strand
CAACTGATGTTGCGCGACTTCGCTCAAAATAGCGATTTTCGTCAGATTCGCGCCGATGTCGTCGTGCAAATCGGTGGCGATGCGCGTCCGCATATTGGCGACTTCCAAAAGACGCGCGATGCGATAGCGGTAAAGCAAATAAAAAACCGCGCCGACAATTAAAATCGCTGACAGAACAAACCACGGACGCTGCCAGACGGGTGCGGCGATTTTGAATGAAACGACCGCAGGCGCGTGGCTGTAAATTCGTTCGGCGGTTTGGGCGCGAACTTCAAATTGATATTTGCCCGAATCGAGATTGGCAAAATTAACCGTGCGTTCAGTCGTCGGCGTCCATTCGGAATTTCCGAAGCGATATTCGTAGCGCAACTGCTCGCCGAGTGTCGCGCCCAATCCGAGAAATTCAACCGAGATTTGTCGTTGCGACGAATCGAAATCGAGCGCGGAGATTTCTCTCTCGCCTAAAATTGAGACGGGCTGCGGTTGCCCGTTGACGCGCAAGCCGGTGATTAAAATTGTCGGCGGCTGCCGCTGGCGTTCCTGTTCGGGAACGAGCCGCGCCCAACCGCCCATCGTGCCGAACCAAAGCGTGTTCATCCGGTCGCGGAAAGCAACTTCGATGTAGCTGTTCGGCAAGCCGTCGGCGGTTGTGAAATGCTTTATTTCTCCCGTTTCAGGATTAAGACGATTTAGTCCGCGTCCCGTTCCGGCGTAAATTCTGCTCTGTTGGTCTTCAGTAACGCACAAGATGTTGTTGCTCGCCAGACCGTCAGCGGTCGTGTAGCGAACAAAATCCAGTTGGTCGGCATCCGTGTCGTCGAGTCTGAGTAGTCCGTCCTGAAATGTAGCGAGCCAAAGCCTGCCTTTGGTGTCAAGGAATAAATCCTTCGTCCAGCCTTCCGGCGCGCCTTCCGCTTGCGTGAAAACACGAAACTGCCCGTCTCGGTAACGCACGAGCGCGCTATCCTGTTCGCCCGTCGCAATCCACAAGTTTCCGTTTCGGTCTTCGGCAAAAACCGTTCCGACGCGCTGCCGTGAAAAGCCGGCTTGCGCCGTGTAATCGTGCCAGACATTCGCGCTTCGTTCCCAGCGAAACAAACCGTTGGCTTCCTTGGTCGTCGCCACCCAGATATCGCCGCGCGAATCTTCAAACAAGCGAAAGATTTCTTTTCCCTTCGACGGGATTTTCATTTCCTGCGAAGAAGCATTTTCCAAATCCGAAAAATTCTTGACGGGAGAAAATCGAAAAAGTCCCTCGCCGGTCGGAATCCACCAGACGTTTTCACGGTCTTGCCAAACCGTCTGCTTCCAGCCCCAGCCGTGATAAGTGATATTTGCGGGAAGATTCGGTTCAACCGTCTGAAATCGCGCGCCGTCGAAGCGGCTGATTGTTCGTTTGCCTATGCTGCCCGAGCCGATAAAAAGCTCACCCGCATAGTTTTCAAAAATCGAAAGGATGGCTGACTCAGGCAGCCCGTCGTCGGTTCCGAAAGCTGAAAAACCGAAACGCGACAATTTTTTCAAACCGCAGCGCGAGCCGAGCCAAAGATTACCGTCCGCATCCTCGCCGAGACTAAAAAATTCGGTATCGCATAAATCCTGCGCGGCGGAAAAAGTTTGGCAAACAGAACCGGAATTTTCGCCCTGCCACAAACACAACCCTTCATTCGTTCCAATCCAAAATCGTCCGTCATTGCTTTCATGCAGGGAAAAAATCCAATCGCCCGGCAAACCGTCTTTCTTCGTGTAATGTTTTTCGACGATTGATTCGCCCGCTATCGGTTCTGATTTGAGCAAACATAAACCGGCATCTCCGAGCGGACGCAAGCCCGCCCAAATTCTTCCGTTTTTATCTTCGTGCAAAGTTGTGATTTTATTGTTCGGCAAGCCGTCCTGATGATTAAAACGCCGCCTTTCGCCCGTCGCCGAAATATGAATCAAGCCGCCCGCTTCGGTAGCAATCCACAACGCGCCGCGCCGGTCTTTGATAATCGAAGTGATTTTCAGATGGTCTTCGGAAGCTCTCGGCTCGCCCAAAGCGATTTGTTCAAAGCTGTCGTTTTTGAATTTATAAAGCCCGTCGCCGGTGCCGCTGAAAATCTCGCCGCTCGTATCTTCAAACAAAACGCTAAACTCTTCGGCGCGTGGTTTGCCGGTAAGAAAAACGGAAAATAAAGGATTGTCTTTCGAACCGCGAATGCCGTTCGGATTCAAACGCGCCAAACCCTTGTCGGTGGCAATATAAATCGCACCGTCTCTGGTTTCGAGAAAATCATTCGCGTGACGGTCTGGAAGTCCGTCGTCGGTTGTGAAATTTGTGAAGCCCTCGCCGTCAAAACGCGAAACGCCTTCATCGGTGCAGAACCACAAAAAACCGCGCGAATCCTGTTTGATTTTTAAAACATTGTCCCGCAGCAGCCCGTCGGCAACCGTGTAGGTTTTAACCGGCAAGCGTTCGAGTTTTGCAGTTGAAGGCAAAAATAAAACGAGCGCAATCAATCCGAGCAACACAGCGCATCGGTTGAATGATCGCTTTTGAAAAGTGCCGGAAAGCATTTACGGTTTTCACCTGTTTAAAAAAATGATTAGGCAAATTATGGCACTTGAGGCAAACATTGACAAGATTTTTTAAATAGTAATAAAAAAGGCGGTCACAGACCGCCTTTCAATAACTACCAATTTTTAAAGATAAATTTAATTTCCCAAAGCCTTTTCCGCGTTGATGCGCCCGCCGCTTTTAACCTTATCATTTAACGAATCGAGCTTATCAACCGATTGCAAAATTCTTTCGCGCAATTTTTCCAACGAAAGTTTCGGTTCGCTCGCCAAAATCAAAGCCGCGACACCGGCAACATACGGCGTCGCCATCGAAGTTCCCGACGCTTCGCGGTATTCGTCGTTCAGCCAAGTCGAAAGAATTTCTCTGCCGGGCGCTGCAACATGAACTGTTTTCACGCCGAAGTTTGAAAAAGAAGCAAGCTGGTCGTTGCGGTCGAGAGCGGCAACGCTGATTACATTCGGAAGATCATAATTTGAAGGATAATGCGGGCGTTTGTCGTTGCTCGTACTGTTGTTTCCGGCTGCCGCGACAAATAAAATTCCTTCTTCGCCCGCCGCGCGAATAGCGTCTTCGAGAGCTTTTGAAGAAAGCATCGAACCCCAGCTTGCATTGATAACTTTTACGTTGACGCCAGCTCGTTTGCGGTCAATCGCGTAATTGATAGCTTCAATCGCATTTTTGGTCGTTCCGAAACCGCCGCGTCCCATAAATTTAAGCGGCATAATTTGAACTTTCCAGTTAATACCGGAAATTCCTTCATCGTTGTTGCCTTCCGCACCGACTATTCCGGCGCAATGCGTTCCATGTCCGTTATCGTCCATTGGGTCGCTCAGATTTTCGGCAGCGTTAAAACCGTGCAAGTCGTCAAAAGCGCCGAGTTCATCATCTTTGTAAGCAGGAACATTATTAGGACGAAGCCACATATTAGCGGCTAAATCTGGGTGCGTGTAATCAACGCCGCTGTCCAAAACCGCAACTACAACGTCGGTGCTTCCCTGAGTTTTTATCCACGCCTTTAATGCGGCAAGGTCGGCTTTCGCCTTACCGCCGTTCTGCCCGACATTATTTAATGCCCATTGTTCGCCAAACATCGGGTCGTTCGGAGAAATTTCGCCTGGCTGACTGGCGCGCAGGAGTGAATCCGATCCCGCCAAGCTTTCAATCGGGTCAAGTTCAATTTTGTTATTTGGTTCGGCGTCAGCAACCAAATCGGTCATTTGCTCGTAC
>JAIVJJ010000117.1 GCA_020200095.1 Acidobacteriota bacterium | reverse complement strand
TCTGGGCAACTTCTCTGGTTGGTTTGACGACTATGCTCGGAGTTTTATCTTTTTATTTTATCGGTTCAAACACAGGTCTTTCGGTTGCTTACGCGCTCCCAGTGGCAAGCGGCGTAACGCTCTATGTCGCGGCGAGCGACCTTATACCGGAAGTCAATCATCACGGCGGAAAACGCCCGTTTGTCTCACTGTCGGTTTTTGCGGGAGTTGCATTGTTTTTCCTTGTGCATTACGCTTTACACACGATTTTGGAAAATTGAACTTTACAAATTAAAATTTCGTATTGTATACGGATTGGCAAAATTGTTATTTACAATAAAAATGAAAACGATTATTTCATCGGCAAAATTGAGCGTGTGCCTTTTCGTTATGCTTCTTGGGTTAACGGTTTCAACAGCGTTTTCACAAGACTCGAAACCGTTTTCAATCAACGAATCACCGTTGCCCGCGGCAACCGCGCCCGTCAACGATTTTGCCGGAGTGTTGGACGAACCCACTAAATCTAGACTTAATCAACGTTTAATAGAATTTCGTGATAAGACAAATCCATCGGTTGAACTTGCTGTTGCAATTGTCAAAACAACCGGTGAGCGTCCCATTTTCGATTATTCGCTGGCGGTTGCGCGGGGCTGGAAAATTGGCTCGCAAGAAGATGACAATCCGAGTGCGCTGCTGTTCATTGCAATTGATGACCGCAAATATTTTACTCAAATCAGCAAGGATTTAGAAGACGAACTGCCCGATGGTTTAGCCGGACAATTGCAGCGCCAGAATCTCGTTCCGGCTTTTAAGCAAGGCGATTATGGTAAAGGCATAACAGATACGATTGAGGCTTACATCCGCACGATTGAACAGAGGGGAAGCGGTGAAGCTGTAACCACCGAAAAAACACAAAAACCGGAAAGAAGCCGCGCGCGAGGCGGAGGATTAGGAGGCATTTGTAATTTTGTGACTTGTTTAATAATTCTTTTCGTGTTGATGATGATAATTTTTAGCCGTTCCGGTAGGGGCGGAGGTGGTCGCGGCGGATTCGGAGGCGGTGGTGATTTCGGCGGCGGTGGCGCGGGCGGAGACTGGTAATTTAACATTGGACATTTATCATTTATCAGTTTTTGTTCAATGATAAATGATAAATGATAAATGATTATGAAACATCAATTTGACACATTTATAGACGATTTGAAAGGCACGCACGGCAGGAATCTCGCCTCCGTTATACTTTACGGTTCAGCGGCGGCAGGTGATTTTGTGCGGCGGCAATCGGATTATAATTTGCTGATTGCCCTGCACGAAATTACGCCGCGAGATTTGCGGGCGGCACAAGCGCCGATGCGGGAATGGAACAAAATGGGACATCCTTCACCCGTTTATTTTACCGTTTCCGAGCTGCAAACGGCGGCGGATGTGTTTCCGATTGAATTTCATCAAATGGAACGCGCGCGGCTTGTGCTTTATGGCGCGGACGTTTTGGCGAATTTGAATATTTCAGATGAGTTTTTGCGTCATCAAACCGAATACGAACTCAGAAGCAAATTGATTCATCTTCGTCGCGCGTATATCCCTGCTTCGACTTCCGTCACGAATTTAGTAAATTTGATGGCAGAAAGTCTTTCGAGTTTTGCCGCCTTGTTTCGCGCTGTATTACTACTGCACGGCTTTGAGCCGCCAGTGACAAAACCCGAAATTATTAACGCAATTGCGCAACGGCTTAATATAAACGGCAAACCGTTTGAAAAAATTCTCGATATTCGGGAAAATAATTTGCAAAAGACGCTTGATGAAATTTCCGCCAACCAGCTTTTTGCCGATTATATGCAAGAGATTGAACAAGTTATTGAGGCGGTTGATAATATCAGCAAATCGTAAACGGTTAATGGTTGATTGTCGAAGCGATTACCATTAACAATTAACAATTAACTATTTATGGAGAAAAAAATGAAAAAAACAATTTTACTAATGGTCACAATGCTGTTCGCTTTCGGATTAAGCGGTTGCAGCTATAATGAGTTAACAGCCAAACAACAAGGCGTTAGAGGAAAATGGGCAAATGTCGAAAGCGCGATGCAACGCCGGGCGGATTTGATTCCGAATCTGGTCAAAGCCGCGCAGATGTCGGCAATTCAGGAGCAGGAAGTTTTCGGACAAGTTGCGGATGCGCGTTCGCGTCTTTTAAATGCGACGCAAGCCCCACCGCAAGGAGCAGACGGTGATAAAACGCCGGAACAAAAGCAAGCGGTGATTGAAGCCAACAACAGTTTTGGCGGAACAATCGGACGGCTCTTGAGTTTGCAGGAAAATTACCCGCAGCTGCGTTCAAACGAGTTGTTTATGAACGTGCAAAATGAACTTTCCGGTACGGAAAATCGAATAAACGTTGCGCGTTTGGACTATAATGACGCGGTTACTAATTACAACACAACGCGCAATTCGTTTCCGGCTGTGTTGACGGCAGGACTATTGGGCTTTAAAGAAGAACCGTTTTTCAAAGCCGACGAAGGCGCGAGACAAGCGCCTGATATAGGCAGCCCGGATTCTTTGCGAAGAAACAACGCGCCGACAACAACTGCTCCTGTCGGAAACACAAAGTAGGTAAACTAAAATCCGCGCGAACTACACATTGCGCAATGGTCACAAGGCTTGCCCGTCGGTTCATACGGGCAAGCCTTTTCCGTTTCGAGATGTTCGAGAACTTCCTGTACGACAGCTTTGGCAATCTCGAATTTTTCTTGACTCGGATGATTCGATTGCGGAATACGAAATGTGGATTGCGGATTTGTATTTTGCGAGGCTATTTGAGATTCGATTTTGTCCAATCTCTCGTTGATTTTTACAAGGCTTGAGTGCAAAGTTGAAAAGTCATCAACTTTCGTTTCGCTTTCCTGTAAAAGATTGGCAATTCGCTGAGCTAATTCTTGAGTTTGGTCTTTGTTCATTATCTTAAAAAACAGCTTCAATAAAAAAAATTTCTATTCCAAACCTTTCACTTTTTACTTTTGCCTTTCCTTTTCTTCCGGCAGTAAATCAATATAATCAACTACACCGATTATCGCCGAATCAATCGCTGCGCCCGCTTTTCCTGTCGAAGCGGTTGAGGCGCTCCAGCCTTCCTGGACAATTAAAACAATATCGCCTTCGCCCGAATCAACTGAATCAAGCGCCAGACAAGTGTAATCCATATCTTCGCCTTCGGGCGTGATTTGGCGACAGAGCATCACGCGCGAGCCTTCGTAACGCTGATTTTTCTGCGTTGCGACGACATTTCCGATGACACGAGCAAGAAGCATTTTCTAACGGTGAACGGCGAACGGTGGACGGTGAATGAAAAGTTTATAACTAATCACTCACCATTCATCGTTCGCCGTTAAAAACGTGTTTTTCCGAATCAACAATTCCGACAATTGTGCAGTCAGTCGGTGTCGAATCTCGCTTGAACGGAAAACTAGCTTCTTTCCCGCGACACCAGAAGACCAATTCGCCGACGCCTGCGCCGATTGCGTCAAGCGCAACCTGCGGTTTGCCTTTTGCGGTTAAATCCGGGTTCAAAGTTTGGACAATCAAAAACTTTCGCCCTTCGAGCGCCGAAATCGTCAACAATGCCTAAATAAATTCGCGCCACGCCGTGAACAAACATTAAAAGCGCGACAACAATTCTTAAAAATGTGAGTGCAAGTTGTAGGCGTTTTTGATTCATTCTTTTTCATTCACTTCAAAGCTATCAATCACACCGACGATTGCCGAATCAACTGGCATATCTTTGTTTCCTTCCGCCAGACGCGCCGACGAACCACCGACCACAAGAACTTTTTCGTGAAAGCCCGCACCAACCGTATCTACCGCGACGATATAACCGCTTTGGTCTGTGCCATCCAGATTTATCGGTTTGACAATAAGAAGTTTTTTGCCGTGCAAGCGCTCGTCCTTTTGTGTGGAAACGACTGTTCCTAAAATTCTGGCAATTATCATTTTTAGTGGTGAGTGGTAAGTGGTGAGTGGCGAGTGAAAGAAAAGATTCACCGTTTACCACTCACCACTTACCACTATTTAAGCCCTAATGGCAACACATCGTCAACACTGCCGTGCGGACGCGGAATAACGTGAACGCTGACGAGCTCACCGACGCGCCGCGCCGCTGCCGCGCCCGCATCTGTCGCGGCTTTCACCGCCGCTACATCGCCGCGCACTATTGCCGTTACAAATCCAGCGCCGATTTTTTCATAGCCGATAAGTTGGACATTAGCGGCTTTGACCATCGCGTCCGCCGCTTCAATCATCGCTACAAGCCCTTTACACTCAACCATTCCTAATGCTTCTTGCATTCGTTATTCTCCTCAAAGATTACTTTATAGATAATTCGTTAACAAATTACGGGAATCGCGTTTATACCTTTTACTTCGCGTTTGCCGTTTGGCTCAGTAATTCTATCAGTTCTTCTCTCGTAAATGAAAACTTTGCACCGTTTGTTTTTGGAATATGTGATTTGAAATCTGCAATTTCACTGTGTTGGCAATTGATTCCCGTTTCCTCTAAATAACCGCAAGCCTGACAACGTGCATTTTCCGTTAAATAGCCAGCTTTTTCACGAATGTTGATAAGTTTCTCTATAGCGTCTTTCGGCAAATCGTTTGCGCCGCCGAGTGCGCGTGAAAGAATTGCAATTTTTGCGGTGTGTTCGAGCGTTTCCAATCTATCAAATGCCTGCCATAAATCTTCGCCGTAAGCGACTGCGCCGTGATTTGCCATAAGCAGCGCGTTGTGATGCGCGACGAAGGGTTTCATTGATTCAGTTAATTCATTGGTTGAAGGCGTTCCATATCCGGTTAGAGGAACGCAGCCGAGCGTTAAAATAACTTCCGACAAAATTGGTTGGTCAATCGCTAAACCCGCAACCGCGAATGCAGTTCCGTGCGGCGGATGTGCGTGGCAAACGGCTTTAATATCTGGGCGCGCTTTGTAAATCAAAAGGTGCATCGCCAATTCGGATGACGCTTTTTTATCGTTCAAAGGTTTGCCGTCTAAATCTGTCAAAGCCAAACCATCTTCGGTCATCCGACCTTTCGAAGTCATCGTTGGAGTTGCCAAAACGAGATTTTCGTCAAGGCGGATACTGACATTGCCGTCCGAAGAAACCACGTAGCTTCGTTCGTAGAGCAATTTTCCAATTTCGACAATCAATTTTCGCGCTTCTTTTTCGTCCATCGAAAATTTAATAAATTGTGAAACTATATTGAACTTGCTTGGTAACCGTTTGCGGGACACCGTTTTTCTTAGCCGGCTCGAATTTGATTCCTCTCGCCGCCGCAATCGCTTGCTCGGTCAAGCCGTATGGCAAACCGCTGACCGGGAAAATGCTTCCGATTGAACCACCTGCCGTAAAGGTTACGCGCAAAGTAACCGTTCCCTGAATTTGATTTTGTCGTGCTATGTCGGTGTAACTAGCTCTTGGTTTTGAAGTAATTTGCACAGATTTTATTTCCGAGTGAGAAGTTGTTGATGGTTTTTCGCTAAAATCTTTATCAAATCTTTTTCCTGAGCAAACCGAAGAAGAACCGACTCCTTTGTTAGAATAAATAATTTTGTTAGGTGATTTTAGGTTTTCTTGACTTGTATTTACAGAATTTTCTTTTCGCAAGGTATTTGTTGCCAGCAAACCAAACACAAAAGCCAAAGCAAACGGAGCAACCGCTTTCCAAAAACTTTTACAACACATAATTTATCCTCACAAAAAACAAACCACAGATTAACATAAATAAACGCGGATGCGAAAATCTTTGTTTCGCGTTCATTTCAGTTAATCTGTGGCTTGAAGTTAAATTCGCTCGAAAATTACCTACGATGCGGCACAGCTCGCAGTGCGGGCGGCGGAACATCTAAATCTAAATTTTGAAAATCTAGATTGTTTTTATCTACTAATTGTTTTTCGAGACGCGATACTTTTTCTCTCAATTGCTGATTTTCAAACTCCATCTTCTGATGGTACTGCTGATGTCTTCGCCAACCGCGATTTGGAAAACTAAAATTCGGCAAGGCAACCGATACAAAAAAACTTGCCACCAGAAGCCCAAACGCAAATGTTAAGAAAAACGGAACAATTCTTTTTACAAATCCTTTACTGCACATATTTTTACCTCTTTATAAATCTAATACTGAAAATTATAACCGAAAGTTTCAAATTTCAACTTTTTTTAATTGCTTCCCTCGCCGTTCGATTAAATTGGACTTTACGCTTCCGCCATTTGTATTATTCGAATGCGCCAAAAAGTAAGAAAGACTTTCCAGCGAAATTGTTAAATCAACGGTTTTCAATTTTACATTGCCTTGAACTAGTAAAGGCGTCGGTGCAAAATTCATTACGGCTTTGATTCCGGCTTTTGTTACCTGCTCTAAAACACCTTGGGCAAATTGAGCTGGAACGGCAATAACAGCAACTTCTATTTTATCTCTTTTTGCGACTTCGGCAAAGTCCTTTATATCGAAAATTTTCACCGCGCCAACTTTTTGCCCGATTTTTTCTTTGTCGGTGTCAAAAAGCGCGGCAACCGTAAAATTTGTCTGTGAAAAACCATAATAATCGGTAAGAGCCGTTCCGAGCCGACCGGCGCCGATTATTGCCACACGATGTTCTTTGTTAAGACCGAGAATCTTCATCAGATGTTCGCGTAAATCTTCAACGTAATAACCGACGCCGCGTACACCAAAGCCACCGAAATACGCCAAATCCTTGCGAATCTGCGCCGAATTTAGGTGAAAACGATTTGCTAAACTTTCGGACGAGACGGTTTTCGTCCCTTCTGCCGCCAATTCGTTTAAACAGCGCAGGTAAATGCTCATTCGATTGGTTGTTAATTCGGATATTTTCTCAACCTTCATCTGTGTTGTTAATTATATTCTCAAATTGAAAAATTCAAAAAGGAAAAGTTAGCCGCGCTTAAAGATGATGAAATTGTTTTTCCTCGTTGCCCCAAAAGTGAATATCCATTACAATTTGTGTTTCAAGTGTGAAACAATGATTGCATATCTTAAAGGAAAACTTTTAGAAAAAGAAGCAAATTCGGTAATCATAGAAACGAACGGTGTCGGTTATGAAGTAACAATTCCGCTTTCGACATTTTACGAATTAGGCGAGATTGGTGAAGACATCGAACTCAGAATTTTTACCTACGTCCGTGAAGACGCGCTTCAGCTTTTCGGCTTCAAAACTTTACGCGAGCGCGAGCTTTACTTAAAACTAATTTCCGTCCAGGGCATCGGCGCAAAATCCGGCATTTCGATGCTTTCGGGAATGAGCGCTGATGAAATAATTGTCGCTCTCCGCACGGACAATTTTGCGCGTTTAACTTCAATTC
>JAIVJJ010000363.1 GCA_020200095.1 Acidobacteriota bacterium | reverse complement strand
TGCGGCACTCTCGTTCTCGAAGAAGCTAGCGAATCACATTGGGGCGATCAAATATTTCGTCTGCCACTATAATCAGGAGGTGATGCGCCTTGCTTAAACAGCATTACTTTTTGACCACTACCAACATTTTTACTTCCTTGTTTGCGAAGCCCAATGTTTGAGAGTAACGCTCAAACCTCTTTGCCACCGCAAGAATCATATCAATTTACAAACGGTCATTGGTTCGACGGAAAGAATTTTCGTCGTCAAATTTTCTATTCAGTCCACGGCATCCTAACAGGCAAAAAGCCCGCGAAAGTTGACGAGGTTGTTGACTTACAAAATGGGTATATCATTCCCCCGCTTGCCGAGGCTCATAATCATTGGCTCGAACCGCAAAGTGTCGACGAGTATATCCAAAATTATCTTCGTGACGGTGTGTTTTACGTTAAAGACCAAGGGAACTCTCCGTATTTAGTTTCGCAATTTCGAGATCAGGTGAACCGCCCAACGAGCGTTGATTACATTACCGCGCTGCAAGGTTTTACGGAGAGCGGAGGGCATCCGAATCAAATTATGTTGCAGTTCAAGGGAATGGGCGTTTTCCCTAAAGACTGGAGCGAACAGGATTTGAACGGCAAGGCTTTAATGCTGATTAATAAAGAATCGGACATCGCTTCTCATCTCGCTTTATTGCTCAAAGACAAACCTACTTTCGTCAAAGTGTTTCTGCTCTTTTCCGAGCAATACGAAGAACGTAAAAACAACCCGAAGTATCTTTACAAACGGGGGCTTAATCCGAAATTATTGCCGGAAATCATTAGGCTCGCTCATCAATCGGGTCTCTCGGTTTCCGCGCATATTTCATCTGCCGCCGATTTCCACAACGCGCTCATTGCCGGAGTTGATGAAATCTCCCATCTGCCGTTGGTGGATTTCGAGGATGGAGTGAGCAAAGAGCATTTTATAATCTCTGCCAATGATGCGCGACTTACCGCTCAACGAGGTGTCCGTGTCATCACTACAATCAGTTGGTTGAGCGAGATGAAATCGGAAAATCCGCAACAGGCTGAAGAAGCATTGCACCAAGTGGTGATCCCCAATCTGCGGGTTTTGAAGAAATATAAAGTTGAGCTTTTGGTTGGCAGCGACCAGTTCAGGCAAACGCCGCTTGGTGAAATAATGCTACTTTCAAGCACGGGTGTTTTTACGAATCTCGAACTGTTGAAAATGTCTTGCGAGGTTACGCCGCGAGCGATTTTCCCCAAACGAAAAATAGGATTTTTGCGCGAGGGCTACGAAGCTAGTTTTCTGGTTTTGGGCGGCAACCCTTTGGTAAATTTCGAGCAAATTAAAAATATCAGGTTACGTTTCAAACAAGGTTATCTTCTCGGTACGCCAAAACAATGACGCGACATAACGGTATATGAAAGGACGCCCAAGAGAGACTGTGCCGTTGGCTGTTCATCGTCCGTAACCGTGTGCCATCGGACACTTTTCAACTGACGCATGAATTCCTATACGCTACGGCTGTGGATGCACACGATCTTCAACCGAAAGGGACTGGAAAGGGAAGCCTGCTAATGTACGTGGTTATCAGAGGTGAGTTGGACGGCTTTCTCGTCGCTTAGTCTTTGAGAGGTTGGCTGCAAAGCCGGTCTCTAAATGTTTTGCGAGCGGCATTTGTCGGCTTTTCATGGGTTAGGCCGCCGGTGGCGGATAATTTGTAGTGAGATAAGCCGATTTCTACCGCCACTGGCGGTCTAATCAGCGTTGGGCGGCTTTCCGTTTGACCGCAAGCATTTGATTGAGAGAATTTTTGGAACTAAATGCTTATCCAAAATGAATAACTTTGTTAGGTGAAGATTTTACATTCTTAGCAAACTCTTTACCTCGTCTTAACCTAATTGGGTCTTGATTGTGTGATGATTGTTTATAACTCAAGCGTGAATTCGCGGTTTAGCGCAAGCACAAAATCAGGAGATGTTCAAATGTTCTTAAAAAATAGTTTTTGTAAATTGGCGTTGGTTATTGCCTTCAGCATTGGCTTTGTGTCAGTAACCGTTTCGGCGCAGACTGCTCAACCCGAACGGCGGATGCCTGATATGCGTTTGCCGGGCGTGAGTTTTCCCGCCGGAAAAAGTTTTGTCGAAGTTCCGTTCGAGGTTGAAAGTAATTTGATGGTGATTCCGGTCAGCGTCAACGACTCGCGTCCTTTGCGCTACGTTCTCGACACGGGGGCGCAGGGAACGTCTCTCCACAACTCGGAAATTATTGACTCGCTCAATCTCAATATCACCGGAACGATTCCGGTGCGCGGTGCGGGCGGCGGCGTAGCCAGCGAGGTTTCGATTACGGAAAACGTCAATTTTAACATCGGTGGCATCGAATTGTCGGGCGGAAGGCTCGCGGTGCGAAGGCTGCCGAAAGATTCGCCTTTTTTTGCCAGCTTTGATGGCGTTATCGGGCGGGTAGTATTTTCAACTCTCGTCGTCGCGGTTGATTGGGAACAGCGCGTCATTAAATTCTACGAGCCTGCCAAATATAAATACTCCGGCAAAGGAACGGTTTTGCCCATAACTTTTGACGAAGGCATCAGACCTTATATAACTGCGAACGTCGTTTTGTTGGGCGACAAACCAGTTCCGGTCAAACTCGTAGTTGACACGGGCGCGAGCCACGCTCTATCGCTCGAAGTTGGCACGAAGACGGAAATCAAGTTTCCTGAAGGAGCAGCGAAGATTGTGTTGGGCAGAGGCGGAAGCGGCGAAATCACGGGCTACGCCGGACGAGTGAAAAGTTTTGAGCTGGGCGGTCAAACATTCAACAACGTGCCGACGAGTTTTCCCGACGAATCGTTAGGAGTAGGGGGAAGCAACGGACGAAATGGAAACTTGGGAAGCGGTCTGCTGCGACGATTCAAAGTCATTTACGATTATTCGCGTAAGCAAATGATTGTCGAGCCGAACAAATTTGCAGGCGAACCGTTTGGAACGGCGATGCCGAGTAATGTCGCGGCAAACACAGTGCAAGTTTCGCCCGCCGCGCTACAAGATTACGTCGGCAAATACGGAAACAAAGAAATCAACGTGCGTGACGGCGGGCTTTATTACCAACGTATCGGCGGGCGTGGAGCGGCATTGCGAGCAACGGGCAAAGACAAATTCGCGCTCAACAACGACGCGCAGATTACGTTTGTGCGCGACGGCAAAGCTGTAGTCTCCGAAATGCTGATTGAGTGGGTTGACCGCGACAAAGAGCAGTTGAAACGTGAGTTACTGCCGAGCAATCAACCGAACAATCAATCGCAAGTTCAGCAACAGTTGAGCGAAGCCGAGCGCGAAGTCAAAAAGTTGGAACGCAAGTGGCTCGATGCTTATGAAAAATACGACGCGGAGGCAATGAACCGCATCGTGTCCGACGACTTTAAGCTGACGTTTTCCAACGGCTCAGTGCAAACCAAAGCTGATATTTTAGCGCAACTTAAATCCGCGCAAGATGCGAATCGTCCGTCACCAAAGTTTTCGACCGAAGATGTGCAATCTCGCGTCGAAGGCGACACAGTAATTCTCACAGGACGGGTCATTCAACAAATGACGCGCGACGGACAGACGAGGATGATGCAGATGCGCTATACCGACACCTATGCAAAGCGGCAAGGGCGTTGGCAAGTCATCGCTTCGCAGTTGACGCGCATCCAACCGCAATAAGAGCAACGATATGCCCTGCCAACCGCCGCCGAACAATTCAGCTATGAAAGAAGCAGTCAAGCACACAGTCTGACCGTCCCGCCGATTTTGCTTACTGCGGCGGGCTAATGTTGATATTCGCCGAATGGCGTTGCAATTGCGCTGAT
>JAIVJJ010000012.1 GCA_020200095.1 Acidobacteriota bacterium | reverse complement strand
CATTTTTTCTTTTCCTCATCATTATATTTTGAAACTTTTTACTCGATTAACAGCGATCAAGTTTAGGTAAATTCCAGGAAATCTTTATTTTTAAAAAATTATTTTTTACCTATACTGTTTTTACTTTCCCGCCATTGTTTCCCAAGCCGAACCAATTCGTCAAGTTTCGTTTGCAGTTCTTGGCGTTTATTTTCTATTTCCGCATCGGTTGCTTCAGTTGCTACAAAAATCGGTTTGGCGATAAAAACCTTTGCTCGGGTAAAAGGTTTGGGAATTTGCAGCTTGTCCCAACTGTTAATCGCCCAGAAATTTTCGGCTTCGACAATAAACGGCATCACTGGGTTGCCGGTCTTTTTTGCCAGCAAAATCGCGCCCGTTTTCGCGACATAACGTGCGCCTTTCGGTCCGTCAACCGTAAATCCCATCGGCAAGCCGTGTTTCATCAAACGAATCATTTCAACTAATGCGCCAACTCCGCCGCGCGTCGAAGAGCCGCGCACCGCACCATAACCAAATCTTTGAATAAAACGTGCGATATATTCACCATCAAAACTCTGCGAAGTTATCACGACAATGCCGCGATTTCTAAAATAATATGTCGCCAGAAAAATTCGATTGTGCCAGAAAGCATAAATCGGAATTTTGTTGTCGTCTTCAATTTTTTTAAAGTTTTCCCAGCCTTCAATTTCAAAGCGATTTGTTTTGCCAATCAAACTGATTAAAACGTAAAAAATCCAATCTACAAGACAAATGGAAAATCTTTCGCGCCGAGAATAATTAGACAAAGACGCGAAATTATAAACTTCCTGAAAGTTTTTTTGAATTTTCTCAGCCATCTGTAGAATATTTCCGGCAATCTAGGTTATTATGTGCAACAAAGCAAGATATTTTATCGTTATTTTTGATAGAATCTGCCCTTTTATTTTTAATTGGGAAAGGAGAAAATGCAAAGACGAATTTTGATTGTTGACGACCATGATGATTTGAAAAGCGCTTTAACAAAAGTTTTCAACAAAATCGGTTATTTTGTTAAAACAACCGAAAGTCGTGAAGAAGCCGTCAAACTTGACCAAACAAGCAGTTTTGATTTAGTTATTACCGACCTTGACGGAGACAAAGCCTTTCCGCCAAAGAACAACGAAACGCCTGACGATACCTGCCTGCCGACCCAAGATTCGGAAGAAGAATATAACCGCAGTTTTGTCAAAGCATTTAAAATTTGCGCGACGAATTTCAAACGAGACAATTTCGACGAAGACGAGCTGAAAAACATATTTGAAACAGTTTTAAATTACAAAGCGCAGTTTGTAGATAAAACGAATACTGTCAAACAAATTCGAGAAAAAATTGAGTTCGAATTTCCGAGCGCAATTTCTTTGATGCATTGCATTCTGGACTATTTGATGAAGCGTGTTGAAAAAGTTGGCGTCGTCAATACTGAAAATTCTAATCTTTTTATTGCTTTGGACGAAGCATTTGTTAACGCCGTCAAACACGGTAATAAATTCGACGCCAACAAAAATGTCCGCGTTTCAGCAGAAGTTTCCGCGAAAGAGGCGCGTTTTACCGTTGAGGACGAAGGCGAAGGTTTTGACGTAAACTCGATTCCAGACCCACGCAACCCGGAAAATCTTTTCAAAGCCTCCGGCAGAGGCGTTTTAATCATTCACAACGTAATGGACGAGGTTCGCTATAATAAACGCGGAAATCGTCTTGAGATGATAAAAAGAACGGAAACAGAAAAATCCGAACCCTAAAATATGTTTTGCCCAAATTGCGGAAAAGAAACCAACAATCAAAATTTTTGTCGCGATTGCGGCTTAAAAGTTGAAAAAATTTTCAAAGTTTTGATTAAGGAAATCCGAGACAGAGAAAAAACAAATGTTCAAAAACGAGATGATTTATTTAGAAAATTAGGGTTTATCTCGTTAAGTTTATTGTTTGGTCTTTGTTTCGGTTTCGTGTTTTATCTCGCTGTTTATTACAAATTTCTTATTTTTGGCAAAGAAGTTATGGGCATAATCGGTCTGATGGCAATGGTTTTCTTAGGACTTTTGAGTTTGGTTTTTTTTAATCTTCCGAATTTTCTTGACCGCGAAGAAATAAGCGAAGAATTTTCAAAGGATAATGAAATTGAAGAGGCAAGAGTAACGGAAAAACTTTTGGCGGAAGGAAATTTCGAGCCTTTTCGGAGCGTAACGGAAAATTCCACTGAATTACTATTAAATAAACGAAAACCTAAGACCGGCAATTTATAAAAATAGAGAAAATTTATGTTTTGTCCAAATTGTGGAGCTAAAACGAATCCCGCACTCACCAGTGAATTAACCGAAGCGAAAAACACTGGTAAACTTCTCGAAGAAAAACGTTTCGAGCCTATTCCGAGTGTCACGGAAAATTCAACTGAACTTCTTTTTGTCGAAAACGAAACTCGAAAAATCAAATGAAGGTAACAATCGGACAAATCAACACGACAAATGGCGATATTGATGGAAATGTCGCCAAAATTTTGCAAGCTATTGAAAAAGCTAAAGATGACGGCTCGGATATAATTGTTTTTCCTGAAGTCGCCACGCACGGCTATACTTCATTTGATTGGTTTTTGGATAAAGACATTATCGAAACGGTTGAAAAACCTTTGGAAAAAATTGTCGGAGCAACTAAGGGAATTACGGCAGTTGTCGGAACTATTCGTAAAACCGGGGATGCAAACGGGCGCCAGCTTTTTAATTCTGCTGCCGTTTTCCACGATGGCAAACTTCTCGGGTTTGCCGACAAAACGCTTCTTCCCGAATATGATGTTTTTGATGACCCACGATATTTTAAGCCGTCAGATGTGCGTAAAATGTTTGAAATTAACGGACAGAAAATCGGCGTCGTGGTTTGCGAAGATTTTTGGAACGACAAAACCTTTTGGACGGAAAGACTGTATGAAATTGACCCGGCAGACGAATTAATAATGCAAGGAGCGGATTTAATTGTTTCGCTTAACGCCTCGCCCTATAACAAAGGGAAAATTAAACTTCGCTGTGATATGGTTGCGCATCGCGCTCATTTACAGAAAAAACCGATTATTTTCGTAAATTTAATAGGCGGAAATGACGGCATTGTTTTTGACGGCGCGAGCCTTGTTGCTGACGAAGAAGGCGATATCATTTTACAGGCGAAGGCGTTTGAAGAGTTTATCGAAACAGTCGAACTTGACGTTCACAAACCGGATTCACGGAGAATCACGGGCGACGAATGCGAAACAATTCGCAAGGCTCTGGTTTTGGGAATAAAGGATTATGCTGCAAAAAATCGTTTTTCAAAAGCAGTTTTGGGACTTTCGGGCGGAATTGATTCGGCGTTGGTGGCAGCTCTGGCGTGCGAAGCGCTCGGCGCGGAAAATGTTTTGTCAGTTATGATGCCGTCACCGTTTTCTTCAGAAGGCAGCATCAAGCATTCGGAAACTCTTGCAAAAAATCTTGGAATGCCAACACGTCTAGAGCCAATTTCTGGGGCGTTTGAAGTTCTTCTTCAACAAATGAACCTGCACAAACCGACGCACGGCGGCGAAAATCTGGCGGCGGAAAATATGCAATCGCGTCTGCGCGGCGTGATTTTGATGACAATATCCAACGCCGAAGGTCGTCTTGTTTTGGCAACGGGAAATAAATCCGAGCTCGCCGTCGGTTATTGCACGCTTTACGGCGACACGAACGGTGGTTTAGCGGTTTTGGGCGACGTTTTGAAAACGGAAGTCTATCAAATTGCCAGACACATAAATGAAAGCGCAGGACGCGAAATTATTCCCAATTCAATCATTGATAAAAAACCTTCAGCCGAGCTTGCGCCGAATCAATTCGACCAAGATTCTTTGCCGCCGTATGATTCAATGGACGCGGTTTTGAAACTTTATTTTGAACAAAAACTTTCACCGGAAGAAATAATCAACGAAGGAAATAATGCTAAATTAGTTTATGATTTACTGAACAAAGTCGAATCGCCCGCCAACGAATTCAAACGCCGGCAACTTCCACCGACATTAATTATTTCCCGAAACGCTATCGGCATCGGGCGCAGAAGACCGGTAACACACAAATACAGAAGAAACCCAAAAAATTAAAATTATTATTGCAAGAAAAATTTTCACACTCCGTTCAGGAACAAAAGACAAATTTTGTTGTCTAAAAGAACGGAGGTTTTTTATGTCTAAATTTACAAACCCACTCGAAAATATCAAAATTGCGTCCCCGTGCAAGGCAAACTGGGAAGAAATGTATGGCAATGAACGTAAACGCTTTTGCAGCGATTGCAAATTAAATGTATACAATCTTTCAGGAATGACGCTGCGAGAAGCGGAGAATTTGATTTTACAGTCAGAGGGTCGGCTTTGTGTAAGATTTTACAAACGTGCTGACGGCAGCATTTTAACAAAAGACTGTCTGGTCGGATGGCAAGCGATTAAAAGAAACATTTCTAAAATGACAACGGCTTTTGCCCCGCTCATTTTCGCAATTTTAAGCGGAATCGGTTTAACAAATTATTTCGCTAAATCTGAAACGGAAATGCATAACATAAAAACAATTGCAATAACAAATGAAAATTATACAACCGGCGTAATGGCTATTGACGACTCAAATGTGAAAATCAAAGGAACGCCGATGATGGGAGACATTTCCGTTTTAGACAATAATGAAAACATTCCTGTTGCAGGCGGATTAACCAATATAAAAGAAGTTCGCCAGCAA
The DNA here is from genome assembly GCA_020200095.1 of Acidobacteriota bacterium. GTDB lineage: Bacteria > Acidobacteriota > Blastocatellia > Pyrinomonadales > Pyrinomonadaceae. Next base: position 15,201 of record JAIVJJ010000012.1, on the reverse strand, counting down.
ATTAAACAAAAGCGCCGACGTTAATTTTTAGCGAAATAACCTTGCCGCGCACGCACGCGAAACTTGTTCGCATTGGTCAAACCAACGTTGAGCTTAACATATTTGTTGTTCGGGAAATCGCTTTCGGAATAATACTGCACAAGATATTGCGCGCGAAGTTCATTGGCAAGTTGGCGAAAAATCGTCACCAATATTTCCGCGTTCTTCTTAAAATTCTGAGAATTTTGTGATTGGTCTTTGAGATCTGTCGGTAAAAGTTTCGGTAAAAAAGCCGTGCCACCAGTTTCGTCGGCAAACTTTTGTAGATTCGATTGTCCGAAAAGACTACCTTGATTTAATTGGTAGGAATTTCCGCCTGGATTTATCGAGTAAAAAACTGTGTCGGCATCTTGCAGAGATTGGACAACTTTATTTTGTTCTTTAAGTTTCGCGGCGTCGCGTGCCTTGACGCGGAGGTTTCTCAGTTCATTTTTACTGATGTCTTCTTGAACGATTTTCCTTTCGGCATCAAAAATAGCTTTGATAACGCCTGCACTGTTTGTATCGTCACCATCGGAAATTACAACAATAACTTTACGTCTACCCTGCGGCGCATTTTTCTGCAAGTAAGTTGCGGCAAATGATACTGAGTCATAAAAAGCGGTTTGCTGTTTTGTCGGTAGAATTGACTTTATTGCAATTGCTGATTTGTCGGCTGTATCCCGTGCCTGAATTAAACGAGCGGTTTCTCCGACAGTAAAAATTGTCGCGCGGTCTTCCGGTCGCATTACTTCCTGCAAAAATTTCGCGGCGGTTTCCTGTTCAAACTGAAACATCGCGTCTGTACTCGCCGAGACATCGAAAAGTAAACTTATCTCTAACGGAACTTTTTCAGCATCGGAAACCTGCGCGATTTCCTGCGGCTTGTTTTCTTCCAAAATTCTAAAATCCTGCGCTTTGAGTCCCAATACCGGCTGACCGATTGAATCTAAAACCGAAACCGGTACAACTACAAGGCGTGATTCGACTTTGATGATATCACCGTCATCTTCGATTTTTGGCGGTGGAGTCGGATTGGTTGTTTGCGCTATGACGCTAAGAGCAAAAGCTAAAAGGATAGCAAAAATACCGGCAAATTTTGTAAATTTCACGTTTATACCTCAATGAAAAACGCCGTAAAAGATACGCGAAGAAATTTTTGCACGTATCTTTTACGGTTTGTTTTTACAACAATTATTGTTGGTTCGGATTATCAGATTGTGCGTCTTTTCTGACTTCAACGTTTTGATTTAATCCTCTGCTAACTGTTAATTTAACTTCGACGCGACGATTTTGAGCGCGTCCTTCACGAGTCGTGTTGTCGGCAACCGCTTGCTTTTCTCCAAAACCATAAGAAACTCCAATACGGCGAAGTGGAATGTTATGTGTTTCAATTAAGTAATCAAGTACGGCTTGAGCGCGTCGGCGACTCAATTCCTTGTTCATTTTTTCGCCTCCTTCCGCAGAAGCAAAACCTGTAACTTCAATAAGATAACCTTTCATTGTTAAAGCGGTTTGCGCAAGGTTGTCAAGGTTTTGTTTGCCTTCCTCCGAAAGAACCGCGCTGCCGACTTTAAAGTTGATGGTTTGATTTGTTTGAACAACATAATCATCAACCGCCGAAATTCTTTGATTGGTAGCATTCACGCCGGCAATTGCAGCATCAGCCGTTTCTTGAGCAGCTTTAGCGCCGCCGCGTGCAGCATTAGAAATCGCCATTAATTCGTCAATTTGACCGGAAACACGTTGCGCATTTTGTTCGGCTTGCGTTAGACGTTCTTCGGCAGGCGCGACGCGGCTTTCGATCGAGCGTGCAACTGCCAAATCATCTTTACCAAAGCGAACCTTTTCAGCCGCCAAGCCGCCCATAGTATCGCCGCGACCTTCGACTTCTAAGTTTAAACCACGAACAATACTGTTTGCCGCAAGTGTATTTCCCCCACCAAAAAATCCACCTTTGGTTTTGATGCTGGTGCCGGAGCCCAACATAACTTTTGTTTCAACTCCCGTGGTATCACGAACCGTAAAACTGGTATCGTCTTGCGCGACAACCACACCTTTGATTTTGTATTTTTGTCCACTTGTTAAGTTACGACTCTGTGCATTTTGAGCGAGAACGCTGCCTGCACCTATCATTAAAGCTAAAAGCAACACTGGAAACTTTTTCAACATTTTTTTACTCCTATAAAAGTTAGGTTTAATTTTTGAAATTCAAAGCTATAACGTTCGTTCTGCGACAAGAGTTGTCGGAACTTTAATATTCAAAATAGCTTGCCTTATCAAATATTTTTTGAAAGCTTGTTTATTATTTTTTAAACTTCTAATTAAAACTTTCGGGACATAATCAGGCAACAAATTCTGTGCCAGAAATTTTAGCTTGTTTAAAATTACTTAATATATAAGTCACATGCTGGCTCTAAATATTATTTTCGTTCTAAAAACAAAAGCGAACGTTTCATTTGCAGACAATCTAAAGAATAGAAACTGTCTGTTTTTAGTTCGCTTTATGATTGAAAATTTTCAATTTTGTATTTTATAAGGTAAATTTCGTTGTTTCCAGATATTCTTTCATATAAGACAAAAATTTCTCGCCATCAGCGCCATCAACTATTCGATGGTCATAGGTCAATGCGAAATATGACATTGAGCGAATTGCGATATAATCGTCTCCGTCTGGCAAAGTCAAAACTTTCGGACGTTTTTCGATTGTGCCGACGCAAAGGATAGCGACCTGTGGTTGGTTGATAATCGGTGTTCCGAAAAGACCGCCGAAAACGCCGGGATTCGTTATCGTAAATGTTCCGCCTTGCACTTCATCGGGATTTAATTTTTTCATTCTTGCTCTGTCAGCCAAATCATTTGCCGTTAATGCTAAACCGGAAAGCGAAAGCGTATCAGCTTTTTTGATGACCGGCACAATCAAGCCCCAATCCAAAGCCACAGCCATTCCCAAATTTATATCGCCTTTGTAAATGATTTGCTCACCGGAAACTTGCGAATTAACAATCGGGAACTTTCGCAAAGCGTTCGTTGCAGCTTGGAAAATAAATGGCATAAACGAAAGTTTCGTGCCATAACGCGCCGCGAATTCTGCTTTATTTTTCTCGCGGAACTTCGCTACGTTAGTCATATCAATTTCATAAACGCTTGTTACGTGCGCCGAAGTTTGCTTCGAGAAAGTCATATGTTCCGCAATTTTCTTTCGCATTACGGACATCGGCTCAACTCGGTCACCAACCGCTGAAACAACTGGCGGTGCGGTAAAGGTTGTTTTTTGTGCAGTCTGCGTGGTTGGCAATTGAGTTTGCCGAGCAATCGGAGCATCTTTGCGAAGTAAATCTTGGGGTTTCAAAGCCGCGCCTGACTCGATAAAAGACATAATATCTTTCTTCGTTACTCGCCCGCTCATTCCCGAACCTTGAATCCTGGAAATATCAATGCCGTGTTCTTTGGCGATGTTGCGGACAAGCGGACTGCTTTTTGTGCGGCGTAGCTCGTCAATCGTCATTTGTCCTCGGTCATTTGCTCCTTGCCCGTTTGATTTTCCATTACCGGAAACACTCGCTGCCGCTTCTTTGACTGCTTCGGGCTGTTCATAATCGTAGCTTCTGCCCTCAACTTCTTCGATTTCTTTACGTTCTCCGACGGGCATTGAAACGGAAGTAGAAGTTTGAGTTGTTTGCGTGACTTGCGCCGGAGTTGCGACATCAGCGCCGGTTGCTTGCGCGGTTGATTGTTCGGCTTGTTTTTGTCCGGCAGAAGTCTGACTGCTGACTGCTAACTGCTGACTGCTGACTGCGCCTTCTGCGCCGACTAATGCAACAACCGAGCCGACTTCAACTGTCTCTCCTTCGTTTGTACGAATTTCAAGCAGCGTTCCGGCAACCGGAGAAGGTACTTCGGCGTCAACTTTATCAGTCGAAATTTCCAAAAGCGGCTCGTCTTTTTCAATTTTGTCGCCGACCGCTTTGAGCCACTTAGAAACCGTGCCTTCGGTAATGGATTCGCCCATCTGCGGCATTACGACTTCTGTCGCATCACTTGGTTGCTGATTGCCAATTTCGGATTGCGGATTTGTTTCGCTTCTTGTTGATGCAGTCGCGGCTTGTGTTTGTTCGGCAGGTTCGTTTCTAGTTTCTTCTACAACAGGTTTTGCTTCTTCAGTTACCGGCTGACTTTTAGTTTCTTCGACTTGTGCTACATTTTGCTGATTGCCATTTCCCGACTGCTGATTGCTGGCGGAACTTTCGCCTTCTGCGCCCAACACGCCTACTACACTGTTGACTTCAACCGTTTCGCCCTCATTAGCGCGAATTTCCAACAAAACTCCGCCCGAAGGCGCGGGAACTTCCGCATCAACCTTGTCAGTTGAAATCTCTAATAAAGGCTCGTCTTTTTCTACTTTTTCGCCGACCGCTTTCAGCCATTTAGAAACTGTGCCTTCGGTAATGGATTCGCCCATTTGCGGCATTACGACTTCTACGCTCATTGTTTCTCCAAAAGATTTTCAAAGTAAGAACATCAATTATTTTTACTTTAACTTTTTCTTGTAAAAACGACAAAGACAGTTATATCTTGAATAAATTTTCAATTCCGAATTATTACTCTCGAAAGCAGTAAATAAAAAAAAGGCAAAGTCGAATTAACATTGCCCTTTTATTTTTTCCTTAAAAATACAAATTTATCTGCCGAAAGTATTACATTGCCGCATATCGCCGTTTTGAAAACCGCGCGTAAACCATTGCATTCTTTGCTGTGCTGAGCCGTGCGTGAATGATTCAGGGACGACGTAACCTTGCGCTCGTTTCTGTATTGCATCGTCGCCGACAGCTTGCGCCGCGCGTATCGCTTCTTCGGCGTCGCCCGCTTCGACCAAACCTTGTTTTTGCGCGTAGTTTGCCCAAACGCCAGCGTAACAATCGGCTTGTAGTTCAAGACGTACAGACATTTCATTTGAGTTTCCTGCCGCCTGAACTTTACCCATCGTTCCCAATTGATTTTGAATGTGATGTCCGACTTCGTGCGCGATAACGTAGGCTTGCGCGAAATCTCCTGGAGCGCGAAACTCGTTTTTCAAATCGTTGAAAAACCCGAAATCGAGATACAGTTTATTGTCGCCCGGACAATAAAAAGGTCCGGTCGCCGAACTTGCGTAACCGCAGGCGGAAGCAACTTGCCCGGTAAAAAGCACGAGGCGCGGGTCTTGATACTGCTTTCCGGCTTGCTGCGGCAGAATTTTGCGCCAAACGTCTTCAGTGCTTCCCAAGACCGATTTAACAAATCCCGCTTGGTCATCGTTTCGCGCGTTTGGCTGACCTTGCGGCGCCTGTTGAGTTTGCGACGAAGGCGCAGTTCCGCCACCGAGTTGGTCAAGCAGCGCTCGCGGGTCGCCACCGCACAACCACACGGCAAGTATTAACAATAACGTCCCAATACCTCCGCCACCGAGCGCAAGTCCTCTGCCGCCCATTCCGCGCTGGTCTTCAACATTAGTACTTTCTCGTCCTCTTAACATAATTTGTAAATTCCCCTTTTTGCAGTTGTAATACTAAAGATATTAACACTTTTAACACAAGCGATGAAATTAAAAAATTGGCACCAAAGCGGAAAGCATTTTGATTACAAAGGTTTGATGGTTTTTTACCATTTGAGTAAAAACTCTGATGAAACTCTGCTTTGTCTGCACGGTTTTCCGACTTCTTCTTTTGATTATCATAAAATCTGGAACGCATTAAGCGAAAAATTCGCCGTTTTAGCTTTTGATATGATTGGCTACGGTTTTTCCGCCAAGCCTTTCGATTTTGATTACACGACTTTTAATCAGACGGACGTTTTGCAAGCGTTAATTGAAAACTTGAAAATTAAAAAAATTCACATTCTCGCGCACGATTACGGCAACACAATTACGCTCGAACTTCTTGCCCGTGCGGAAGAGAAACGTTTGAATTTTACAATCGAAACAATCTGTTTTTTGAACGGTGCGCTTTTTCCTGAAACCCATCGTCCGATTCTCGCGCAAAAAATTCTCATCAGCCCACTCGGATTTTTGTTCGGTAGATTTATTTCCGACGCGCGTTTCAAAAAAAGCTTAGCTTCAATTTTTGGTAAAAATACACAGCCAAGCGATGAAGAATTGGAAGGTTTTTTGCAGGTTTTCAAATTCAATAACGGGAGACGTATAGCGCACAAACTCATTCGTTATATGACCGAGCGTAAAAAATATCGGACTCGTTGGGTTAGCGCATTACAACAAATAACGCAACCGTTTCGCTTTATCAACGGCTTGGAAGATAAAGTTTCGGGCAGGCATTTAGTAAAAAAATTTCGTGAAGTCGTCCCGCATCAAACAGATATTATCGAATTGGAGAATATCGGACATTTTCCGCATTTTGAAAAGCCGGAAATTATTTTGGAAAAGTTTTTTGAATTTCATCAAAAAGACGAAAGCCCGCACTGAAGAAAGTGTTGAACTGTGAACGATTAGTTAAAGATTTTCAACTTACAGCTCACCGTTTACAATTCACCACTTTAAAGAATAATTTACCGCAAAATCTTGACAGATACCGAGCGAGGTCTTTATTATTCATTTACGTTTCCATAAAGTTTTTTCTTTCAACCATTTCAGAGAGGATAAAGAGATGATTAAACTTGATATTATCAACCGCGTAGCGGACAAAACCGGCGTACCGAAGCAAAAAGCCGAACAAGTTGTTGATGCGCTTTTTAACGCGATGAAAGACGCTCTTGCCAAAGGCAAACGGATCGAACTGCGCGGCTTTGGTGTCTTTGTCGTCAAACCTCGAAAGCGCGGTATCGGGCGTAATCCGCGCACGGGAACAGAAGTTCCGATTCCCGCTGGCAAAACAATTCGCTTTAAACCGGGCAAAGAACTGCAAGCCAAAGCCGTTAAAAAGTAAACAAAATTACGAATTGTCAATTACGAATTGCGAGATTACAATTATTAATTGTTGATTTGTAATTCGTAATTTTTGTGCCTGAATTAAACTCACTCGCCAATCAATTTTTTGACCGCCGCGAAGCAATGCGCCCGACAGCGCGGACGTGGGTGAAACACATTGCGTTATTACTCGTTGCATTTTTCACCGTAACAATTGCGGGCGTTCTCGAACCTTTCGGATTTATAAAAATTTTCCCCGACGCCGATCCGCAAACTTGGACGGAAATTTTTCAGTTTCTTCTCTTGCTTCCGGTTCACTATTTTTATCTCATATCTCACACGATTTACCGACTTTTCACCGAATATGAAACGTTAAAATACGGCGTTAGTTTCTCCGCATCGCTTTTAACGATTTTGACAGCACACGAAGCCGGACACTACGTCGCCTGTCGGCTTTACCGGGTTGACGCCACTTTGCCATATTTTATTCCGCTTCCACCGATGATTGGTCCGGCAGGAACTTTAGGTGCGTTTATCAAAATCGTTTCGCCGATGCCTTCGCGCCGCGCGACTTTCGACATCGGCATTGCCGGTCCTATTGCCGGATTTCTTGCTTTAATTCCGGTTGCAATTATTGGTCTGCTGTTAATGGAACAAGTTCCACCCGAAAAAGTCTCTGCCGCTGAAATCGGATTGCATTTTTCCAACCCATTATTAACGCAGTTTCTTGCATGGTTTGTCGGCGTTAACTTAAGTTCCGATTATTTTAATCCGTTTCTGGCGGCGGCTTGGATTGGATTGCTGGTAACGAGTTTAAATTTAATTCCGTCCGGTCAACTCGATGGCGGACACGCCGTCTATGCGGTTTTTGGTGAGCGAATTCATCGCTGGACGGGCAGAATTGCGTTTGTCTTGATGAGTTTAATTTCTGTTTCAGGCTGGTATCTTTACAGCAGTCCGAGCGGATTTTTGTTTGCGATTCTTTTAGCCGTTATGATGCGCGTTCGCCATCCTGAACCGCTTGACAACACACCGCTAAACTCGACGCGCAAATTAATCGCCCTTTTGACGCTCTTAATTTTCATTTTGTCTTTTGTGCCGTTTCCGATCCAGATAGGATAAACGTTTTTAGTGGTGAGTTGTAAACGGTGAACTGTTAGTGATTGATAGAAAGACATGAGTTTATCACTTAACACTCACCGTTCATCACTCACCACTATTTCCGTTTTTCCTTGATTGCCGCTTCCGCTATATTCGAAATCCACCAAAACGCTCCTTTCGCACCCAGATGTTCAAACATTCTTTTGAAAACTTTCGGATGTATCTGCGCGGTTTTAGCAAGCACTTTTTTGAACGAATCAAAAGATATTCGGTCTTGAAACATCTCGCGGCGGCTTTTTTCGTCTAATCTGCTTAAAGCCATCATAACTGCGTTCATTGTTTCGTTAACAACTGAAGCTTTGCTTGTTGGAGTTGGACGCATAAATTCCGCCAGACTCGACATTTGCGCGACGCGCGGCTCATAAGCGTTGATTTGAGAAAGCGTATTTTCGTCAAAAAGATTTTCGCGCAAAGCATTCTCGGTTAAATCCGTCAAACGTCGCAAATTTCGAACGTGCGAACCAAAACCGCAAAACGTCAAAGGCGAAGAAAGACCAGCCGCGTCGCCGACCAGCAGAACTCTGTCAATTGCAGTTTTTTTTACGTTGTTCCAGCCGCGACGATGAATACTCGGAATGTACCCGAAAACCGGTTTGACGACGCGCCAAGAACCGTTTTTCTCTTTATAATCGGGCAATTTTTCAAAGTAATCTTCAAACAATTGAAATAAGGATTTATCGGCTTTCGATTCAACCGAATCGTAAAAAAATAAATAAGTTGTATATTCGTCTCTGGTTGGACTTCCCGCAAAACCTTCCCACATCAATTGCCGATTTTCCGAAGCGTCTTCGGTACTGACGAGAATTTCGCCGACGGAAAAATCAACCGCCTTTTCGCTGTTTCCGTGCATAAAACCTTTAGCAACCGTCCCAACTGTCGGGCAAACGTGCGTGATTGATTTGCCAGAATTTATCCGGCGGGAAACAGGCGAATTAGTTCCCGTCACATCAACAAAAAGTTTGGAAGAAAACAAACGAGGCTTTCCGCTTTTCACATCTTCACATTCAATTAAAACTATTTCCTTTTGCACAAACGTGCGAACAAATCGCAGATTATTTATAATTTCCGAGTTTGTTTTTTTGAGTTTTCTTGCGGCTATTTCTAAAAGTTTATCGGCTTCAATTGCCACATCCAAAACATTGTTCATAAAAAGCGGCGGCGTTTTTATTTTCGAGTTTGCATCAAAAAATTTCACGAAACCAGTTTTGTAACGATTAACTACGGCAGTTTCGATTTCTTCTTTGGTAAAAAGATCGGCGTGGACGAATTCCTGTAATTCTTCGTCGGAAATGTTCCAATCGCGGTGCGTTTTACCGACCGTGTGAGTGTCAAAAACCAAAACTTTACGCTTGTATTTAGTCGCCATTACGGCGGCGTGAAGCAAGCCCAAAGTTCCGCCGGCATAAACAATTTCAAATTCCGCTTCAACCGACAAATCTTTCGGATCGCTATCGAATAAAACAACTTCTTCCGTCTTTTGCGGATTTTCCCGGAATGCTTGCCAACGCTGCTCGATTTCCCAAATTCTCGCCAAATGCGCTTCCCGATCTGGTAGAGGCGCAAAACTTTCTACTGTGCGCGGAAATCGGCGGCGTAACTCGGTGAGGTTCGGGGCTTCCAATGGTGATGGCATTTTTTTATAAGACTTCTCGGTTTAGTAAAATTTAACGTTAAGACGCAACGATTGTTCAAAAGAAGCCGAGACGCAAATTTGGGCGGAAAAGCGCGGGTCAGGCGGATAATACCTCTTAAAATTAATGCAAAGATAATATTATTAGAAATCCGTTGTTTATTCTTTTTAGCGCCTCTTTGAGTCTTAACGTTAAATTAATTTTGATACAGTCTATATTATTTTAAGATTGTTCTTTCGTGTAATCAAATTTAAGCGCGAGTTTTAACAAAAGAAAAAGCACAAGTGATGTATCACCTGTGCTTTTTAACATTTGCAAATCGATCAACGAAAAATTCTATCTTCTCGGGCTGACCACAACATCATCATCATTGTTATTTCTGAGGACAAGGACAACGGCAGCACCAACAATTACGCCGAAAATAATAAGCGGACCCGTAGCGCTATTTCCGTCATCATCGTCATCGGTGGTTTGTTGTGTGGTTTGTCCTGTTTGTCCGGTTTGTCCGGTTTGAACCGGAACGATTGTTTTTCCGTTGTTCAAAGAAATCAAACCACTGTCGGCACTCGCCATAGTCATTCCCGACTGAACATCAACCGTAAAAATACCGGTTTCTGCTTTATCACTGGCAACAGAACCGTCGGCAGTTTGAATATTGACATCAACACCTTCGTTGTTGAAAACCTTGATTTGTCCGGCTGACAGGTTGCCGGAAATATTATTTTCAGTAAAGCTTAAACTCAAAGTTGAATTCGGAGACAAATTAATAAAACCTAATTTTCCCAATTTGACAGTCGTTGTCGTATTTTCTGAAGTGGAAACCGTGCTGTCTGAAAAAAATGTGCGCCCTGATAAAGCGCGTTCTCCATTTAAAATTACAAAAGCATCTTCACCGTTTACATCATGACCGGAAACGGTTAATTCACCCATCAATGATTTTTTCTCCGGCGCTGCCAAAGTAACCATTGAAGAAGTGATAAAAACGGCAAGTGTTAGACAGAAGGCAACGATATTACGAAGCCAAACTGTGTTATTATTTTTCATTTATTTGAAATCCTCCTGTATCCTGTTGTTAATTTTTTCAATACTGTAATCTTTATTTGACCAAAAAGTCAAAATTTTTTCGCTGTTTACTGAATTATTTTCAAAATTGAAATTTGTATCAGAAACAGCAGTTTATCTATTTTGCGGGTTTATGAAATAATCTTTGACCACACCTACAAGTCCACAAGAAACTTATACTTATTTCTCGAAATTGACAAGTAATTAAATTCATTTTGCGAAATTTTTAATCAGAACTTTGATTCTTGAAATTTTTATTCGTCAAGTCTTTCTTTTTAGATTCGTTCCAAAGCACGTCCATTTCTTCTAAATTGGACTCTTCCAAACTTTGCCCGCGCTCTTTTAGCTTGCTCTCGACGAACTTAAAACGACGGCGAAATTTTCGGTTGGTTTTTTTAAGAGCGGTTTCCGGTTCAACATCTAATTTTCGCGCTAAATTGACTATAACAAAAAGTAAATCACCAATTTCTTCTTCGATGTTTTCGACGAGATTTGCAGAAATTGCCTGTTTTAATTCGTCAACTTCTTCAGCAAGTTTATCGAAAATCTGTTCGGAGTTTTCCCAATCAAAATTAACCTTTGCAGCCTTTTTCGTTAGTTTGCCAGCTTCAATCAGCGCGGGAAAGGCAAGCGGAACTTCGTCTAAAATCGAATTTTTTGTCTTCTCTTCCTTTTTAGTTATTTCGCGTTCGGCTTTTTTCAATTCGTCCCAGTTTTGCAAAACGTCGTTTGCCGTATCGAGTTTTTTATCGCCGAAAACATGCGGATGGCGCAAAATCATTTTTCTTGTGATACTTGCGCAAACGTCTTCAATATTAAAATCGTCTTTTTCTTCCGCAATCTGCGAATGAAAAATTATTTGTAATAATAAATCACCTAATTCTTCACGCAGGTTTTCCGGTTTGCCTTCGGCTGCGTCCTGAATCGCATCGAAAGTTTCAAAGGCTTCTTCCAAAAGATATTGCGCTAAAGATTCATAAGTTTGCTCTCTGTCCCAAGGGCAACCACCGGGCGCACGAAGCCTCGCCATAACCATAACAAGCTCGTCGAAATTTTTTGACATAATGATTTTGGTCTTCGGTGTTCGTCTTCGGTCTTTGTTTTCTCTCAAACGAAATTATTTTTTGGAAAATCTAAGACCCAAGACCAAAAACCAAAGACCGAATTTTTCAATTTTGAACTTTCTTTCGGCAAAATGCTACTATCGAAAGTATAAATTTTTAAGGGATTTTTGGAAAAATAATGATTGGAAAAGACAATTTAGAGACAGAAGAACCTGTTTTAAAGGTTACCGATAAACGCAAATTTAATTTTGACGGAACAGTGCGTGAAGGCGTAGAGCTTAAAGCGGAAAAACCGAAAGAAGAAACGCCCATCTCCAAGCCGAGCAAAGAAATGGTCGAAACAAATGATAATGCAGCGGCTGAGAATCAAGCGCAGGCTAAAACGCCGGACATAACGGAAGATGAATTCGACAGCGAAGACTTTCCCGATGCTGAAAACCCGGCAAGTTTCGTTAATTTTTTGACGACTTTGGCTTCGCAAGCCGCCGCTGCCCTTGGCGCGATGCCCCATCCGGTTACCGGTCAACGAACGTTGGATTTGGAAACAGGAAAATACTGGATTGACGTTTTAGCGATGCTTAAAGAAAAAACGAAAAACAATCTGCATCCGAAAGAACAGGAACTTTTCGAGGGAGTTTTGTCGGATTTGCGAATGCAGTATGTGCAAATTTCACGCATTGCGGAAGAGAAGCTCAAAGAGCAGGCGGCGCAAAAGTTTTCGGCAAGCGATATTTTAGGGAAGAAATAGTCTGGCGAGTCGTGAATCTAGTGAGTCTGACAAGAAAAGGACTCGCTAGACTCGCCAGATTCGTTAGACTCGTTAGACTCAAATGAAACTAACCTTCCTCGGCACAGGTACATCAACCGGCGTTCCCTCGATTGCTTGCAATTGCGAGACTTGTGTTTCAAATGACCCGCGCGATAAGCGCTTGCGCGTTTCGGTTCTCATTGAACACGCCGGTAAAAAAATTCTCGTCGATACTTCTTCTGATTTTCGCCAGCAGGCTCTTCGGCGATGGGTATTTACGCTGATGAAATTGCGTGGCAGGATTTACGCCGAATTTTCCAATATATTTTTCAACCGACGCATTTTGGCGGCGGTCTGCCGCAATTGATTCCGCATACAATCATCAAAAATGCGCCTTTTTGCATCGGTAAAGATTTGGAAATCACGCCTTTAGAAGTGATTCACGGAAAATTGCCTGTTATCGCTTACCGCTTCAACGATTTTGCCTACGCGACGGATTTGAATTTTATTCCTGAAGATGCGATGCAGGGTTTGATGGATTTGGACGTTTTGGTCTTAGACTGCGTGCGAATAAAGCCACATTCGACGCATCTCGGCTTGAACGAAGCGCTCGAATACATAGAAAAAATCAAACCTAAACGCACGTTTCTGACGCATTTGAATCACGATGTTTTGTATGAGCGCGATTCAAAACTGCTGCCTGACAATGTGCAGTTTGCTTATGACGAATTGGTTGTAGAGTAACTAAAATTTCACTACAGAGATCACAGAAGACACGAAGATAAATTCAAACAAAATGAACAGGATGAACAGAATAAAATTAATTTCTTATCTACAAAAATCTGTGTTCATCTGTAGTTAATTCTCTTAAAAATCTCTGTGTTCTGCGTGGTGAAATTATCCTAATATGAAAATTTTTCACGGTACGGAAAACGCGAAAATTTCACGCCCGACAGTTTTGACTCTCGGCGTTTTTGACGGCTTGCATCTTGGGCATCAAAAGATAATGCAAACGGTTGTCGAGCGTGCAAAAGTAACGAACTCCGTTCCGACAGTTATTACATTTGACCCGCATCCGCGAGCCGTTTTATATCCCGAAAATGCGCCGCCGCTTCTGCAAACACTTGACCAGAGACTTGCCGCGCTTGAGTTTTTCGGTATTGAGCAAACAATTGTCATTCGTTTTACAAAAAACTTTGCGGGTCAAAATGCGGAAAATTTTTTGCGCGAAATTGTCCACGACAGATTGCAGTCACGGGAGGTTTATCTCGGCAAAGGTTTTGCTTTCGGAAAAAATCGCGGCGGTAATATTGAGCTTTTACGACGGATGAGCGCGGAACTCGGATTTTTTGCCGATGAAGTCGGAGAAGTTTGTCTGCGCGGAAAGAGAGTAAGCTCAAGCCGTGTCCGTCAAGCTCTTTTTGATGGGAAAACGAATCTTGCGCGTCGGATGCTCGGTCGTCCTTACGGTGTCGAAGGTCAAATAATTCACGGTTTCGAGCGCGGGCGCACAATCGGTTTTCCGACCGCGAATCTGAAACCGCACAACCGCGTTATACCAAAATTCGGCGTCTATGCAACGGCGACTTTAATAAATAATGTTTGGCGGCGAAGCATTACAAACGTCGGCATCCGCCCGACATTTGCGGGCGACAAAGAACCTTCGATTGAAAGTTATATTTTCGATTTCGACGGCGACCTTTACGGTGATGTTTTGCGCGTTCGCTTCCTGCACAAAATCCGCGATGAAAAAAAGTTTGGCGGAATTGATGAGTTAAAAACGCAAATCGAAAAAGATACGCGCCGCGCATTGAACTATTTTTCTCGACAAGGCGTTAAGAATATGCTGGATATAATTTAATAAATGAATCGAACAAAGTTGTGAAAAAAAACTGCAAACAATACTACGGTTTCGGATTCTAAAGGATAAATTTAAGAAGATTATTTTATAAGGACTTTGAAATGTTAGAGAACGAGCAAGGGTTGATGTTAAAAGAAAAAACGATTGAGCCGGTTTTGGAAAACGGTAACGGCGCAAACGGCAATCACGCTCTTTTGCCGACAAAAAATCTGCCGATTGCCAAGCAAATCTCCAACGAAAAACTGATTGCCGAAGAAAAATCCTTAATCGAACAGGAAGAATCAGTCGAAAAAAACTATCGCGGAATCGGCGGGTATTTACGGCTTTTTCAAGTTTCAAAAGTTATCGGGATGCTCTCGCTGTATCTTTATCTCGACCAATACGACCTTCATCACAAGCAACATCAAAAGCAAGCCGAAGCGCGTTTGGTCATTGCCCGAAAATTGACCTGGCTGGCGGTTTTAGGCGAAAGATTTCACGCCGTCAGTCTCTGGTTTTTTCATCAATTCGTTTTATTGCTTCGCCGGTTTTTTATCGGCGGCGAAGCGAATAAAGAACTCAATCAGGAAAAGCAAGCCGTTTGGCTCAAGGAAAATTTAATAAACCTCGGTCCGACGTTTATCAAAATCGGTCAATCAATGGGAACGCGCGCCGACCTTTTGCCCTTGCCCTTTGTCAAAGCGCTCGGTGAATTGCAAGATCAAGTTCCGCCATTTCCGAATGAAATCGCGTTTGCCAGAATCGAAAGAGATTTGGGC
>JAIVJJ010000362.1 GCA_020200095.1 Acidobacteriota bacterium | reverse complement strand
GTCAACTACCGAATTATTACCGCCTAAATCACAGAAATTTGTGCCTGTTTCAATCGCCGCTTTTGAAAGTTCGAAATTATACCAATAATTTACGCAAGAGATTGCCGCATCGTGTCCGCGCATCACAAAAATAGTGCTTTCGTAATTAGAAACATTTAATTCAATTGCGGAAATTTTCGGACTATTGATTTTTTCGGTAATTTGTACAGCTTTTGAATAATCTGCATCAGCAATCGTAATGCTTTCAACTTCGGGAGAATTGTGTGCCAAATCAAAAACTGCGCCCTGTCCCATTCTCCCTGCGCCAATAATAAGAATTTTCATAATCAGTTATAAATTATCGGTTAAAGCCTTTTCGATTTAAGACGCATAGAAAAAATAGTTCTATTCATTTTTTAGCCGTTCGAAATATAAAAAATTATCGCGTTAAAGTCTAATAAAGAAATAGGTCTATAAGTTCATTCTTGATAAAAGTTTCTCCAAATTTGTTTAGCGCGTTTTTCACGGGCTGGACAACAGGTGTTCAAGATGATAATATCCAAAAATCGTTTATTTAAGGGAACTCTTCGCGGAATACTCCGCGTCCGTCTGTTTAGTCTTCTGGTAAATTAATCAATAAAGATAATTTAACTAAAAGCAGAAACTAAGTTTTACTGTTTTTGCTTTGACTAAATTGAACAAACAAACTAACAATAAGGAGAATTTATAATGAAAAAATTAGCTGGAGGAAGTTTATTCCTCGGCGTCATAGCTATGGTTTTAGCTTTGTTTTATTTTGAACCTAAAGTAGAGGCAAAATCATACTACACAGCAGACGACGCACAAGAAAATTTACAACAACTTATTCAACAAGACAATCAATCGAATCCACAAATTCAGCAGCAAGAATCCCCGACCCAAAAATCCTTAAAAGATACAATCGAAAATTCAGAAACCGAAAGCGAATTCGTTTCTAATGCCCAACACTTTAAAGCAACAGCATACTGTTTGAAAGGCAGAACCGCTTCGGGCGCAGGTGTTAGACGCGGAATTGTTGCCGCCGACAGGCGAGTTTTACCGCTCGGGACACGCATTCAATTGCATGCAGGTTCTTACAGCGGAACATATACGGTTGCCGATACGGGCGGAGCAGTCAAAGGTCGCATTTTGGATGTCTGGGTTCCGAGCTGTTCCGAAGCCATGCGCTTTGGACGCAGAAGCGTAAAAGTCAGCGTAATGGGTAAAAGAAGAAACGCTTAGTGTTTTAACAATATATTATTTTAACTTTAATTTTTAATATTTTTTTCAAGTAACCGTTTCATCAATTGAAGCGGTTATTTTTTGTCTGGAAGGCTTTCAAAGAAATTTCCTACAGAGCATAAAATTTTCTTTGACTTAAATAATTCTTTATAAGTTAGAGGAAAATCGCATCTGCAAAAGTGAATTGTGGTTATTGTTTTAAAACACTTGCACATATTAGCTTTTTCCACTAATTTTGATTAAACATTTTATGTTAGGAAAAAGCGTCGTTTCATCTGTGAAACGACATTTCACAAATGCCTCTTTTTATGTTACAATCCATATTGTTTGTTAATGATTTAACATAAAAGGAGAAAATTAAATGGCTGGAGAAGCAGTAAAAATGAGTATCGAAACAAAAGGTAAAGCTATTGAAGCAGCTTTGGCAAATATTGAGAAAAAATTCGGTAAAGGCTCGATTATGCGCCTTGGTGAACGTCCGCACGAAGAAGTCGGAGCGATTTCGACAGGCTGCTTGAGCATTGACTCGGCAATCGGTGTCGGCGGAATGCCGCGCGGCAGAATCGTTGAAATTTACGGACCGGAAAGCTCGGGTAAAACAACACTCGCGCTTCAAGTCGTCGCATCGGCGCAAAAGCTGGGCGGAATTGCGGCGTATATTGACGCCGAACACGCGCTTGACCCGGAATATGCCGGAAAACTCGGCTGCAATGTTGAAGATTTATTAATTTCGCAACCCGATTCCGGCGAGCAGGCTCTGGAAATTGCCGAAACGCTTGTGCGTTCAAACAGTGTTGACGTAATCGTGATTGATTCAGTCGCCGCGCTTGTTCCGCGTGCCGAACTCGACGGTGAAATGGGCGATTCGCATATGGGACTTCAAGCGCGTCTGATGTCGCAGGCTTTAAGAAAATTAACCGGAATTGTTTCGAGTTCAAATACCTGTTTTATTTTCATCAATCAGTTGCGCGAAAAAATTGGCGTATTTTTCGGCTCACCTGAAACAACGACGGGCGGAAAGGCTTTAAAGTTTTACGCCAGCGTTCGCGTTGATATTCGTCGCATCGGAGCGATTAAGGAAGGCGACAAAATGGTCGGCAATCGCACGAAAGTCAAAATTGTCAAAAACAAAGTCGCACCGCCGTTTCACGAGTGCGAATTCGACATTATGTACGGCGAAGGTATCTCGCGTGAAGGTGATTTGCTTGATTTAGCCGTTAATAACAACGCCGTTGAAAAAAGTGGCGCGTGGTTTTCTTATTCGGGCGAACGTCTCGGACAAGGACGCGAAAACGTCAAAAATTTGCTAAAGGAAAATCGAGAAATGTATGACCGCATCGAACGAGATGTAAAAGTTGCACTTGGTTTAATTAAACCAGAGGCGAGCGCAGAAAGCGCGGAAGCGTAGACTAACTAAAGACTTTACAAAAAGCAATTAGTATTTAAGAAACAACTTACAATAGCAGCAAATGGCAGGGACAGTGTTTGCAAGATTTTTCATACTATTTCTTTTAATTTTCGCCGTGATTTCAGCAAACGGCGAAACCTTGCCTAAGCCCGCGCGTGAATTTCGCGCCGTCTGGGTTGCGACAGTTGCTAATATTGATTTTCCGTCAAAAGCAACTTTGAGCGTTGAAGAACAAAAAGCGGAAATCCTGAAAACGCTTGACCTCGCGCGAGAACTAAAATTAAACGCCGTCGTTTTTCAAGTCCGTCCGATGTGCGACGCGCTTTACGATTCAAAAATCGAACCTTGGTCGGAATTTTTGACGGGCGCGATGGGAAAACCGCAAAATTTTGACCCTTTGCAATTCGTCATCGTAGAGGCGCACCAGCGCGGCATTCTTGTCCACGCTTGGTTTAACCCGTATCGCGCCTATCATCCGGCGGCGAAAACCGTTTCGGAAAATCACATCTCAAAACGCCGTCCCGATTTAGTTAGAAAATACGGTAAATATCTGTGGCTTGACCCGAGCGAGCGTGACGTGCAGAGTTACTCATTGAGTGTCATTTTGGACGTTGTCAAGCGCTACGACATTGACGGTATTCACTTCGACGATTATTTTTATCCGTATCCCGAAAAGGACGCAAGCGGCAATCGTATTGAATTTCCCGACGAGGCAAATTGGCAGAAATACAAAAATACTGGCGGCAGATTAAGCCGTAACGATTGGAGGCGCAAAAATGTCAATGATTTTATCGAAGCGGTCGGACGCGAAACAAAGCGAATAAAACCTTATGTTTTATACGGCATTTCGCCGTTTGGCATCTGGCAGCCTGTTCCAGAAAAGGATATTAAAGGTCTTAATGCTTACGATGAACTTTACGCCGACTCGAGAAAATGGTTGCAAAGCGGCACGGTTGACTATCTTACGCCGCAGCTTTATTGGGAAACGGCGCGAAAGGGATTGAGTTTTCCCGTTTTACTCGAATGGTGGCAAAATCAAAATGTGAAAAATCGTCATTTGTGGGCGGGAATAGCTACTTACCGCATCGGCTCAAATGCCGACTTTACAGCTAGTGAAATCGTCGGTCAAATTGAAAAGACACGCCGCATTCAACCGACGCCCGGCAATATTCAATTCAGCTTCAAATCCTTGCGAAACGATTTGGGCAATATGCAGAAACTTTTGAAATCAAACGTCTACCGGAGCGATGCGCTTGTTCCCATTTCAAATTGGATAAAAATGAAAAGACCCAATGCGCCGCGAGTTAAAATCCAAAAAGACGGCGACAAACTTAAAATCAATTGGCAAGAGCAAGGGAAAATACCGGCGTTTTGGTTCGTTGTTTATGCGAAAGATAAAAATGGTTGGAATTATTCGATTCTACCTTCCGCTACTAGAAGCATTGCGCTATCAGCTGACCGGCAAATCTCGCAAATCGCTGTTACAAGCATTAATAGATTGGGTAATGAATCTTCGGTCAGGCAAACAATCTTAAAGCGGTAAAGCAAACTCCAAAGAATTGAAATTGCGATTAGAAGAGCCAAAAGTTTAGACTAACTCTTGTTTCTATTTGTAAGATAGCTTCAGGCTGTTTATAAATTCTGGTTACTTTTACACAATCTAAGGTTTACGAACAGGTTTTGGTTGGTTAGCCGAATTTTCATTAGGTTTTTTATCATCTTTAGGCGGGTTGTTTACTACGTTTACATCTTTGAGCGGAGTATTAATCTGCTTTTTCAAAGTTTTTTCATCAGGAATACCCGGTGTTGGCGTAGCGCCTTTCGGCACGACCATATTGCCTTTGCTCGTATCAGGAATTCCGGGTATCGTTCCATTCGCCGGTTTGGTAGCGTTAGCCGAGTTACCATCGGTAATTCCCGGTATCGAATTTCCGTTCGTTGTAATAGGGCTGCTCGAAAATTCGGGCGGTATATTTGCTGATGTATTAGCATTTGTATTTGTCGTATCCGCGCTTTGACAAGCTAGGTTTACCGCTAAAAGAAAACCAACTAAAACAATTAAAAAATTTCTTAACATAATTACAAGCCTCAAAAATTATAGATTATTTAACGTAGCTGTGCCGGTTTGAATGTTGCGTCCCTGGAGGACAGCGACGACTCCCAAACCGGCACGGGCAGGTATCAAATGAAATTACAAGGTAATGTGGTTGACATAGGTCCAACAACTACCAAAATGTGATTATATTAGTATTATTGTTGTTGTCAATACCATACAAGGATTTTTGTTGTTAGTATTATATTTAATTAAATCGCTAATACGCTCGGAATATGAAAAGTTAAAGTATCTCTTTCTGAGATACTTTTTTATTTTCTAATAAATTACTCACCCAACTAACCTTAAATGTCGGTAAGAAAGGCTTGAAGTTATGTTAAAAGACAAGTAAATTGTCAAACATGGAAAATGCGACCAACCATCATCAACACATAAACAAAGCCTCTTTCGCGGGATTGCTAGTCGCGCTCGGCATTGTTTTTGGCGATATTGGAACTTCGCCGCTTTACACTTTTTCGGCGATTGTCGGCGAGCGAGAAATTGACGAAACGCTTATTCTCGGCGGATTTTCGGCGATTTTCTGGACGCTGACTCTGCAGACGACGATTAAATACATCATCATTGTTTTGAGCGCGGACAACAATGGCGAAGGTGGCGTTTTTTCGCTGTTTGCGCTGATTCATAAAAGCGCGGGTAGATGAATTTTATATCCGACTATTATCGGTGGAAGTTTCACTCTCGCCGAAGGAATTATCACGCCGCCGATTTTCGTTTCCTCGGCGGTCGAAGGCTTGCGGATTTACTCGCCGCACCTGCCTATCGTTCCGATTGTTATCGGAATTTTAATTTTGATTTTTGTCGCGCAGCAGTTCGGTACGCAGACCATTGGAAAGTTTTTCGGACCTGTAATGTTTGTCTGGTTCGCGTTTATCGCCACAATGGGATTGCTTTCGTTAAGTTCGGATTTTTCCATTTTAAGAGCGATAAATCCGGTTTGGGTTTATCGCTTTTTAGTTGAATATCCGGGCGGGTTTTGGCTCTTGGGCGCGGTTTTTCTCTGCACTACGGGCGTGGAAGTTTTGTATTCGGATACGGGGCATACCAAAGTGCCTGCCTAAAGCGGCGAAGGTCGCTAAAAAGATTATTGATATTCAAGACAAATTTTCTAAGTGCTTTATTTTCAATAAAGATAATTTTCTACTCTTAATTCACATCATTAGTATTAAGTTATTATGACATTCTAAAAATACAATAATTTTTAACGCGCACAAAATAAATTGTTGTCGTAACATGCAATAGTCATTAGTGAAAACAGGGAAGTTTGATAGTTAGAGACGACTTTAGTTAGATTACTTTTATGAAAGAGGCAGTAAAAAAACCTGTCGAATCACATTGGAGGAGCCGCCTGCACGAAATTATTTTCGAAGCGGAAACTGTCGGCGGAAAAACTTTCGATGTCATATTGATATGGACGATAATTATAAGTGTCGTGGTCGTAATTCTGGAAAGCGTAAAAAGTATTCGAGCCGAATATGGCAACTTTCTTTTGGGAATGGAATGGGGATTGACGATTGTATTTACAATCGAATACGTCCTGCGCCTGATTAGCGTTCGCAAACCATGGAGATATGCGTTGAGCTTTTTCGGTGTGATTGATTTTCTGGCGATTGTTCCAACCTACGTCAGCCTTTTTCTGCCCGGATTACAGTATCTGCTGGCAATCCGAATTTTGCGCCTGCTGCGTATTTTTCGCATTTTCAAATTAACCGAATACGTCAGCGAAGCCGAGATAATTACCTCGGCGCTTAAAGCCAGCGCAAAAAAAATCAGTGTCTTTCTTTTAGCTGTTCTGGCTCTGGTAACAATTATAGGTTCAATAATGTATGTTATCGAAGGCGAGGAACACGGTTTCAGCGATATTCCGACCAGCATTTACTGGGCAATTGTTACCTTAACAACGGTCGGTTACGGTGATTTGTCGCCGCAGACGGCAATCGGGAAAGCATTTGCGTCGCTTGTAATGATTATGGGATATGCGATTATTGCCGTTCCGACGGGAATTGTCACGGTCGAGCTTTCGCGTTCTGTCAGGGCTATTTCGACACAGGTATGTCCCGAATGCCATTCACAAGACCACGATGCTGATGCAATTTTTTGTAAATACTGCGCGAGCGAATTATGACATGATGAAATACTGCATCAAGACCATTGCCAAAGACGACGTTTATCATCTGACGTTCACACTCGGCTTTCACATCGAGCCGCGCTTGAATTGCTTTTTTGAACTCGCGCTCAGAGATATGGTCGCCAACAATGAAGTAACGGCGACGAGCCGCCATCCGTCGCTCGACAAATACAACCTTCCAAGGCTGAAGGCAACAAAAATAAAGATGACTTGGAAATTGGTGCGAGTAAGACAATTCGTTGTGTAAAGAAAGCACGTATTGCGCCGGATATTCGGTCGAAGTGTATACTCCGCCGCCGAGTTCGACACGCGGCGACACGCCGCCAGCGTAGTTTAATAAATTTTTATTGGAAAAAGCGCGAACGACCTTTTCAAAATCGGCGGAAGTTTGAACCGAAAAGCCGCGAAACAATAAAGCGCCGTATTCAAGAAGTTTGTTCTGGAGAAAATCGCGATGATTAACACAGGTTAAGACGAGTGATTCAAGACTAAAATCTTGCTGCGCATTATCACCGGCTTCTACAACCAACGGCAGTTTCTGTTGATTTATAAAACTCGTTTTCATTTTTTATTTTATTAACATAAAAATTTTTAGCTGTGCATCGTTTGCTTTTATTTGCAAAAAGTATGACAGATTGAATCGAGCGCGGCAAAAATTTGCCGGTTCGCTCGCGCATAAATACTTTAAAGTAACTGTTTATCTTCTAATGTTTCTAACAAATATAAAGTTTATAAT
>JAIVJJ010000116.1 GCA_020200095.1 Acidobacteriota bacterium | reverse complement strand
TCGTCCACTTGACAGCGCGCCGCACGGCTCTCTAATATCAGCGACGTTTGGGGCAGTAGCTCAGTTTGGCAGAGCGCCGCGTTCGCAATGCGGAGGTCAGGGGTTCGATCCCCCTCTGCTCCACCAATAAGATTCGACAATTTAGGAGTCGCCGTGATGGCGACTCCTTTTCCTTTTTGACACTACCGTTTGACACCTGACGGACATCCTGCCGGTTTACGCTATAATCCTTGTCATGAATAAAAAGGCGAAAAACCGATTGAAGGAAGCGATACAGAAAGAGATCGCAGAGAAAGTAAAAACTCCTACGCCGTCACAGGATTTCTCTGCTACGAAGAACGTGCCGGAGAGTCGCGGGTTTACCGCCAAACCAGCGAAGAAACGGGGTTAATCTTTTTGTGTCGCGAGTGTTCATAAGTTCCATGTGCCAAAGAATTTGTTTTCGTAAGACAGCCGCTCAAGTTTTAGGTTGCTGTCTTTAGTTATCACGCGAGTTGGTATCGAAAGCTCATGTCCAAACAACTCCTCAATAACTACTACAACAGACTTGACGAGACGATTCGCTTCGGCGGCAGCCGCAATGAAACTTCGGTCGAACACGCTTTTATCGCGTTGGTTAATTCCTACGCCGAACGGCGCAATTTAATGCTCGTGCCGAAAATAGCGATTAAAAGCGTGAAGGGAACGAACATTATTCCTGATGGTGCTTTGAAGAACGCGCTGCGGTTGGACTTCGGTTATTGGGAAAGCAAGGACATCAAAGATGACATTGACAAAGAGATTCAACTGAAAATCGGCAAGGGCTACCCGCTCACCAACACGCTGTTCGAGGACAGCCAGACCGCCGTGTTGTTTCAAGAGAACGTGCAGGTCATGCGCGTTCCGATGAAAGATGCGGAATTGCTCGAAAGGATTTTGCACACCTTCGTCAATTTCGAGCCGCCGCAAGTCAGAGAGTTTAATCAGGCTTTACGGAAATTCACCGAAGACGTGCCGACGATTGTCGAGAGTTTGCGACATCTGATCCAAACGGAAGCCGACACCAACCGGAATTTTACCGTCAAGCGTGATGAGTTTTTGGCGAATTGCCGGAAGGAAATCAACCCGGAGATCACGCTTGAAGACGTGCGCGAGATGATGATCCAGCACATCCTGACCGCAGACATTTTCACCAACGTCTTTGCCAACGCCGAATTCCATCGTCACAACAACATCGCGCGCGAGTTAGAAAACGTGATCGAAACGTTTATGACGTACAGTGTGCGGCAAAATTACTTGGGCAACATTCGTAGTTACTACGACACGATCAGAGACGCGGCAGCCGGCATCGCCGACCATCACGAAAAGCAGAAATTCCTGAAAACCGTCTATGAGAATTTCTACAAAGTTTATAACCCGAAGGGCGCGGATCGCTTGGGCGTGGTTTATACGCCGAACGAGATCGTGCAGTTTATGATTGAAAGCACGGATTACCTGCTCGAAAAACATTTCAACCGAAGTCTGGCGGATAAGAATGTGGAGATTTTAGACCCGGCGACGGGAACGGGAACTTTCGTCGCGGAACTCGTCGAGCATATCCCGGCGCAATATCTCCCGTACAAATTTGAAAACGAGATTCACGCCAACGAAGTCGCCATCCTGCCGTACTACATCGCCAACCTTAATATCGAATACAGCTATCAGCAAAAGATCGGCGCATACAAAGAATTCAAAAACATCTGTTTCGTGGACACGCTCGACAATACCGCCGCGCTCGACTATAAACACAAACAAGAATTGATGTTCGGCATCAGTAGTGAAAACGCCGCCCGCATCAAGAATCAGAACGAGCGCAAAATCTCGGTCATCATCGGCAACCCGCCTTACTACGCTAATCAAGCAAGCTATAACGACTTCAATGCAAGCCGTGTCTATAAGGGAATCGATAAGCGCATAAAAGACACCTTTATCAAGTTTTCAAAGGCGCGAAAACCAAAATCCTATGATATGTACTCTCGGTTTTATCGTTGGGCAATTGACAGAGTAAATGAGAACGGCATTATCGCCTTCGTTTCAAATAACTCTTTTGTTGATGGGCGTTCATATGACGGCTTCCGCAAAGTTGTAGAGGACGAGTTCAATGAGATGTGGATAGTTAATTTGAAGGGTGATGCTCGAACGAGGGGAGAGCGAAGGCGACAAGAAGGCGGCAACGTTTTTAACGATCAAATTAGAGAGGGCATCGCAATCTACTTTCTTGTCAAAAACTCAAAGAAGCGAGGATGTAAGATTCACTACAATGAAGTTGAAGACTACGCAAAGTCACATAAAAAAAGGGAGTACCTGCGGGAAAACAGGATCGAGGCGTTACACTTCGAGCGCATCACACCTGACGAAAATCACTACTGGATAAATCTCTCTGAGAACGAAAGTGATTCACTATTACTGCTAGCCGACAAAGACGTAAAGTCCGGCAGAGGAAAAGACGCCGTTTTTAAGTTGTTCTCTTTGGGAGTTGTTACTGCTAGGAACGAATGGGTCTATGACTTCGATAAAGAGAAACTGGACAAGAAACTTAACTTCCTCATCGATTCGTACAACACCGATCTTGAAAACTTCAAAGGCAAGACGAAAGACGAAATCAAAAGCGAGTTGAGGAAGCGAGACAAGCGCGAAATCAAATGGACGCGAGCGGTGATTAATGACATAGCTAGAGGCGAGAGGTACAGCTATGACGAAAACTTAATTATCGAAAGCGCCTTTCGTCCCTTCGTGCGGTTGTACTTATACTTCTCAAAAAAATTGAATGAAGTGCAGTACCAAATGCCGAGAGTTTTTCGAGGCAGCAACATAGCGATTGCTTTTTCTGGAGAGGGATCAGATACATTCCAAGCTTTAGCGCAAAATGTGATTTACGATCATGACTTGCTCGAAAAAACTCAGTGCCTACCGTTCTACCGTTATGACGCTAATGGCGAACGCCATGACAACATCACCGATTGGGGCTTGCAGCAGTTTCGCCAGCATTACAACGACAACACGATCACGCGCGAAGATATTTTTCATTACACCTATGCCGTCCTTCATCATCCCGCGTATCGCCAAAAGTACGCGCTCAATCTCAAACGTGAGTTTCCGCGTCTGCCCTTCTACGCGGATTTCCGGCAATGGGCGGCGTGGGGCAAAGAGTTGATGGATTTGCACATCAACTATGAAACAGCGAAGCCCTTCAAGCTGAAAAGAGTTGACGCGCAAACAAACTCGGCCCCGCGCCCGAAACTAAAGGCCGACAAGATAAACGGCACAATCGAACTCGACTCCGAAACAGTTTTGCAAGGCGTCCCGCCGCTCGCTTGGGAATACAAATTGGGCAATCGCTCCGCCCTCGAATGGATTCTCGACCAGTACAAAGAAAAGAAACCGTCGGATGCGACCATCGCCGAACGATTCAACACCTATCGCTTCGCCGACTACAAAGAATCGGTGATCGATCTCCTCAAACGTGTCTGCACGGTCAGCGTTAGGACAATGGAAATTCTGAAGCAAATGCCGGATGAGGCGGCGATCTGACAATTGAGTTGACCGTATTTTGCCAACGCCGCGCTCTGTGACAAAGCCAATCGACCTGTCACTGCGTCGTTGGTTTTCGAGATGTCCCCGCGCCGCAAGGGATGAACCTGCGCGTCGTCGCTCCGGCCAAAGTAGCGCGATGATGACGGACAACTTCTTTTACCGGAGCGCCGTTGTGTCATGTTAAAGTAAGCTCCGCTATGGTCGCCAACATAATTCCCAAACTCACAGCCCTCGAAGCGGAAGCGGCGGTGAGTCTCTTCCGAAGCGATTGCTTGCCGGATCGCTTCACTGT